>NZ_CP044067.1:2627500-2927500 GCF_008693385.1 Cupriavidus pauculus
GCGCGAGCGGGGCAGCGAGGCGGAGAACCATCGCAAGGTGCAGCGCCCCTGGGGCTGCTACGACTCGATCGACCAGGGCGAGCGTTTCCAGGTCAAGCGCATCGTCGTGAATCCGGGCGCATCGCTGTCCCTCCAGCTGCACCATCATCGCGCCGAACACTGGACCGTGGTGCGCGGCACCGCCCAGGTGACGCGCGGCGACGAACGCTTCCTGCTCAGCGAGAACGAGTCCACCTATATCCCGATCGGCGTGATGCACCGGCTGGAAAACCCCGGCAAGCTGCCGCTCGAACTCATCGAAGTGCAATCGGGTGCCTATCTTGGCGAGGACGACATCGTCCGCATAGCGGATACGTACGGCCGCTGCGCCTGAGCTCGACCTGAACCTGCCCCCGGGACGGCGCACCGCCAGCGTGCCGCGCCGTCTGTCGTCCACCCATCGGTCCAGGGAGATACCAGCATGCGCCTGCGCTTCCTCAAGTCGTTGCTGTCCAGAGCCGGCATCCTGCCTTCTCATCTGACGGCCAACATCTCCGCGAGCCTGTCCCCAGATCTGGCCGAGGCGCGCGAAGGTACGAAACCGCGCGTCGAACCGCGTTATGCGGGGGCGCTCGGCCATGCCACCAAGCGCGCGTTCGATGTCAGCGCGGCCCTGACCCTGCTGATTCTCCTGTCGCCGCTGATGCTGACCGTGGCCCTGCTCGTCATGCGCGATGGGGGCGCCTGCGTCTATGGCCACACCCGCGTCGGCATGGACGGCCGCAAGTTCCGATGCCTCAAGTTCCGCTCGATGGTGCGCAATGCCGACGCCGTGCTGCAGGCGCTGCTGGCGAACGATCCCGCCGCGCGCGCGGAATGGGAGAAAGACTTCAAGCTTCGCAACGATGTGCGCGTGACGCGCCTGGGCCGCTTTATCCGCAAGACGAGCATCGACGAACTGCCGCAGCTCTGGAACGTGGTGCGCGGCGACATGAGCCTGGTCGGTCCGCGCCCGGTGGTCGAGAAAGAGCTCGAACGCTATGGCGATTCGGTGTCGTACTACCTGCGCGTGCTGCCGGGCATCACCGGACTCTGGCAGGTCAGCGGCCGCAACGATGCCGACTACGACAAGCGCGTGATGCTCGACGTGGCCTACGTCCGCAACTGGACGTTCGCCGGCGACATCGTGATCCTGTTCAAGACAATCGGAGTGGTGATCTATGGTCGCGGCGCATACTGACCTGCCCTGGAGCAGGCGGCTCTCCGGCTGGTTCTCGGCCCTCGTGGTGTATGTGGTGAGCGGCTGCGCGATGGCGCCGGGCATGACGTACAAGACCACGACGACCACGTCCACAAGCACGCAGCAGGCGTCGGCCGCGGGGCCGGTCCAGCCCGCGCCGGCCGTGGGCAGCCTGCCATCGGTGCAGGGCGTGCAGTCCGTCTCGCAGGAGAACCTGATCGAGATCGATCATGGGCTGCTGGCCTCGCAGCGCGCGGCGCAACCCAACGGCATTTCGCCCGAAGTGCGCGCGCTGTTCGACAAGCCCCGCCCCTACGTGCTGGGGCCCGGCGACGTGCTCAGCATCGTCGTGTGGGGACATCCCGAACTGAACCTGCCCTCGCTGCAGGTGACCAGCGGCGTGGATACGTCCGGTTCCAACTCCGTCGTCACGGGCTATACCGTCGATGCGCGCGGCAATGTGCAGTACGCGTTCGTGGGCATGGTGCAGGTGGCGGGCCTGACGGAGGCCGAGGCGCGCGAGTTGCTCACGCGGCGGCTCGCCGAATACGTGCGCAATCCGCAGGTGACGCTGCGCATCCAGGCCTACCGGAGCAAGCGCGTCTATCTGGACGGCGCCGTGCAGCAGTCCGGCGTGCAGATCATCAACGACGTACCGATGACCTTGCCCGAAGCGATCAATCGCGCGGGCGGCTTCAGCGCCGCGGCCGACCGGTCGTGGGTCGCGGTAACGCGTGGCGAGCGCACGGCCCGCGTGAGCTTTCCGGACCTGATTGCCAAGGGCACGAACCCGTCGGACATCCTGCTCCGCGATGGCGATCTCGTGCGCGTCTACGCGGGCACCGACAGCAAGGTCTACGTCATCGGCGAGGTCGCGCGCAACGCGGCGCTCACGCTGAACAACGGCAAGCTCAGCCTCAATCAGGCGCTCGGCGACGCCGGCGGCATCAGCCAGTACTCGGGCGATGCGCAGCAGGTCTATGTCGTGCGCGGCAATGGCGGGCACGAGCCGCAGGTGTTCCATCTGGACGCCAGCCGGCCGTCCGCGATGGCGCTCGCCGATGGATTTGCACTCCAGGCCAACGACGTGGTGTTCGTGGACACCTCGTCGCTGGTGCGCTGGAGCCGCGTGGTCAACCTGCTCCTGCCCACCGCACAGACCGCCACCGCCAGTCGCGCGATAGCGCCATGAGTCAAGCGAACCCCGGGAGGGCAATGGCAATGCAAACCACAGATCTCGCACATCCGGTGCCGTACTACGGGCCGATGGCCCGTCCGACGGCACGCGCGATGAACCCGCTGACCACGCTGGTGGCCAGCCGCTGGCTGATCGCCGGCATCACGCTCGCCTGCGTGCTCGCGGGCGTCGCCTATGCGGTGTTCACGCGCCCGGTCTATCGCTCCGACATGCTGATCCAGGTGGAACCGAGCTCGATCGAGAACCGGTCGGCCTCGGGCGATCCCCGGCTGACGCCCGAGATCAAGCCCGACACCACGTCTGAGATCCAGGTGTTGAGCTCGCGCATGGTGGTATCGCGCGCCGTGGACACGCTCAAGCTCTATATCGATGCCGCGCCGCGTTATGTGCCCGTCATCGGCTGGTGGCTCGCGGAACGCGCGGACGGCTATTCGCGGCCGCTCGGCGGCCATGTCTACGGCAAGGAACGCATCGCGGTGACGACGTTCGACGTGCCGCCCGCGCTGCAGGGCAAGCCATTCACGCTGACGCTGGGGGAGCATGGCGACTTCACGCTGACGCAGCCCACCGCGTTTGGCGCGCCCGACATCTCGCTGTCCGGCCGCGTCGGCATCCTGATGCGCGCGGAGACCGCGCGCGGGCCGCTGACGCTGCTGGTTCGCACCGCCACGGGCCAGCCCGGCGCAAGCTTCACGCTCAAGCGCTATTCGGAGACCGCCACCACGGAATGGCTGCAGCGCACGCTGGCCATCGGCGAGCGCGGCAAGCAGTCGAGCATCATCGGCGTGTCGCTGGACAGCGTCGATCCGGTGGAGTCCACGCGCATCCTCAACGAGATCGGCAAGGAGTACGTGGACCAGAACGTGCGCCGGCGTTCCGAGGAAGCCGACAAGTCGATCCGCTTCCTCGACGAACAGCTGCCGCAACTCAAGAAGCAGCTCGAGGAGTCGGAAAGCCGCTACAACGCGTTCCGCGCGCAGCAGGGCACCGTCGATACGAGCCAGGAAGCGCGCGCGCTGCTGCAACAGAGCGTCGAGGCCGAGACGCGGCTGGTGGACCTGCGCCAGAAGCGGCAGGAACTGATGACGCAGTACACCGAGAAGCATCCGGCGCTGCTGGCCATCGACGGACAGATCCGCGAAGCGCAGGCGGCATGGTCCGTGGTGCAGGGCCGTACGAAGCAGCTGCCGCTGATCGAGCAGAAGGTGCTCCAGCTGCAGCGCAATCTGCATGTTGACACCGAGCTCTATACGAACCGCCTCAATGCGCGCCAGCAACTGACGCTGGTCCGCGCCGGCAAGGTGGCGAACGTGCGGCTGATCGATCCGGCCACGCCGCCGGAGACGCCGATCTCGCCGCGGCGCGGCGTGGCCATCGGCGGTTCGCTGCTGGCCGGCCTCATGGCGGGCATCGTGCTCGCGATGGCGCGCCGCCGTATCGCGGGTACGGTGCAGGATCGCGAGGAGATCGAGATCGCCACGGGCATTCCCGTCTACGCCACGGTGCCGCGCAGCCGCCTGACGGGACCGTTGCGTGCGTCGTGGCGGAGCCGCTCCGGCGAGGGCCCGATGCTGCCGGATGCGGCGATCGAAAGTCTGCGCGCTGTCCGTACCACGCTCCATTTCGCGCTGCACGACGCGCCGAACCGCGTGGTGCTCATCACCGGTCCCACCGCGGGGGTCGGCAAATCGTTCGTCGCCGCCAACCTCGCCACGCTGGCCGGCGCGTCCAAGCAGCGCGTGCTGCTGATCGACGCCGACCTGCGCAATGGCCGTCTGCACAAGCGCTTTCATCTGGACCGCGGGCCCGGACTTGCCGAGGTGCTGGCGGGCACATGCAAGCCCGAGGACGCGATCCGCCGCAATGTGTCCTACGGCCTCGATTTCCTTTCCACGGGCGCCTGTTCCGCGGGCCCGAGCGAACTCCTGCTGCAACCCGAGCTTCGCGTGCTGATCCAGCAGGTGGCCGCGCACTACGACATGGTGGTGCTCGACGGCCCGCCGCTGTTGCCCGTGGCCGACGCGCTCGTGCTCGGCCGCATGGCGGGCACGGTCTTCATGGTCGCGCGCCACCGCGTGACCACGGTCGAGCAGATCGACGAAAGCACGCGCCGGCTCGCGCAGGCCAACGTCGCCGTGCGCGGCGTGATCTTCAACGACTTCACCGGCACGATGCATCGGTACAGCTACGCCTATGGCTCGACGGCCGAGACGCAGACCGTCACGGCCGGGGTTTGAGTACCTATCACGACTGGCCTTGGGGAGAGCCGCCATGCCGCACCTGCACCACAAGCGCATCACGCTGGTCACGGTCACCTATGGCGACCGCCTCCATTACTGCGCGGAACTGCTGCGGCGCAGCTTCGAGAGCGAAGGCGTCATGCACGCGATCGTGGTCAGCAACAACTCGAGCTCCGATCTCTCGCTGCTCGAGACCACATGGGGCAAGCGCGCCACGATCATCCGGCTGCCCAGCAACTCGGGCTCGGCCAATGGCTACGCGATCGGCATTGCCGCGGCGCTCGAGCGCAGCACCACGGACTTCATCTGGCTGATGGACGACGACAACGCGCCGCGCGAAGGCGCGCTCGACGTGCTGGCCCACCAGCTCGACGTGCTCGCACGCCAGCGCGGACGTCAGCTCGCCGCGGTGCTGGGTTTCCGGCCCGACCATCAGGGCGATATCGCGGCCGGCGTGCCGGTCAGGCTCGCCATGCCCCCGCGCTCGAGCTACTTCGGCTTTCACGTGGCGCGCATCCCCTACAAGATCTGGCGCCGCACCCCGTGGGGACGTCCGCGCCCCGACGCGCTCCCGGCCGTGGTGCCGCTGCCGTTCGCGCCCTACGGCGGGCTGCTGGGCCACCGCGACATGTACACGGACCTCGGCCTGCCCGATACCAACCTCGTGCTCTATGCGGACGACACCGAATACACCTACCGCCTGACCGCGCGCGGCGGCTGCATCGCGCTGGTCACCGGCGCGGAGCTGGAGGATCTGGAAGGGTCGTGGAACGTCAAGCGCAACTGGAAGAACCATTTCGAATGCATGCTGCTCAGCGGTTCGGATTTCCGCGCGTACTACAGCAGCCGCAACCAGGCATGGTTCGACCGCAACTACTGGTCCCAGTCGGGAATGATGTATCGCCTGAACCGGTACGTATTCCTGCGGCTGCTGCGGCTTTATGGCAAGCGGCGCAATGCCGAGGCGCGCCTGCGCCTGCTGGAGGCCGCCATCGCCGATGGCGAGGCAAGCCGGCTCGGCTTCCACGCCGACTATTCGCTATAGCCACGACAGGAGACATCCATGCCCGACCGGACCGCATCGCCCGCGCTGACCATCGTCATCTGCAACTACAACTATGCGCAGTACCTGGCGGCCGCCATCGATTCGGCGCTCGCCCAGTCCACGCCGGACGTGCGGGTGATGGTCATCGACGATGGGTCCACCGACGATTCGCGCGCGATCATCGAAGGGTACGGTACACGCGTCGAGGCCGTCTTCCAGCCCAACGGCGGACAGGTGGCCGCCTACAACCACGCGCTGGAACGCGTCGTCACGCCGTACGTCTTGTTTCTCGATGCCGACGACATGCTGCATCCCGCCGCGGCCGCTACCGTCATCGCCGCGTTCTCGGGCTCGGGCGACTGGGTCAAGGTGCAGTACCGCCTGGACGTCATGACGAGCGACGGCCTGCCTACCGGCGTGCAGGTGCCGCAGTCGATCCGGGCCGACGGCTGTGGGCGCATGCTGCGCGACGGCTGGCTGTATCCGTCGCCGCCGGGGTCGGGCAATGCCTATCGCGTGGAGGCGCTGCGCCGCATCTTCCCCGTACCGGTTGGCGCCGACAATATCCATGGTGCCGACTTCTATGCCATCTACGGCGTGGCACTGCTAGGCAAGGTCTGCGCGATCGAGCAGGCGCTCGGTTGCTATCGCGTGCATCGCGCCGCCGCGGCGAAGGCGCCGGGCGAGGACCTGTCGCTCTCCAACGCCGAAGACTCGCTGGCCGTGGCCCGGCAGTCGGCGCGCCGCTGGTCGGTCCTGCGCGAGATCGCGCAGGACCGGCTGGGCATCGAACTGCCGCCGGCTCCGCTCGATTTCTCGGCGGAGAAGGCGCGCTTCGCGCAGCAGGTCTACGGCGCGTCCTTCGCGCAGCGCTGGCACTGGTTCCAGTACGACTCGGGCCGCTACTTCCATACGATCGTCGCCAATCCGTTCTGGACGCTGCGCAAGAAGATCGCGGTCTGGGGCCTCACCGTGCTGTGCCTGCTGCCGGCTGCGTCGTTCAGCGACCGCGTGGTGCGGTACATCGCCAATCCGCTTGCGCGGGCCGGTCACTAGGAGCATGCGATGCCCACGACCGTCGCGATCAATGGCCGCTTCCTGGGGCGCCAAGCCACCGGCGTCGACCGCTTCGCACATGAGGTGGTCCGTTGCATCGACCAGCTGGTGGCCGAGCAGGATCCCGCCACGGCGGGCCTGTCGTTCGAACTGCTGGTGCCCCCCGACGTCGCCGTCGATGCGCAGCAGTTCCCGAACCTGCATATACGTCATGTGGGCCACCATCTGGGGCGGGGCGGCGGGCAGTTATGGGAGCAGGTCAGCCTGCCGGTGGCGGCCGGAGGCGCGCTGCTGCTCAACCTGTGCAATGCGGCACCGCTGCTCTATCCGAACCAGGTGACGGTGATGCACGACGCCGCCCCGGTGCGCGTGCCGCAGGCGTACTCGCGGGCGTTCCGCTCCTGGTACGGCGTCATGGCGCCATGGGTCGGGCGCGTGGCCCGGCGCGTGCTGACCGTGTCCGAATTCTCGCGCCGCGAGATCGCGTCCGCTTATCGCATTCCCGGCCGGAAGATCGGCGTGCTGCCCCTGAGCGGCGACCATATGCTGCGGCTGCCGGAATCGGAGGACGTGCGGCTCAAGTACGGTCTGTTCGATCGTCCGTATGTGCTCGCCGTCAGCAGCGCGAGCTATCACAAGAACTTCAGGCTGGTGGCGGAGGCAGTCGGCATGCTGGGCACGGTGGACTACGACGTGGTCATCGTGGGCGGCGGCGGGCACGTGTTCCAGTCCGTGCGCGACGACCGGTCGGCCCAGATGAGTTCGGTCAAGCGGCTCGGCTATGTCGAGGACGCCGACCTCAAGGCGCTGTTCCGGGGCGCGGGCTGCTTCGTGTTTCCGTCGCTCTACGAGGGCTACGGACTGCCGCCCGTGGAGGCGATGACGCTGGGGTGTCCCGTGCTGGCGTCGAACCTGCCCTCCGTGCGAGAGGCCTGCGGTCCGGCCGTGCTGTATTTCACGCCGACCAGCCCGCGCGAGTTCGGCGCGCTGCTGACCCGCGTCATGCAAGACAGTGCCCTGCGCGAGAAGCTGCGCGAGAAGGGCCTGGCGCGCGTGCGGCGCTATTCCTGGCGCGACACGGCCGCGCGGTTACTTGGCGAGATCTCACCATGGCTTCCACAACGATGAATCCTCCTGTCAGCGAATTCGGCCGGGTCGCCGTCGTACACGAATGGCTGTCCACGTACGCCGGGTCCGAGCGCGTGCTCGAGCAGATCCTCAAGATCTGGCCGGAGGCCGACCTGTTCAGCGTGGTCGATTTCTTTCCCGACGCGCAGCGCGCCGCGCTGCAGGGCAAGCACGCGACCACGACGTTTATCCAGCGCCTGCCGCGCGCGCGCAAATCGTTCCGCGCCTACCTGCCGCTGATGCCGCTGGCCGTGGAACAGCTCGATCTCTCTGCCTACGATCTGGTCATCTCTTCGAGCCATGCCGTGGCCAAGGGCGTCATCACGGGCCCCGGCCAGGTACACGTCAGCTATGTGCATTCGCCGATGCGATACGCGTGGGACCTGCAGCACCAGTACCTCACGGAGTCGCGGCTGACGCGCGGTCCCAAGAGCTGGCTGGCCCGCGCGATCCTGCACTACATGCGGCTATGGGACCAGCGCACCGCGCATGGCGTGGATCTGTTCGTGGCCAATTCCGCGTATGTGGCCCGGCGCATCCACAAGGTCTACGGGCGCGATGCCGTCGTGGTCTATCCGCCCGTCGATGTCGAGAAATTCAGCCTGAACGAACAGCGCGAGGACTTCTACCTCACCGCGTCGCGCCTCGTGCCCTACAAGAAGGTCAGCCTGATCGTCGAGGCCTTTGCCTCCATGCGGGACAAGCAGCTGGTCGTCATCGGCGATGGTCCCGATTTCGAGCGCATCCGCGACATGGCCACGCCGAATGTCCGCGTGCTCGGCTACCAGTCGGCGGAGGTGCTGGTCTCGCATATGCAGCGCGCAAAGGCCTTCGTGTTCGCCGCCGAGGAGGACTTCGGTATCGTCGCCGTGGAGGCGCAGGCGTGCGGCACGCCGGTCATCGCGCTGGGGCAGGGCGGCGCGCGCGAAACCGTGATCGACAGCCGCGACCGGGACCTGCGCACGGGGGTGTTCTTTCCGCGCCAGACCGTCGAGGACATCGTGCGCGCGGTATGCCGCTTCGAGGGCAGCGGGCCCGTGCTGCCCGCCGCGTGCCGGCGCAATGCGCTGCAGTTTTCGCCGGAGCGGTTCCGCGCGGAGTTCCTCGCGATGGTGCGCGGCGCGATGGCGCAGACGCCCGCGGTAGCGCCGAGCATCCCGCGCGGCATGGCCGTCGCGGATCCGCTCGCCGTGGCGCCCGAGTGAAGGCCGCCCCATGCGCGACGTCCGCCCCCTGAACGACGGCTACTGGTGGGAAGATCCGGCAAAGCTGCTGCTGTGGTTCATCATCCCGCTGTACGCACTGGTCTGCGTCGAACTGCTGGGCGACCAGAAGTCGATCGATCGCATCTACTTCAACAGCCACTACGCGATCGCCGGCGCGTTGTTCCTGTTCACGATGGCCGCGGCCGCCGCCGGCGAGCGCGTGCTGGCGCCGCGTCCGGCCGAGCGGCCCGTCGCGGTGTCGCCGCTCGTGCTGGACGCGTTGTTCTGGCTCGCCTGCCTGGGCTACCTCGTGATGATGGGTGGGGTCCTCGCCAAGCCGGCCGTGCTGATGTCGTATCTGAACGGTACCGCCAGTACCTACGACGTGCTCGAACTCAAGGGCCGCGTGGCGGGCATCAGCACGCTGACGCAGGCGTCCGTGGCCTACGTGCCGCTCTACTTCGCCGTCTTTCCGGTCGCCGTGCGTGGCATCACGCGCTACAAGGCCTACCTTGGCGTGCTGTTCGTCCTCACGCTGCTGCGCAGCTTCATTTTCGCGGAGCGGCTGGCGCTGGTCGAAGTGGTGCTGCCGTGGGCGCTGATGTTTGCGCGGTTCCGGCTGTCCGGCAAGGGCGAAGGGCGCAGCCTGCTGATGTCGCTCGGGCCGTTCGCCGCCATTCCGCCGCTGATCGGCTTCTTTATCGCCAACGAGTACAACCGCTCGTGGGAGACGTACTACGTCAACATCTACGACAACATCTTCGACTTCGCGCTGGAGCGTCTGGGCCTGTACTACTCGACGGCCATCAACAACGGCGCGGGCCTGCTGACGATCATGGGCTGGGGGACCGGCTATCCCACGTTCACGTTCGACTGGCTGGTCAAGTTTCCGGTCATCGGCGAGAGCTTTCGCCCGTTCGTCGGACGTGGCGACGGCTACGGCACGTTCCTCAACACGTTCGGCGACCCGGAGTTCAACAATCCGTCCGGCCTCTACGTGCATTTCTACGAATGGGGCTGGTTTGCGCTGCTGGAGGCGGCGCTGATGGGCTGGCTGCTGGGCCGCAGCTACGCGGGCTGGCGCACGGGCAATGGCTTCTGGTGCTGCGCGCATGCGGTGCTGCTGGTCTCGCTGATGGAAATCCTGCGCGTGCCGAACCTGTTCAGCGGCCGCAATTTCGTCCCGCTCGCCTTGCTCTGGCTGATCTTCCGCTTCCTCGGGCAGCCTGTCCGGCAGCGGGCCCCGGCCGCGGCGCAATCGCTCTATGGCCGGCCGAACTTCGGCCCACGCCGCTAAGCGAAGGCCGTGCCCATGCCGCCATCCATACGTTCGACCGCGTCGTACCTGTTGTTGATCCAGGGCAGCAACTACCTGTTTCCGCTCGTCCTGCTGCCGTTTCTGGGCCACAAGCTGGGCGTGCGCGAGTTCGGCGTGCTGGCCTACTGCCAGGCGCTGGCGCAATACCTGATTCTTCTGACCGACTACGGCCACAACCTCTCCGCGACGCGCGTGGTGTCGCTCAGGCGCGACGACCCGGCGGCCGTCGCCGAAGTGTTCTCCGCGACGATGCTGGCCAAGCTGCTGCTGTTGCTCGGCGCGGCAGTGCTGATGGGCGGCGCACTGCTCGGCCTGCCCGATCTCCGCGAGCACTGGACCATTCTCGCCGCGGCATTCGTCGGCGTCGTCGCCAATGCGGTCACGCCTATCTGGCTCTATCAGGGGCTGGAGAGGATGAAGACGCTGGTATTGCCCAACTTCGTCTCCAAGGCAGCAAGCCTCGGCTGCGTGATGTTGTGGGTCAAGTCGCCCGGCGACGCGGCGCTGGCCGCGCTCGGTATCAGCGTGGGCACCGCGATGCTTGCCGCCGCGGCGCTGTGGGGCGTCGTGCGCGGGCGGATGGCGTCGCTGGTCAGGGTCCCGTGGACGGCGGTCACGGCATCGTTGCGTGACGGCTTTCCGATGTTCCTGTCGCTGGTGCTCGTCAGCTTCTACGTGAACTTCAACGCGATCCTGCTCAACCACTTTCACGGACCGGTCGCGGTGGGCCAGTTCTCGATGGCGGACAAGATCCGCATCGCGGGCCAGACCATTTTCACGGTGCTGGGCACCGCGTTCTATCCGCGCATCAGCCAGTACAACGTGACCAACCCCGCGGCCGCGCGCGCGCTGATGCGCCGTGCGATGGTGGTGGTCTTCGCATGCTCCTGCTCGATGTTCGTGTTCGTGGAGGTGTTCGCGGGCATGGGCATTCGCATGTGGCTGGGCGAGCCGTTCCATGACGCAATTCTGCTGCTGCGGCTGGAGGCCGTGCTGCTGCCGCTGACGAGCGTGGCGTTCATCTACGGCAATCTGGGGCTGATGGCGCTGGGTCACCATCGCACGGTCCGGAACATCTATGCCGCGGTCACGCTGCTGCATCTGATCTACGTGGTGCCCTTCGTACTGTACCTGGGGGCCGAGGGCACGGTGATCTCCGTGATCCTTACCGAACTGGCGGGCGCCATCGCGTTCTGCCTCTGCTACCGGCGCGCGACGAACGGCGGCGCGCCCGCACCACGCACGCATGAATCCCCAACTGTGAAGGAGATGCAGGTATGACACGCAAGGGCATCATTCTCGCCGGCGGTTCCGGCACGCGGCTGTACCCGGTCACGCAATGCATCTCCAAACAGCTGCTGCCCGTGTACGACAAGCCGATGATCTACTACCCGCTCACCACGCTGATGGTGGCCGGCATTCGCGACGTGCTGATCATCTCCACGCCGCAGGACACGCCGCGCTTTGCCTCGCTGCTTGGCGACGGGAGGCAGTGGGGCATGAACCTCCACTACGCGGAGCAGCCTTCGCCGGACGGCCTCGCGCAGGCATTCATCATCGGCCGCGACTTCGTCGGCCGCGACCCGTCGGCGCTGATCCTCGGCGACAACATCTACTACGGCCACGATCTCGCCCGCATGCTGACCCGTTCCGGCCGGCGCGAGGAGGGTGCCACCGTGTTCGCGTATCACGTACACGATCCCGAACGCTACGGCGTGGTGGAGTTTGACGAGGACTTTCGCGCGTTGTCCATCGAGGAGAAGCCCGCCACGCCGCGGTCCAGCTACGCGGTGACGGGGCTCTACTTCTATGACAACGCGGTGTGCGACATCGCCGCGGACATTCGCCCCTCGGCGCGCGGGGAGCTCGAGATCACCGAGGTGAACTCGCGCTACCTTGCGGCGGGCAAGCTGAACGTCGACATCATGGGCCGTGGCTACGCGTGGTTCGATACGGGCACGCACGACTCGCTGATCGATGCCGCGCAGATGGTCGCCACGTTGCAGAAGCGCCAGGGCCTGATGGTCGCGTGTCCCGAGGAGATTGCATTCCGGCGGCGCTGGATCGACGACGAACAGGTCGAGCGCCTTGCCACGCCGCTCGGCAAGAGCCACTACGGCAAGTACCTGCGGCAGCTGGTCGCGGAAACGCCGCGCGTCAGATAAGGCGGCGTTATTGGGGGGGGCGGCGCTATTGGGGGAACGGCGCTATTGGGGACGTCGATAGGAAGACCGCACCTGGGGTAACCGGCTCGCGTCGGCCCCGGCAACCTGAACCGATCCCCCGCCGGAACACCCTGACGGCCCGGACATACCCGCGCCATCGAGCGTATTCCCGCCGCAGTTGAATTGCTCGGCCGTACAGTTGCGGTAGAGCAGCGCGATCGGCGTCCCGCCGATGGCGCCGAAACGGTTGCCGGTAATGCCGACCCCGCAGATATTGCCCTGTACCCGAAAGCCGTCGAACCGCGTGCGGATGATCTGGTTGCCCATGATCTGCAGCCGCGACACGCTGCCGCTGTCCGTATTGATGTCGATGGCTGCGTGCCCGGTCGCCATGCGGTTGTTCCCGGGTTGCGTCGCGTTCTGGTCGTCGGCAATCGAGTTGCTGGCAATCAGCACGTTGGAGGCATCCATCGTCCGATAGCCATCCTCCTGCGCCACCATGATGGCCGCGGCCTTCTGCACGCCCTCCACCCAGTTGCCGACGACGGTCACGTCCGCGCTGCCGACCACCGCGACGCCGCGTCCCCACGCGTTGCCGGCCAGATAGTTGCCGGTCACGTAGATGTTCCGCGTCTGCTCGCCATCGCGCTGATAGCTGACGATCCCCACCATGTCGTCGCCGGTGGCCGTCACGGAGGAGTCCTGCACGAGCACGTCCTGCGACCCGCCCGTGATGTGAATGCCGTCGGCCAGCGTCCCGCTGACCTTGTCCCCGATCAGCGCGATGCTTCGGCCCCGCGACACGAAGATGCCGGCGCTGGCGCCACCCTGGATCGTGACGTCGAGCACCTGAATGCCTTCGCCGTCGACGACCACTTTCGCCGATGTCGCCGACTCCAGCCGCTGCGTGCCGACGCCGCGCAGCGTCAGCCCCACGAGCGTCGAGTTTCGTCCGTTCATGACAATGGCCTGCTGATCCGGATTGGTCGCGACGAAGGTCGCCCCGTAGCCGGACACGACGACCTGCTCCCGGCTCACGGTCAGCACGCGGCTGACCGTATAGGTGCCCGGCGCGAGCACCAGCCGCTGGCCCGACTGCAGGGTATCGAGTGCCGATTGCAGTGCATCGGTCTGATCCTGGCCGCTGGGGCCAAAGGAGACATCGGCAGGTGCCCCAACCGCCGAAGGGATCGGATCCGGCACATGCCACAGGTCCAACCGGGTCACTGCACCGGCCCCTGCGAGCGCAACGAGCGCCAGACCGGTCCACAGGGTTCTACGCAAGACAAGTTTCATAGGTGCCAGCATACGTGCTGACGCGCCGGACGGCGGCTGTCTTGAACCGGTTGTCCGGAATGGACGAGATGTTGTCGGAACCCGAATGGGGCAACCGCATGTCGATAGGCGTGTTGCGATGCAAGTCCACACCCGCGATGGTGCCTACGTGCGGTTCTGCGTACAAAATCGGCCAAAGTGGCGTCAAAAAGTCTCTCATCCGGCCCTTTTTGCGGCCGTTGTTGCTGCCAAGCACTACGTACTATTACCTAATGCTGCATTGCGCCAATCCTTTTGCTACAATTCGGGAAAACCCCATAAGGGTTATCCCTAGGAAGGAAGAACGCCATGAACACGAACTCCGATATCAAGATCACCGACCAACTCGAGCGCGAACTGATCGAGCGCGAACTGGGCTCGCAAAGCCTCGGCTTCGCCAACGACGTCAAGCGCGTCATCGCCGCTGTGCAGAACGTCTTCACCCGCCTGCAAGCCGAAGCCCGCAAGGCCAAGGTTGTCTACGCAAACGGCTGATCGCAGCAAGCTAGTTGGATCGGGTCGCTGTCCAGCGACCAGGTAGTACGCGGCATCGCAAGGTGCCGCACCCCATTGAACCGGCCCGCCGCCACACCTCTCGTGTGAGCGGCGGGCCGGTTTTGCTTTTTGCGGGTCACATTTCGACAATGTGACCTATATTCAATTATTTTGAATAACTATGACAGCGATAGCCGACTTTCTCCGGGAAGGCGACCGCTATAGTTCAACCCATGGACAGCGCGGCAACGCAGAGACGGCAAAGCAGCCGAGCAAAGCGAAGCCAGGGCCGCCCAACAACAACCTCAAACTTATTGAATTACCTTTTCCGGAGAGAAACCATGTCGAACGCCAAGCTGCAAGTCCTGACCCCGCGCAACAGCCAGCTGATCTTCATCGACCATCAGCCCCAGATGGCCTTCGGCGTGCAGTCGATGGACCGCCAGACCATGAAGAACAATGTCGTGGGCCTGGCCAAGGCAGCAAAGATCTTCGACGTGCCGACCACCATCACCACGGTCGAGTCCGATTCGTTCTCCGGCTACACCTACCCCGAACTGCTCGACGTGTTCCCCGGCAAGGAAACGCTGGAGCGCACCTCGATGAACTCGTGGGACGACCAGAAGGTGCGTGACGCGCTGGCCGCCAACGGCCGCAGGAAGATCGTCGTGGCCGGTCTGTGGACCGAAGTCTGCAACACCACGTTCGCGCTGAGCGCGATGCTCGAAGGCGACTACGAGATCTACATGGTGGCCGACGCCTCGGGCGGCACGACCAAGGAAGCGCACGACTACGCGATGCAGCGCATGATCCAGGCCGGCGTGGTGCCCGTGACGTGGCAGCAGGTGCTGCTCGAGTGGCAGCGCGACTGGAAGAACAAGGAAACGTACGACGCCGTGACGGGCCTGGCCAAGGAACACTCGGGCGCCTACGGCATGGGCATCGACTACGCCTACACGATGGTCCACAAGGCCGCCCAGCGCACGCAGACCCCGCACGCATCGATCGCACCGGTCCACGCGCCGGTGACCGAATACTGAGAACCCCGCAGATATAAACCGGCAACGATCACGCAGGCGATTCGCGGACAAGACCATGACACGCAACCACAACCTCGGCCGCAGACTGGAACTGGCCGCCATCGCCTTCGCGACCGGATTCACCACGCACGGCCACACCTCGTCGTCCCTCGGCGTCCTCGCCGGAACGTTCGCGGTATGCGCGCTGGTCGCGCGCAGCACGCTCCGCAGGCGCGGGCCGGCGGCCGCGCTTGCGTGAAGGGGCGTCGGGCCCTCAGGGCCACAGGCCCACAGGCCCACAGGCCCACAGGCCCACAGGCCCACAGTCCCACAGGCCGCCCCCTTCAATCCATCTCGATCTGCGCCTCCTTGATGACCTTTGCCCACTTGACTGCCTCGCTGCGCATCTGGTTCTCCAGCACCGACGGCGGACCGCCTACGAGGTCGAAGCCCATATCGGTCAGGCGGGTGCGGACCTTCGGGTCTTCGAGCGCTTCATTGAACGCCGTGTTCAGCTTCGCGACGATCGGGGCCGGTGTGCCGGCCGGGGCAACGAGGCCGTACCAGGCCACGAGCTCGTAGTTCGGCACGCCCGACTCGGCCACGGTCGGCAGATCGGGGAACTGCGCGAGGCGATTGCTCGTGGTCACGGCCAGCGCGCGCAGCTTGCCGTCCTTCACCATGGGCAAGGCCTCGGGCGCGATGGCGATCATCATCGTCGTCTGGTTGCCGAGCAGGTCGGCCAGCGCGGGGGCGCCGCCCTTGTAGGGCACGTGCACCAGCTTGGGCAGATTGGCCAGCTTCTTGAAGAGTTCGCCGCCCAGATGCGCGGGCGTGCCGTTGCCCGCGGACGCATAGGAGGCCTGCGCGCCCTGGCTCGAGAGATAGGGCGTCAGTTCCTTCATCGACTTCACCGGACTGCTCGAGTTGACGACCACGAGGCTCGGCAGGCGCGTGGCCAGCATCACCGGGCGAAAGTCCTTCAGCGGCGAATACGACAGGTTCTTGTACAGGCTTACATTGACGGCCAGCGCGGCCGACGTGCCCAGCAGCAGGGTATAGCCGTCCGCCGGCGCCTTCGCCACGAACGCGGCGCCGATATTGCTGCCCGCACCGGGCCGGCTTTCGACGACGACGGGCTGGCCGAACTTCGCGCCGACCCGCTCCCCGAGCGCCCGCGCGAGCAGATCGACGGAGCCGCCCGCCGGATACGGCACGACGATGCGGATCGGCCTGGACGGAAAGTCGGTGGCTTCGTCCGCGGCATGTGCCGGCGCGACGATGCCCGCTGCGAGCGTCACTGCGGTCGCGGCCAAGAGGCCCGGCAGGGAAATTCCATGCATTGCTTGCTCTCCATGGGAGGATGACCGTGGGCGGTCAAAGTGGGGGTTAAACACAGGAGCGTGCGCTGGAGCGAGCAGGCGGCCATCGAGGGCCGCTTCATATCGTATTGGTTCAGACGAGCATTTCGCATGCCCGTCTCAGGCGCTGGCAGCCTTCGTCGAGCACCTCGATCGAGGTCGCATACGAAATACGGAAAAACGGCGAGACGCCATAGGCGGCCCCATGCAGGACGGCAACGTTCACCGCGTCCAGCAGATACAGGATGAAATCCTCGTCGGTCTCGAGCACCTTGCCGTCGGGCGTCTTCTTGCCCAGCAGCGCGGCACACGACGGAAACGCATAGAACGCGCCTTCGGGCCGGTGGCAGCGGATGCCGGGGATGTCGTTGAGCCAGCCCACGACCTTGTCGCGCCGTTCCTGAAAGATCGCCCGGCGCGGCGCCATGAAGTCCTGCGGTCCGTTGAGCGCTTCCATGGCGGCCGCCTGGCTGATGGAGGACGGATTCGACGTGCTCTGCGACTGCAGCTTGACCATCGCCTTGACGAGACCGGCCGGCGCGCCGGCATACCCGATCCGCCAGCCCGTCATCGCGTACGCCTTCGACACGCCATTGAGCGTCAGCGTGCGGTTCTTCAGCGCGGGCTCGACCTGCGCGGGCGTGCAGAACTCGCGCCCATCGAAGATCAGGTGTTCGTAGATGTCGTCCGACAGTACCCACACATGCGGATGGCGCATCAGCACGTCGGCCAGTGCGCGCATTTCTTCACGCGTGTAGATCGCGCCGCTGGGATTGTTCGGCGCGTTCAGGATGACCCACTTCGTGCGCGGCGTTATCGCGCGGTCGAGGTCTTCGGGCTGCAGCTTGAATCCGCATCCTGCGGGGCAGGGCACGATGACCGGCGTACCGCCGGCCAGCAGCACGATGTCGGGATACGACACCCAGTAGGGCGACGGCACGATGACTTCGTCGCCGGCTTCCACTGTGCACATCAGCGCATTGAAGATGATCTGCTTGGCGCCCGTGCCCACGATCAGTTCGGACGGCTTGTAGTCGAGGCCGTTGTCGCGCAGGAACTTGTCGCGGATGGCGAGCTTGAGGTCCGGCGTGCCGCCGACGTCGGTGTACTTGGTCTTGGACGCGGCCATCGCGCGGATGACCGCTTCGGTCACGTTGGCGGGCGTATCGAAGTCCGGCTCGCCGCTGGTCAGGCCGACGATGTCGCGGCCCGTCTCGCGCAGTTCGCGCGCGCGCTGGCCTGCCATGGAGCTCGGAGAGGGTTTGATGCGGCGGATTCGGGCAGCAAGGTTCGGCATGGTGTGCGGGGTGGGCAGGTCGGAAAAAACAGGCCGGGTGCGAAAAGTTTATGTGGGCCGGCTATTCGGTACAAATTATTAGTTTTTGTTGACTATTCGTTTTTGCAGATATATTTTTCGAGGCATGAATCGCACCATTTCGCTTCGTCATCTGCGCTGCTTCGTCGAGGTCGCGGAGTCGGGTTCCTTCACGACGGCCGCGACCCGGCTGTTCGTGACCCAGTCCGCGCTCACCGCCACCATCCAGCAGTTCGAGGAGGCCGTCGGCCTCAAGCTGTTCGACCGCAACACGCGCCGCGTGGCGATGACGCCCGAGGCGGTGCGGTTCAAGGCGGAAGCGGACAAGATCCTGCGAGAGTTCGACGCGGCGATCTCCGACCTCGAGGCCATCGCGCAGAGCCAGAAGGGCCATGTGCGCATCGCCGCCGCGGCATCGGCCATCTATCAGTTCCTCGTGCAGTCGATCGTGGCGTTCCGCGAGGAGTACCCGGCCGTGTCGTTCACGCTCCGCGATGCGGGCGCGCAGCAGGTCGAGCAACTGGTGGTGGACGGCGAACTGGACTTCGCCATCGCCAGCCGCTACAAGGGCTTCGACGAACTCGACTACGTGCCGCTGCTGAGCGATACGTTCGGCATCGTCTGCCGCCCCGACAATCCGCTCGCGAAGGGCAAGGGCCCGCTCAAATGGACCGACCTCCCGAGCGAAGGCTTCGTGGCCTTCACGCAGGACACCGGCATCGGCACGATCCTCAGGACGCAGGGTCCGGCATGGCCAGGTTTCGACAACTGCCAGTTCGAGATCTCGAGTTCGACGTCCCTGCTGGCCGTGCTGACGGAAGGCGGCGGCTTCTCGATCGTGCCCGCGCTCGCAGGCAAGGTCGCGGGATTCGAGACGCTGGCCTTCCGCGAACTCGAATCGCCGGTGCTGAAGCGCGAGGTCTGCCTGATCACGCGCCGGCTGCGATCGCTGTCGCCGACCGCGCAGCGGCTGCTGCGCGTGCTGCTGCAGACGATCCACGGGCAGACGCTGCCCGAGGGCGTGGTAGCCGCCGCGATCGACCCTGTATAGAGACGCCTCGCGCATGGCTCAGGCCACGTAGCCGTGCAGGCGGTCGCGCCGGCCGAGTTCCGGGTCCCGGGCCGAGGCGGGACCGAAACCGCCGCCGCCCGGCGTGCGCAGAATGACTTCGTCGCCGGGGTTCAGCGTATGCGGAATGCGCGCATTGATGGCCTCGCCGTTGATCAGCACCTCGCCACACGCGCCGGCCTCCGCGCCCCCGAGTCCCGGTGCGGGCACGTGCAGGCGTTCCGTGAGGAAGACGATGGAGAGCGGCGTCGGATGTTCGCTGACGAAACAGATCTCTTCGCCAAGGCCGCCGCGATACTGCCCGGCACCGCCCGATCCTTCGCGCAGCCGCTTGTACCGGAAGTGCAGCGGCGCATCGCGCTCCGCGACCTCGATCGGCGTCGGCGAGATATTGCTCGGCCATGACATCACCGACGCGCCGTCCTTTTTCGCCGTGCCACCCAGGCCGCCGTTGTAGAACAGCACCGTGGCAAACGGCTTGCCTTCCGCCGTGGTGCCGCTGAGGTTGGCGATCCACAGCGGCGAACCGACGCCCGCCATCACTGCATCGGGCAGCACGCGATGCATGGCGCCGAAGATCGCCGTCGGCACATAGTGCCCCGTGCACGCGCGGCCGCCCACGGGAGCCGGCGAGCGCGGGTTCAGGATCGTGCCTTCCGGCGCGGTGACCTTGATCGGACGGAACAGCCCATCGTTGTTGGGCAGGTCGGGCAACAGCAGGCACTTGATCGCATACACGGACATCGCGTTCGTATAGGACAGTACGCAGTTGATGCCGCGCGGCTGCTGCGGCGACGTTCCCGCGAAATCGCATTCGATCTCGCCGCCGCGCACGCGGACCGTGACCGCGAAGCGAAAGCGCTCGCCGAAGCCGTCCGTTTCCATGTCGTAGGCATAGCTGCCTTCGGGCAGCTTCGCGATGGCGCGGCGCATCGCGTCTTCGCTCCGCGTGAACAACGCCTGGGCGAGGTCATCGATACCGGGCAGCGCGTACTCGCGCAGGATGGCGGTGAGCCGTGTGGCGATGAGTTCGACCGCGCCCACCTGTGCCCAGATATCGCCGACCGTCTGCTCGGGCGTCCGCACGTTGGTGCGGATCAGCGACAGCAGCGTTTCGTCCGCCCGATTCGCGCGCAGCAGCGGCATCAGCGGAATATGGAAGCCTTCTTCGAACAGCTCGCGCGCATCGACCGATCGGATCTTGCCGCCGATATCGGGCACGTGGCCCGCCGTGGCCGCGAAGCCGATCAGCGATCCGTCGTGGAACAGCGGCTTGACCAGGCAGACGTCGTTCAGGTGGCCGGTGCCGATCCACGGATTGTTGGTGATGTAGATATCGCCGGGCTGCATATTGGCCGCACCGATCCTGGCGAGGGCCGCCTGCACGGTGCGGGGCAGGGTGCCGATGAACGACGGAATGCTGCCGCTGTTCTCGGCCAGCGCGCGGCCGGCTGAATCCGTCACCACCACGGCGAAGTCGTTGGCTTCGGTGGACAGTGTGGAGAACGATGTGCGCACGATCAGCTTCGCGGCTTCGTTGACGACCGAGCGCACGCGCGTCCAAAATACTTCGAGAAAGATCGGATCGACCGATGCCGCCGATGTCGCTGCATTTGCAATGGCCATGGCTCACTGCTCCTTGATGGTGATGACCAGGTTGCCGCTGGCAAGTTGTTCGACATGGCCCTTGGGGCCGACTACGAGCGTCGAGCCCGTGTCCTCGACGAGCAGAGGCCCCTGGGCGGAGAAGCCCACACGCAGCGCCGAGCGATGGAACACGGGTGTGGACACGTAGCCATGCGCCTCGCGGAAATACACCTCGCGCTCGCCGGACGGCGTGGCACGATCGCCGGTGTCGAGCGGCTTCGGCGCGAACGCCATGCGCGGCGGCGCTTCGCCGGTGACGCGCAGGTTGACGAGTTCGATCGGGACATTGGGCGGTGTGCGGCCGAATTTCTCGCGATAGGCGGACTCGAACGCGGCGGTGAGCGCCTCGCGCATCGCGCCTTCGCCGGCCGTGTCGGCAAGGTAGGGCCCTTCCGGCAGTTCGACGGACAGCGTGAAACCCTGCCCGACGAAGCGGCCATCGGCATGGCGCGACAGCCTGATGGGGCCGAACGTCGCATCGACGGAGGCCAGCGAATCGCGGACCTGCGCCTCGAGGTGGCGGAACGCGTCTTCCAGTTCGGCGAGTTGCCCCGTGGACGGACGGAACGTTGCCGTGCGCGAACGGTCGGCCCGCGCGGGCGCGACCAGCAGGCCATACGCCGAGGCGACGCCGGCGGCCGGCGGGCAGATGATCGTGTTCACGCCGATCTTCTGCGCGACGTAGTACGCGTGGAGCGGCCCCCCGCCGCCCGTGCACAGCAGCACGAAGTCGCGCGGATCGCGACCGCGTTCCGCGGCGTGGACGCGCGCGGCGCCGGCCATGTTCTCGGCCACGATGTCGTGCATGCCCCATGCGACGTCGAGCGCGCCGATTTGCGTCTGGCCGCCCATCTCGCTGGCGATGCGCGACAGTGCCCCGTGCGCCTTGTCGCGATCGACCTTCATGGTGCCGCCCGCGAAGTAGTCGGGATTGAGGTAGCCGAGCACGAGGTTGGCATCGGTGACGGTCGGATCCTGTCCGCCCAGCCCATAGCATGCCGGTCCGGGTTCCGAACCCGCGCTATGCGGGCCCACCTTCATCAGGCCGAGTTCGTCGCAATGGGCGATGCTGCCGCCGCCCGCGCCGATCTCGATGAGGTCGATGGTGGTGATGCGAATCGGCAGGCCGCTACCTTCGGCGAAGCGCTTGCGGCGCGCCGCCTCGAAGCCGAACGCGATATAGGGCTTGCCGTGCTCGACGAGGCAGAGCTTGGCGGTGGTACCGCCCATGTCGAACGCCATGAGGTTGGGCTGGTCGTCGCGATGGCTGTAGTGCGCCGCGGAGATGGCACCGGCCGCGGGGCCCGATTCGAGCAGTTCGATCGGATTGCGCTTGGCTTCCTCGATATGGGACAGGCCGCCGTTGGACAGCATCAGCAGCACGCCCTTCGGCAGCCCGAGCGCGGTAAGGCGGCTCTCCAGCGCGTCCAGATACCGCTTGGCCAGCGGCTTGATATAGGCGTTGGCCACCGTGGTCGAGTTGCGCTCGAACTCGCGAATGACGGGCGCCACGTCGGAGGACAGCGTGACGTGGAGATGCGGAAAGTCCTGCGCGATCCATGCCCGCACCTGCTGCTCGTGGCCGACAAACGCGTACGCATGCAGCAGGCAGACGGCGATCGATTCGACGCCCTGTTCGACGAGGCCGGCGACGGCCTTGCGCACGTCTTCCGCATCGGGCGCCTCGAGCACGCGGCCATGGCCATCGACGCGGCCGCCGATTTCGGCGCGCAGGTTGCGCGGTACGAGCGCGGGCGCCGGTTCGATATGGATGTCGTAGAGGTCGTACTTGCGCTCGTGCCCGATCTCGAGCACATCGCGAAAGCCGCGCGTCGTCAGCAGACCCGTGGTGCTGCCGCGCCGCTCGATCAGCGCATTGGTGAAGAGCGTGGTGGCGTGGACCACGCGGGCGACGCTGCCGGGACGGATATCGCATGCCTGCATCAGCTGCTGCACGCCGTCGGCCACGCCCTGGGCCGGATCCCCGTGTGTGGTCAGGACCTTGAGGCTATGCAGCGCCCCCTCGTCGTAGTCCAGGGCGACCACGTCCGTGAACGTGCCGCCGATATCGATGCCAATTGCCCAGGTTGTCAAAGGAAGCCCCTATCCGTATTCCGCTTGGTATGAGCAGATCATAGGGCGGGGCATTTACAAGTTCCAATGACATGTTTCGATAGATTATTCATCAGCGTTGATAAATAAGTTGATGGAGAACCGTTCGAACTGGAAAGACGGGCGGCAATCTGAATCCTCGGTGCGGGAAAAGGGAGAAGAATGGGCTTGCCCTGCCCCTAACGAGGAAGATCCATGGCATCAGCTGCCGAGTACCTGAAGGCGGGGACCATCGCGCCCGACTTCAGTCTTCACGCGACACCGGACCAGAGCATCGCGCTGCGCGAATTGCGCGGCCGGCCCGTGGTCCTGGCGTTCTATCCCGCGGACTGGAGTCCGGTCTGCGGCGACGAAATGACGCTCCTCAACGCCACGCGGCACGAGATGGAGGCCTTTGGCGCCGTCCTGTTGGGGATTTCCGTCGATAGCGTCTGGAGCCATACGGCGTTTGCCGAACAAAGGAAGCTGCATTTCCCGCTGCTCGCGGACTTCGAACCGAAGGGCGCCGTGGCGCGCGCCTACGGCGTCTATCGCGAAACGGATGGCACCTCGGAACGCGCGCTGTTCGTCATCGATGGCGACGGCGTGATTCGCTGGAGCTATGTGTCGCCCATCGCCATCAACCCTGGCGTCGATGGCATTCTCGATGCGCTGGGCCGTCTGCAGGGCAAGGAGCCTCAATGAGCCACCTCACCATTCCGGTCGGCCCGGCCGATCATCTGCAGGGCAACGCGGACGCACCGCTGGTGCTCGTCGAGTACGGCGACTTCGAGTGTCCGTTCTGCGGGCGCATGTATCCGATCATCCAGCAGCTGCAGCGCGAACTCGGCGATCGGCTCGCCGTGGTCTATCGCCATTTTCCGCTCGTCGATATGCACCCGCATGCGGGTGCGGCGGCGATGGTCAGCGAGGCGGCTGCGCACGCGGGCAAGTTCTGGCCGATGCACGACCGGCTCTTCGAAAGCCAGGGCGCCCTCGAGGACGACGATCTGGTGCGCTACGCGCGCGAGCTCGGTGTGCCCGACGTGCTGGTCCAGCGCGCGTTCGACGGCGACAAGGAATTCGTGGCGAAGATCGAAGCCGACTTCAAGGGGGGCGTGCGAAGCGGCGTGAATGGCACGCCGTCGCTGTTCCTCAACGGCACTCGCTACGACGGCGCGCCGGACTTCGCGCCGTTGCTGAAGACGCTGGTGCGCATGCTCGGCTAGCGCGCGGCAAGCTCGAACACGCCGAACGCGGGCGCGTCGCTGATCCAGTGGCGCGTCACCTGCCAGCCCGCATCGACGGCAAGCGCCGAGAGCGACTCCACCGTGAATTTGTGCGAGTTCTCGGTATGCAGCCGCTCGCCGCGCCGGAACGTGAACGACTGCCCCGCGGCGTGCACGATCTGGTCGACGCGGCTGACCAGATGCATCTCGATACGCTGGTGCGCGTCGTTCCAGATGGCGAGGTGGTCGAACGTGTCCGGATCGAAATTCCCATCGAGCTCGCGGTTGATGCGCACGAGCAGATTCTTGTTGAACCGCGCCGTCACGCCTTCCGCATCGTCGTAGGCGCGCAGCAGCGTCGGCAGATCCTTGACCATGTCCGCACCGACGATCATGCGGGCATCGGCGCCGAGCATCTCGCGCGCATTGCGCAGGAACTGCGTGGCCTCGTCGTGCGTGAAATTGCCAATGGTCGAGCCCGGGAAGAACCCGACGCGCGGACGGCCCCGCGTGGCCTCCGGCAGCGCGAACGGCTGCGTGAAATCGGCCTCCAGCGCGTGGACGTGCAACGCCGGATAGCGTTGCGCAAGCCGCGATACCGCGCCCGCCAGCGCGTCGCCGCTGATATCCACGGGCACATACGCATCGATGCGATCGCTGGCCGCGAGCAGCAGATTCGTCTTCTCGCTGGCGCCGCTGCCGAATTCGATCAGCGCGGTGCCCTTGGCAAAGGTGGCGACCACATCGCCGGCGATACGCGCCAGCAGCGCGGATTCCGTACGCGTGGGGTAGTACTCGGGCGTGCGGCAGATCGCCTCGAACAGATCGGAGCCGGTCGCATCGTAGAAGTACTTTGGCGACATCGCCTTGGGATGACCCGACAGGCCCACGCGCACGTCGCGCGTGAAGTCGTCATGCTCGTCATGGCTGGGATGCCGCCCCGGCGGCTGCGTGCCCGGATCGCGCGCCAGACGCACGCCCGCGAACATCCAGCGCATATGCGGATAGAAGAAATTGCGGTACGTTGCCCGTGCGTGGTCCGGCGGCGTCACGCTCGCGCCGCCGCGCAGCACGAGCTGGCTCACCATGAACTTGCCGTTGTACTCGCCAATCGCATCCATCGACGCGTGGAAGCCCGGATAGGGGCCGTACGCGGTCTGCGTCCACTGCCATGCCACATCATCGACCTGGGTCAGCACCCCGGCGCGCGTGCTGATCTCCCACTCGGCTTCCGACGGCAGGCGCGCACCGGCCCAGCGCGCATAGGCGTTCGCCTCGTAGTAGCTCACGTGCACGACGGGGGCGTCCCAGTCGATCGAACGCAGGCCGCCGAGAGTCATCTCCTGCCAGCCATGCTCGGAATGCTGCCAGTACAGCGGGGCATCGAGCTCGCCCGACTTTACGCGTGCCCAGCCATCGGCAAGCCACAGCTCGGGGCGCGTGTAGCCGCCATCGTTGATAAAGCGCAGCCATTCGCCATTGGTCACGAGCCGGTCCGCGATCTCGAACGGGGCCACGTAGATCTTGTGGCGCGGCCGCTCGTTGTCGAAGCAGAAGCCGTCGGAGTCGTCGCCGATCTCGACGAGTCCGCCCTCCATGCGCGCATAGCGCGCGCGGCCGGCGGCACGCGGGCGGGGCCAGCGCGTGTCGTACGCGGGCTTGAGCGGGGACTGCGCGAACAGATGGAGGATGTCCATCAGCAGCAGTTCCTGGTGCTGTTCCTCGTGCGCGAGGCCCAGATCCATCAGCGATGCGAGCGCGTCGGGCGCGCGCGTCTCGAGCAGCGCGAGCATCTGCGCGTCGACATGCGCGCGGTAAGCCATCACCTCATCGACGGTCGGCCGGCTCAGCAGCCCGCGAAACGGGCGCGGCTGACGTTCGCCGATGGCTTCGTAGTACGAATTGAAGAGATAGCCGTAACTGGCGTCATAGACCTTGTAGCCCGGCAGATGCGGCGTCAGCAGGAACGTCTCGAAGAACCACGTCGTATGGCCCAGGTGCCATTTGGCGGGACTCGCGTCGGGCATGGACTGGATGGCCATGTCCTCCGCGTTGAGGGGCTCGACCAATGCGAGCGTACGCTGGCGTACCGCGAGATAACGGCTATACAACGGCGAACGGTGCCCGGCGGGCACGCCTTGGGTCTGCAATGCCATGTGTCGTGTCTTTGTTGTGGAGCGCGCGCTCAGGCGCTGACTTCGATGCTGTCGACGCGATCGGGGTAGAACGCGAGATGGCCGGCGATGGACACCACCGCGTCATGCGGGGTTTCGTACGTCCATACCGCATTGGCGCCGCGATCGCCGGCGCCGGGAATGCTGTAGTACGCGGCATCGCCCTTGTAGGGGCAGTGCGTGCTGTGCGTCGTGCGGGTCAGCTGCGACATGTCCGCGTCTTCTCGCGGAATGTAGTAGACGGCCGGGTAGGTGGATTCTTTCAGTACGAGCGCGTGCCGGCTGTCGGCAACCACCTGGCCGCCCGCTGTCACGATCACGCGGCCATCGAGCGGCTTGATATCGATGGGATGGTCCGGCCCGGGAATCCTGACGGTCTTGCCTTGCATGGCGGTCTCCTCGTCTCGGGTAGAAAAGTAGGCGCGGCAAGCGCCGCGCCTTGTATCAACCGGGCGTGCGGACGAACAGTCTGACCACGCGCGCTGACACCAATGAAAAAACCGCCACGGAGGTGACGCGGAGTCGGAAGGAGAGAAGAGCCCCGACCCCAATACGCACGATAGCAAGGTCTGACGCGTCAGAAAAGCGTGAGGACGGAACACACTTTTCTTCAATGTTGAACAATGTGTGCAAATGCCCGACCAAACGCCCGACCAAATGCCCGACTAAACGCCCGGCACGCGCGCGTGCGCGATCGGCGCGAATCAGCGCGATTGTTCCTCGACCCACAGCGACAGGCGCACCTTGTAGGCCTGCTGGATATGCCGCCGTGCGATTTGCTCGGCTTGCGTGGGATTCCGTGCTTCGAGCGCTTCCACGAGGGCCATGTGTTCCTCGTACGAACCGCGCGCGCGGCCCGGCACGGCGAGGGTCGAGCGGCCCAGCAACGCCATCGACTCGTGCAGCGTGCGCAGGGTCTTGAGCAGGTAACGGTTATGCGCGCAGCGGTGCAGTGTCTCGTGGAACAGGCGGTTGTTCGCGACGAGCCGTTCGGGATCTTCGGCGAGGAGCAGGTCTCGTTCGACGATATCGCGCAGCAGCGAGATCTCGACGTCGGTCGCATGGCGCGCGGCCAGCGCGGCCGCGGTGGCCTCCAGCACTTCGCGCATCACGTACAGCTCGCTGACCATGCTGGCGTCGAGCTGCGTCACCATCATGCCGCGATTGGGTTCGTTGACGACGAGGCCCTCGGACTCGAGCCGCGACAGCGCCTCGCGCACGGGGGTGCGCGACAGGCCGAGCGACTCGGCGAGCTCGACCTCGCGCAGGCGCGTGCCCGGCGACAGTTGCCCGGACTGGATGGCGGCCCGCAGCTGCTGATAGGCCCGTTCGGACCGCGGCAGCGAAGCCTGGCTGCCGTCGGGACCGGAAAGATCGGTAGGAAGCATGGAGTGGGGTTATGCGTGACAGCAACCGGAGATGATACCCGTTCGCCCGCGGCTGTTGCCGCCCGGGCCTAGTGCTTCTTCTTCCTGCGCCGCGCCAGCATGTTCAGCGCCTCCACTGCCACGGAGAAGGCCATGGCCGTATAGATATACCCCTTCGGCACGTGGTGGCCGAGCCCGTCCGCGATCAGCGTCATGCCGATCATGATCAGGAAGGCCAGCGCCAGCATGACGATGGTCGGGTTGCGGTTGATGAAGTTGGCCAGCGGCCCTGCCGCGAACAGCATGACCGTCACGGCCACGATCACCGCGACGAACATGATGGGCACATGGTCGGTCATACCCACGGCCGTGATGATGCTGTCGATCGAGAACACGATGTCGAGGATCAGGATCTGCCCGATCGCGGCCGCAAAGCCGGGCACGGCGCGGGCCGCCGCGGCGTCGTCGCCTGGCTCGCCGCCTTCGCCATGGTCGTCGTCGTGTGCCACGTGCTGGTGGATCTCCCGCGTCGCTTTCCAGACGAGGAACGCGCCGCCGGCAATGAGGATCAGATCCCGCCACGAGATGCCCTTGCCGAAGATCGTGAACACGGGCTCGGTCAGCGACACGATGATGGCGATCGTCGCCAGCAGGCCGAGGCGCAGGATCAGCGCCAGGCCGATACCGATCCGCCGCGCCTTCTCGCGCGTTTCCTCGGGCAGCTTGTTCGTGAGGATGGAGATGAAGATGAGGTTGTCGATCCCAAGCACGACTTCCATCGCGATCAGCGTGGCCAGCGCGGCCCATGCCGACGGGTCACGGGCGAGGTCCATCAGCGAATCCATGCGAACTCCTTGGCGGGTGGGGCACGGGGAACGGGCTGGGCACAGCGGACGACACTTCGATGGTAGTGCAGCAGGCGCTATCTGAGAACAGGAGGATGTCTGACAGTGCACGTGAACGCCGCGCGGAGGCGGGAAAGATTGCGGTCGTCCCGCAAATTGAGGTTGTCCTGTGCTGGTGTGGAATATAGTATGTGATATATCAAAACAGCTTTTACATAATCTATAGCACTGAGGAGACGACGCATGAAGATCTGTATCTATGGCGCCGGTGCCATCGGCGGGTATCTGGGCGCCCAGCTCGCGCTGGCGGGTGCCGACGTCAGTTTTATCGCGCGCGGCCCGCATCTGGCCGCCATGCAGGCCAACGGCGTGCGGTTGCTGATCGAGGGGCAGGAACGCGTGGCCCGCGTCCGCTGCACGAGCGATCCACGCGAACTGGGCCCGCAGGACTACGTGTTCATCACGCTCAAGGCCCACCAGGTGCCGGGCGTGGTGGACCTGATGCAGCCGCTGATCGGTCCCCAGACCGCCATCGTCACGGGCGTCAACGGCATTCCCTACTGGTACTTCTACAAGCACGGCGGCGAATTCGCGGGCTCGACGCTGGAGAGCGTGGACCCGGGCGCGAAGCAGTGGAAGGGCTTCGGCCCCGAGCGCGCGATCGGCTGCGTGCTCTATCCCGCCGCCGAGATCGAGGCGCCCGGTGTGATCCGGCACGTCTATGGCAAGAAATTCCCGATCGGGGAGCCCGATGGCAGCCGGTCCACGCGCGTGACGGCGCTGGCCGAGCTGATGGTTGCCGCGGACCTCGACGCACCGGTTCGCGACAACATCCGCGACGAGATCTGGCTCAAGCTCTGGGGCAACCTGTGCTTCAACCCGATCAGCGCGCTGACCCACGGCACGCTGGACATCATCACGTCCGATCCCGCCACCCGCGCGCTGTCGAAGCAGATGATGCTCGAGGCCAAGGACATTGCCGAGCGCTTCGGCGTCCATTTCCGCGTGGACGTGGAGCGGCGGATCGATGGCGCGGGTGCGGTGGGCGCGCACAAGACGTCGATGCTGCAGGATCTGGAGGCGGGGCGCGCGATGGAGATCGATCCGCTGCTGACGGTGGTGCAGGAGATGGGCCGCATGCTCGGGCAGCCGACGCCGATGATCGACGCGGTGCTGGGCCTGGTCAAGCAGCGCGATCGCATGGCGCAGACCGCGCTGGCGCCCGCGTCGGCGCCGAACGACGCGAAGGTGGCGCGCGCGGCATAACCTTGCAGTGGCAGTGATGTGATATACCATATACGAAAGGCCGGTGGCGATATCTGATCGCCACCCGCGCGTCCCCGGAGGCAGAATTCATGAGCGAAACGCATGACGGCATGCCAAACTGCCATCTATCGTTGCGTGTGAAGTCTGCCGGGGACCGCGCGCCGGCCATCTACGAGTGCATTCATGTCTGCCCAAAGCCAAACAGAAGTTCAGGACGTCACCCAGCCGCCAGGCGGTCTCACACTGGCGCTGCAGCCGATCAATGCGGGCGCCAGCCTGCGCGACCAGGCCTACGCGATGCTGCGCCAGGCCATCGCCGATGCCGATATCTACCAGTCGCGAGAGGAGGTGCGCCTCGACGAGCGCGTGCTCAGCGAAGCGCTGGGCGTGAGCCGCACCCCGATTCGCGAGGCCATGACGCTGCTCGAGCAGGAAGGCTTCCTGCGCACGGTGCCGCGCCGCGGCATCTACATCATGCGCAAGACCAAGCGCGAGATCGTCGAAATGATTCAGGTCTGGGCCGCGCTGGAAAGCATGGCCGCGCGTCTGGCCACGCAGAACGCCACGGACGAGGAGATCGGCAAGCTGCGCCACATGTTCGACAGCTTCCGGGACTCGACACCGGCCGAGCATATCGAGGAGTACTCGGACGCCAACATCGTCTTCCATCAGGCGATCGTGCAGCTGTCGAAGTCGCAGGTCATCATGGACCAGATCAAGAACATCTTCGTCCATGTGCGCGCGATCCGAAAAATGACCATTTCCCAGAGCGATCGCGCCGCGCGTTCGATCGTCGACCATCTGCGGATCATCGAGGCACTGGAAAAGCGCGACACGGAACTGGCCGAACGGCTCGTGCGCCAGCATTCGCTGGACCTCGCCGATTACGTCGAGAAGCACTGCGACTTCCTGGACTGACGACCCGCTCCGTCATCGCGATGCCCCAGCGCCGGCCCGGCGCTGGGGCATTTTTTTTGGCCGAATCCTGATTGCTGCGTCGCAATATCGAAACTTGCCTGATTGGGGTTTAAACCCTCTTGCATCTTCGTGATATACCACATACTGTATGTCGAAAGAGCGAAACACAAATCAGGAGACGCATCATGGAGCAACGCAAGGCCCTGGACGGCATTCGCATCCTGGACATGACGCACGTGCAAGCCGGACCTTCGGCGACGCAGCTGATGGCGTGGATGGGCGCCGACGTGATCAAGGTCGAAATGCCCGGGCGGGGCGACATCACGCGCAGCCAGCTGCGTGACGTGCCCAACGCCGACAGCCTGTACTTCACGATGCTGAACAGCAACAAGCGCAGCCTGACGCTCAATATGAAGACGCCGGAAGGCAAGGCGCTGCTCGAGGACCTGATCCAGAAAAGCGACGTGCTCATCGAGAATTTCGGCCCGGGCGTGCTGGCCCGCGCCGGCTTCGGCTGGGACCAGATCCAGGACCTGAATCCGCGCATGATCTACGCGTCGATCAAGGGTTTCGGCCCCGGCCCGTATCAAGACTGCAAGGCCTACGAGAACGTGGCCCAGTGCATGGGCGGCGCGGCATCGACGACAGGCGAGGCCACCGGAATGCCGACGGTGACCGGTGCGCAGATCGGCGACTCGGGCACGGGCGTGCACTGCGTGGTGGGCATCCTCGCCGCGCTGCTGCAGCGCGAGCATTCGGGCCGCGGCCAGCGCGTGGAAGTGGCCATGCAGGACGCCGTGCTGAACCTCTGCCGCGTGAAGCTGCGCGACCAGCAGCGTCTGGATGCCGGCCCGCTGCGCGAGTACCCCAACGACCAGTTCGACGACCACGTGCCGCGCGCGGGCAACGCATCGGGTGGCGGCCAGCCGGGTGCCGCGCTGCGCTGCGCGCCGGGCGGTCCCAACGACTACGTCTACGTCATCATCCAGCCGCAGGGCTGGGAACCGCTGATGCGTCTGTGCGGCCGCGAGGAACTGATCACCGATCCGGAATTCGCCACGCCCGAAGTCCGCCTCAAGAAGCTCCCCACGTGCTTCGGCATCATCGAGGAATGGACGCTGGGCCGCACCAAGTTCGAGGTGATGAACGCGCTCAACGGGGTGGACGTGCCGTGCGGCCCGATCCTGTCGATGAAGGACCTGATCGAGGACCGGACGATGTACGAGCGCGGTTATCTGGTGGAGCTGGACCACCCGGCGCGCGGCAAGTACGTGCAGCTGGGCTCGCCGATCACGCTGTCCGACTCGCCGGTCGAGGTCGAGCGCTCGCCGCTGCTGGGCGAACATACCGACGAGATCCTCGAATGGCTGGGCCGATCGCCGGCGCAGATTGCGGCGCTGCGCGTCGCGGGAGCGATCTGACCCGAGGCGGCCGGCCCCGGCCGGCGCCTGCAAGCCACTGCCCCTGACAGGGGCTCCCCTCAACGTGCAAAGCGCTGGTGCGACACGGTCGCGCCCGCCGGAGGAGCTTTTGCCGTGCAAACCTGGATTCGCTTCCGCCGCCCCGATGGCGACCTCGCCTACGGGCGGCTCGACGACAGCCATGCCGACCGCGTCATGGAATTCGACGGCCCCGGCTATACCGATCCGCGCGCCACGGGGAACATCTACCCCTATGCCGCGCTGGAACTGGTGGCACCCTGCGAGCCCGGCAAGATCGTGGCGCTGTGGAACAACTTCCACGCGCTCGCGGCCCGGCTCGAGAAATCGGTGCCCACGCATCCGCTGTTCCTGCTGAAGCCGGCGAGTTCGCTCGCGGGTCCCGGAGACGCCATCCAGCGTCCGAGCGGGTACACCGGCAAGATCGCCTACGAAGGCGAACTGGGCATCGTCATCGGCCGCCCATGCCGCAATGTGCCGCTCGCCGAGGCCGCCTCGCACATCTTCGGCTACACGATCGTCAACGACGTCACGGCGGGCGAACTGCTCAATGCCGACCCCAATTTTCCGCAGTGGACGCGCGCCAAGGGCTCGGACACGTTCGGCTGTATCGGGCCGGCCATCGTCACGGGGTTCGACTGGCGCAGCGCCAGTGTCGTGACGCGGCTGGACGGCGTCGAGCGTCAGAACTACCCACTGTCCGACATCGTGTTTTCGCCCGAAGAGCAGGTGAGCCTGCTGTCGCGCGATATGACGCTGATGCCGGGCGACGTGATCGCCGTCGGCACCTCGATCGGCGTCGGGTCGATGAAGGACGGCGCCGTGGTGGCGGTGACGATCGATGGCATCGGGTCGCTGGTCAACCATATGAGCGGTTGATCTCCGTAATTTCCCTTATCTAACCGGCAATTTCGGTCAAATGCTGCGCCGCACCGACGAAAGTTCACAATGAGTCCTTGCTGAGCTTGGATATATCACATACCGTATTTGCACGTCCTGAAGCAGAAGTCCTCTATCCCAGTCAATTCGTACAGAAGGATGCAACCATGGCAGAAGTAGACAACGAGCTGCAGCGTCAAGCCGTCGAAGCGCAACAGGCGCAAACCGATGGCTTTCATCTGGTCATCGACGCGCTGAAGCTGAACGGCATCGAGAACATCTACGGCCTGCCCGGTATCCCGGTCACGGATCTGGCCCGCCTGGCGCAGGCCAACGGCATGCGCGTCATCAGCTTCCGTCATGAGCAGAACGCGGGCAACGCGGCGGCCATCGCCGGCTTTCTCACGCAGAAGCCCGGGGTTTGCCTGACCGTTTCCGCGCCGGGCTTCCTGAACGGGCTGACCGCGCTGGCGAACGCGACCACCAACTGCTTTCCGATGATCCTGATCAGCGGCTCGAGCGAGCGCGAGATCGTGGACCTGCAGCAGGGCGACTACGAAGAGATGGACCAGCTGGCCATCGCCCGCCCGCACGCCAAGGCCGCCTTCCGCGTGCTGCACGCCGAGGACATCGGCGTGGGCGTCGCACGGGCCATCCGCGCCGCCGTATCGGGCCGCCCGGGCGGGGTGTACCTGGACCTGCCGGCCAAGCTGCTGGCGCAGTCGATGGAAGCCGAGAAGGGCCGCAACTCGCTGATCAAGGTCGTGGATCCGGCCCCGCGCCAGTTGCCGGCACCGGACTCGATCGACCGTGCCGTCGCGCTGCTGAAGAGCGCCAAGCGCCCGCTGATCCTGCTGGGCAAGGGCGCTGCCTACGCACGCGCCGATGCGGACATCCGCGCGCTGGTCGAGAAGACGGGCATTCCGTATCTGCCGATGTCGATGGCCAAGGGCCTGATTCCCGATACGCATCCGCAGTCGGCCTCGGCCGCGCGCTCGTACGTGCTGGCGGAAGCCGATGTGGTGATGCTGGTCGGTGCGCGCCTGAACTGGCTGCTCTCGCACGGCAAGGGCAAGACCTGGGGCAAGCCGAAGCAGTTCATCCAGATCGATATCTCGCCGACGGAGATGGACAGCAACGTCGCCATCGCCGCGCCGGTCGTGGGCGATATCGGCTCGTGCGTATCGGCACTGCTCGAGAAGGTCGGCAACGGCTTCCCGAAGCCCGGCGCAGAGTGGCTGCACGCGGTGGACGAGAAGAAGGACAAGAACCTCGCGAAGATGGCAGAGACGCTGGCGAAGGAAGTGTCGCCGATGAACTTCCACGGCGCGCTGCGCGTGCTCAAGGATGTCGTCAAGGACAACCCTGGCATCTCGTTCGTGAACGAAGGCGCCAACACGCTGGACTACGCCCGCGCCGTCATCGACATGTACGAGCCGCGCAAGCGCCTGGACGTCGGGACGTGGGGCGTGATGGGCGTGGGCATGGGCTACGCGGTGGCCGCGGCGGTGGAGACCAGCAAGCCGGTCCTCGCGCTGTGCGGCGATAGCGCGTTCGGGTTCTCCGGCATGGAGGTCGAAACGATCTGCCGCTACGACCTGCCCATCTGCATCGTCGTGTTCAACAACAACGGCGTCTACAAGGGCGTCGATGTGAATCCGACCGGCGGCAAGGATCCCGCGGTCACGATGTTCGTCAAGGGAGCGCGTTACGACAAGATGATGGAAGCATTCGGTGGCGTCGGTCACAACGTCACCACCCCCGCGGAGCTCGAAGCCGCGGTGCGGGAAGCCCTGAAGTCGGGCAGGCCCACGCTGATCAACGCGGTCATCGACCCGAATGCGGGCACCGAAAGCGGTCGTCTGACCAACCTGAATCCGCAGAGCTCGGCCAGCAAGTAATCCAATCCAGCCAACCCCGTTTTAGTTTCACCCCTCTATTCCAATAGGAGAGCGAACGTGAACCTCCCACTCAACGGCATCAAGATCATCGACTTCACGCACGTTCAGGCCGGTCCCGCCTGCACGCAGCTTCTCGCGTGGTTCGGCGCGGACGTCATCAAGGTGGAGCGCCCCGGGTCGGGCGACGTCACCCGCACGCAGCTGCGCGACATTCCCGACGCGGACGCGCTGTACTTCACGATGCTGAACAGCAACAAGCGCTCCCTGACGCTGGACACCAAGAAGCCGGAAGGCAAGAAGATCCTCGAGCAACTGATTCGCGAGTCGGACGTGCTGGTGGAGAACTTCGGCCCGGGCGCGCTGGACCGCATGGGCTTTTCGTGGGACCGCATCAAGGAACTGAACCCGAAGATGATCGTGGCATCGGTCAAGGGCTTCAGCGACGGCCACCACTATGAAGACCTGAAGGTGTACGAGAACGTGGCACAGTGCGCCGGCGGCGCCGCGTCGACCACGGGTTTCTGGGACGGCCCGCCGACCGTGTCGGCCGCCGCGCTGGGCGACTCGAACACCGGCATGCACCTGGCCATCGGCATCCTGACCGCGATCATCGGCCGCCAGCAGACCGGCGAGGGCCAGAAGGTGGCCGTGTCGATGCAGGACGCCGTGCTGAACCTGTGCCGCGTGAAGCTGCGCGATCAGCAGCGCCTGGACCGCATCGGTTATCTGGAAGAGTATCCCCAGTACCCGCACGGCACGTTCAGCGACGTGGTGCCCCGCGGCGGCAACGCCGGCGGTGGCGGCCAGCCGGGCTGGGTGCTGAAGTGCAAGGGCTGGGAGACCGATCCCAACGCGTATATCTACTTCACCATCCAGGGCCACGCATGGGAGCCGATCTGCAAGGCGCTGGGCCGGGAAGAGTGGATCAACGATCCGAACTACAACACGGCCAAGGCGCGCCAGCCGCATATCACGGAGATCTTCGACACCATCGAGCAATGGCTCGCCGACAAGACCAAGTACGAGGCCGTGGATATCCTGCGCAAGTTCGATATTCCGTGCTCGCCGGTACTGTCGATGAAGGAGATTGCCGAGGATGAATCGCTGCGCAAGAGCGGCTCGATCGTGGAAGTCCCGCACAAGGAACGTGGCACGTACCTGACCGTGGGCAGCCCGATCAAGTTCTCGGGCATGAAGCCCGAGATCACCGGTTCGCCGCTGCTGGGCGAGCACAGCGCGGAAGTGCTGTCCGGTCTTGGCTACGGCGCCGAGGAGATCGCCCGCCTGCGCGAGGCGCAGGTCATCTAAGCTGGACGGCAGCACTGCCAGTGCCCCGATGGCAGCCACCGGTGTTTCCGGTGGCGCATCGGGGCATTCCCATCATTCCTCAGGAAAGACCATGCAGGCTGCGATCGACTACGAGCAACTGGTGACGGCCATCGGCGATGCCGTCGTCATCTCCGGTCCCGACGGTGCCATCACGTTGTGGAACCCGGCCGCCGAGTACATGTTCGGCTACACCCAGGAAGAAGCGCTGGGCAAGTCGCTGGACCTCATCATTCCCGAGCGCCTGCGCGCGCGCCATTGGGAAGGCTACGACAAGACGATGGCGACGGGCCAGACCCGCTATGGCCACGATCTGCTCAAGGTTCCCGCGATCAACAAGAACGGCGATGCGATGTCGATCGCGTTCACCGTGGCGCTGTTGCACGGCGAGGGCGGGGCCATTACGGGCATCGTGGCCATCATCCGCGACGAGACCGCACGCTTCCAGGAGGAACGCGCGCTACGCAAGCGGATCGCGGAGCTGGAGGCCAAGGCGAGCGCCACGGCCAGTGCGGGCTGATAAAACAAGAACACCCCTTGGGAAAGGGGTGTTCCTGGGGTGTTTTTGACGTCGAGAGGCGGGTGTATCAGTTCACGCCCGTCCGCATCGCGCGCAGGTAGTCGTTCTTCTTGTCGAAGATCAGCTGGCTCAGGAAGGCCGGTTCATAGGCCGTGAGCAGGTGCGCGTGGTATTCCTCGATATAGCGGCACACGCGCGTGCGTTCGCATTCGATGCCGCACAGCCATTCGAACATCTGCATGTCCCAGCGGAAGCGCAGGCCCAGCTCCATGAAGGCTGCGTTGAACGCGGCCAGTTGCATGTCGCGGTCCAGATGCGCGGCGGTGGTGCCGTCGTGCGTGACGGCGTGCGGGGCGGTTTGCAGTTGGTCCATATTCGTCTCCTTCGTTGTGGGCTTCGTTGAAAGGAAGCTTAGTGGCGACGAACCATTTACGATAATTAAAGTTTCATCGGAAAACCATAAGCCATCGTTTATGGATGGCGGATCAGGCCTTCCACGCCAGTGATCTGCTGGATCAGCCGTGCGCCTTCCTCCATCAGGAAGTGCTTGAACGCGAGCGCCACGGGCGGCAGCCGCTTGTTGCGGCGGTGAACCACGTACCAGTTGAGCATCACGGGAAAGCCCTCGATATCGAGCACGGCAAGCTTGCCCGTCTGCAATTCGAGGCCCACCGTATGGGCGGAGAGGAACGCGATACCCATGTTCGCGATGACGGCCTGCTTGATGGTCTCGGTGCTCTTGATCTCCATCGCGATGCGCAGGTTGGACAGCCGCCCCGCAAAGCCCTCCTGCATCGAGTTCCACGTGTCGGAGCCGCGCTCGCGCGAAACGAATGCCTCCTCCGCGAGCCCGGCGAGCGGAATATGGCGCTTGCCGACCAGGGGATGATTGGGCGCCGCGACAATGACGTACGGGTGCGGCGCGAACGATTCGGCGATCGTGTCGCCGCCTTCGGGCGGGCGCACCATGACCGCGAGGTCCGTGAGGTTGCCGCCGAGCTGATGCAATAATTCTTCGCGATTGTGCACCGCAAGATTTAAAGTCACGCCGTCATGACGACCCATGAATTCCGCAAGCAAGCGCGGAAAAAAATAGTCGCCCGCACTGATCACCGCGACATTGAGACGGCCTCCGGATATACCCTTAAGCTGCGCCATCGCATCTTCTGCCTCGCGGAATTGCTGAATGATGCTGCGGCTATAGTGCAGCATTTCCGTGCCCGCCGGCGTGAGGTAGATCCGCTTGCCGAGCTGCTCGAAAAGCGGCAGTCCAACGTGATGCTCGAGCTGCCGAACCTGTGTAGAAACAGCAGGTTGCGTAAGGTGCAGCTCCTCCGCCGCGCGCGAAAAACTCAGGTGGCGCGCCACCGTTTCGAAGACCTTGAGTTGACGCAGCGTGGCATTTTTCATTGCACCGTTTCCTGCAATCTATAAAGGATCGTAAATGATCATAATAAAAAACTTTATGCTGTGGTGATCTAAGTTTGAAGTAGCATCAATTCCACAGATGCAACGTGCCGCAATGTCAGGCGCGCTCATTCAGTAGTGAAGAAACGAGGGCGCCATCCCCCACGATGTGTTGCCCGCGAGCTGCGCCACCAGAGCGCAAGACACTAATGCAAGGAGACACGACATGGCGCACATCGATGCGGCAGGCCCCGTCATGGGCAATTCCAATGGCGGTTTGCTGCACAACCGTTGGTTCCAGTTATTTATCGGTGTGCTCTGTATGGGCCTCGTGGCGAACCTCCAGTATGGCTGGACGCTGTTCGTCAACCCCATGAACGCCAAGCATCAGTGGGGCGAATCGGCGATCCAGATCGCGTTCTCCATCTTCATCGTGACCGAAACGTGGCTGGTGCCCATCGAGGGCTGGCTCGTCGATAAATTCGGTCCGCGTCCCGTCGTCGCCTGTGGCGCCATCTGCGCCGGCCTGTCCTGGGTTATGAACTCGTATGCCACGTCGCTGCCGATGCTCTACGCCTCGGCGGTGATCGCCGGCATCGGTGCCGGCGGCGTGTATGGCACGTGCGTCGGCAACGCGCTCAAGTGGTTCCCGGACAAGCGGGGCCTTGCCGCCGGCCTGACCGCCGCGGGCTTCGGCGCGGGCTCGGCCCTCACCGTGATTCCCATCGCGAACATGATCCAGAAGTCCGGCTACGAGCATGCGTTCTTCACGTTCGGCATCCTCCAGGGCGTACTCATCTTCATCATGGCGATGCTGCTGGTCAAGCCGAAACCCCCGCGCAACGTGGCGACCAACAAGGCCATCCTGACGAATCCGGTGGAGTTCACGCCGGGCCAGATGGTGAAGACGCCGGTGTTCTGGCTGATCTATGCCTCCTTCGTGGCGGTGGCGGCGGGCGGCATCATGGCCACCGCGCAACTCGGCCCGATCGCCAAGGACTTCGGCTTCGCGTCGATGCCCATCACGATGCTCGGCGTGACGCTGCCGCTGCTCACGATGACGCTGTCGATCGACAACCTCTGCAACGGCCTGACGCGTCCGCTGTGCGGCTTTATCTCGGACCGCATCGGCCGCGAGAACACGATGTTCTTCATCTTCATCGGCGAGGGGCTATCGCTCATCGGCCTGATGGAACTCGGCCACAACCCTTACTGGTTCATGCTGTTCGCGGCGCTCACGTTCCTGTTCTGGGGCGAGATCTTCTCGATCTTCCCGGCCCTCTGCGCCGACACGTTCGGCAGCAAGTTCGCCGCCGCCAACGCCGGCACGCTGTACACGGCGAAGGGTACCGCGGCGCTGCTCGTGCCCCTGGCATCGGTGTTGTCCCATCACGGCGGCTGGAGCCTCGTGTTCACCGTGGCGGCCGTCATGACGGTAGCGGCGGGGCTGTCGGCGAAGTTCCTGTTGCAGCCGATGCGGCGGCGCTTCATCACCGGCCACGCGAATGCACAGACGGTCAGCGACCGTGCCACGTATATGGCCGGCTTCTCCACCGGCAAGGGGGAGTAGGGCGGCATCGCAATACCCGATCTATCCGAAAAGCGGCAACACGAGCGCGACGGCACAAGCACGACACCACCACGCGGCACCAAAGAGCAGTCACACAACAAGGAGCGGCACCATGAATGTTTCGCTTCCACAATTGAAGGCCTTCGCGGCGGTAGCGCGGCAGAAGAGCTTCACGCGCGCCGCCGCCGAGCTGGGCCTGACGCAATCGGCCATCAGTCGCAGCGTGCGCGAACTCGAGGAGGAAATCGCCCAGCGGCTGTTCGATCGCACCACACGGCAGGTGGAACTGACCGATGCGGGCGCGCACCTGTCGCAACGCATCTGCCATCTGATCGAGGAGGTCGAGCAGACGCTGCGCGAAAGCCACGGCACGGGCAAACCGAGCCAGGGCACCGTGCAGATCGCCACCGATCCCGTGCTGTCGTCGATGTGCGTCCCCACGTGGGTCGCGGGTTGCCGCACGGCATGGCCGGGCATCGGCATCACGCTGCGCGACCGTTCGCACGAAGGGGTACTGCAGAGCGTGCGTAACGGCGAAGTGGATTTCGGCATCGCGAGCAATCCGGCGTCCTGCGACGATCTGTATTGCGAACCGCTATGCGTGGATCCGCTATGCGCGGTACTTCCCGCGCAGCACCCGCTGGCCGCGCGCGAATCGCTCGGATGGGGCGACCTCGCCGATGCCACCGTGCTGACGCTCGACCAGCATTCGGGCATGCAGCCCGCCGTCGAACGCGCGCTCGCGACCTATCATGTGCGGCCCGGCACGCTGCAGGTGCTCGGGCATTTCGCGGCGATCTTCGGCATGGTCGCGATGGGCCTCGGCATCGGCGTGGTGCCATCGCGCGCGCAGGCGTCCGGCATGGCGCCCGCGGCCGTGCTGCGGCCATTGCGGCCGCAGGTCACGTCCACGGTCATGCTGGTCCGGCGGAAGAGCCGGTCGCTCAAGCCCAATGCGGCGGCGGTCTGGGACAATCTGCGCGCGCAGGAATACGATCAGGACCTGCTGAAGAAAGCCGGCTGACCGCAACGCACAAAGGGTCTTTGCCCCGAAAGTGTGGATTTGCAACATGCGGCGCCCCAGTGATTGGCGCGCTCGAGAGAACGACAAGGCACCCCGCGGGGTGCCTTGTTGCGTTTGGTGCATATAGAGGAAACCTTCTCAAGATATATCACATACCAAATATTTACAGACCTTGCGATGCAGCATATAATGAAAACTCCTTGACCTACCTCACTCAGGATTTTTCATGAACACCGCTCTGCTTTCCGTCCTCGCTCTTGGTCTGATCCATCTGGGCGTTTTCGCAACCTGGCTGATCGGCACGCGCGTGCCGATGGAAACGCTGACGACCGCGCAAGACCATGGCCGTTTCGCCGGCCTGGGTGCCTCGCAGGATTCGACCGACGGTGTCGGCCGCTCGCGTCCCGCCGCCACGCCCGTTCAGGTCCCGGCTCTGGTTCCCGAATTCGCGCGCATCTGATTGGCAGTAACGTTGGAGCTTGTTACGGCCGGCTTCTCCATACGTGCTTCACAGCTTTTGTCGCGCCCGCGACATCCGAGCTTACGGCCGGTTTCCTGCCTGTCTTCTTCCTGCCTCATTCCGTCAGATTCTGAATGTCGACACATTCACGATCGGCAGCACTTGTCGCACGCCTAGGACTTTCCCTATCAGGGTCCTCACGCTGCTGCAACGCACGGAAAACACCCCCACTCGACACCGCTTCGCATTGATCTGGCGATCGCATCCAAGTCATTGATTCGCAAGCGAGTCCTGGCCCATTCCAATGCGCGTTTCATGCGCATGGCACACCAGTGGCAGAGCAGGGTGCCAGTGACGAGCCAATGCCATCCGCAACGGTGCGGCGGCGCACCGAAATCCCGGCTTGACTTGGTTGATATATCACATACCGTATAGCACTAGAACGGCTCAGCTGTTCGAAGGTCTAGCGCGCAAATATCGAACAACAACAGCACAAAAGAGCGTCCGCACAGGACGCCTATCCACAACGGCGGGCCGCCCCGTCAGAAGGAGACACCATGGAACTACAGCAACAGGCGTCGACGTCCCGTTTTGCGTCCCCGTGGATGCAACTCGTGTTTGGCGTGATCTGTATGGCGATGATCGCCAATATGCAGTATGGCTGGACGCTGTTCGTCAATCCCATCGATGACAAGTACCACTGGGGCCGCACGGCCATCCAGGTGGCGTTCACCATTTTCGTGGTCACGGAGACGTGGCTGGTCCCGATCGAGGGCTATCTCGTCGACAAGTACGGTCCCCGCCCGGTGGTCGTGGGCGGTGGCTTGCTGTGCGCCATCGCATGGGCGCTGAATTCGGTGGCCTCGTCGCTGCCGATGCTGTACGTCGCAGCCGCCATCGGCGGTGTGGGTGCCGGCGCGGTATATGGCACCTGCGTGGGCAACGCGCTCAAGTGGTTCCCGAACCGCCGCGGGCTGGCGGCGGGGATTACCGCGGCGGGCTTCGGCGCGGGCTCCGCGATGACCGTGGTGCCGATCGCCAACATGATCAAGAGCAGCGGCTACGAGGCCACGTTCCTCTGGTTCGGCCTGGGCCAGGGCCTGATCGTGTTCGTGCTGGGCATGGCGCTCTATCCGCCCTCGGCGAAGATCCTCAGCGAGGTCAAGGCCACGCTGAAGAGCGCCACGACCTACAACGCCACGCCGCGCCAGGTCCTGTCCTCGCCGATCTTCTGGGTCATGTACGCGATGTTCGTGATGATGGCCGCAGGCGGCCTCATGGCCACCGCGCAGCTCGGCCCGATCGCCAAGGACTTCGGCCTGCATGACTCGCCCGTGTCCATCCTCGGCCTCACGCTGCCGGCGCTGACATTCGCGCTGACCATCGACCGCGTGCTCAATGGCCTGACGCGACCGTTCTTCGGCTGGATCTCCGACAACATCGGCCGGGAGAACACGATGTTCATCGCGTTCGCGGTGGAGGCCGTGGGCATCGTGCTGCTGTCGAAGTACGGCCACAACCCGGTGGCGTTCGTGGTGCTGACGGGCGTGGTGTTCTTCGCCTGGGGTGAAATCTACAGCCTGTTCCCGGCGACCTGCGGCGATACGTTCGGTCCGAAGTTCGCCGCGACCAATGCTGGCTTGCTCTATACGGCCAAGGGCACGGCCGCGCTGCTGGTCCCGTTCTCGAGCGTGATCACGGCTGCGACCGGTGACTGGCACGCGGTGTTCATGCTGGCTTCCGGCATGGCCGCGCTGTCCGCGGTGCTGGCGATCTTCGTGCTGAAGCCGATGCGAGAGGCCCACGCGAAGAAGTACGTGCATGCCAACACCACCGCGCCGATGGGCTACCGCCCGGTGCCGGACGATGTGACCTGACGGTACGCTGCCCCTGGCAGGAACGATGCGCTGACGCGTGCCCGCCCTCGTGGCGGGCTTTTTTATGGACGGATTTTCACTATTCCAGTGAAAGTGATTGCTTCAGCTTCCGGCTAATCAAGCGGATGGAAGTTGGTTACGATGCAGGCATCGTAGATTTACTTCCAGACAGGAGCCTGCCATGAAAGCCATCGGCCTGACCCATTACCTGCCCATCAGCGACCCGCGTTCGCTGTTCGACACCGACCTGCCGAAGCCGGAAGCGGCCGGCCACGATCTGCTGGTCAAGATCGAGGCGGTGGCCGTGAACCCCGTGGACACCAAGGTCCGCGCGCCGAAGGACAAGATCGAGCCCGCGCCGCGCGTGCTGGGCTGGGATGCGGCCGGCACCGTGGTAGCGGTGGGTCCGGACGTGACGCTGTTCAAGGTCGGCGACCCCGTGTTCTACGCGGGCAGCATCACGCGTTCGGGTACCAACAGCGAGTATCACCTCGTCGATGAACGCATTGCCGGGCACAAGCCGGCCTCGCTGGACTTCGCGCACGCGGCCGCGCTGCCGCTGACCGCCATTACCGCATGGGAAGCGCTGTTCGATCGTCTCGGGGTTTCGGAGAAGGGTGAGGACGCGGGCAAATCGGTGCTGATCATCGGCGGTGCCGGCGGCGTGGGTTCCATCGGTATCCAGCTGGCCAAGACGCTCGGCAAGCTGACCGTGATCGCGACGGCCTCGCGTCCGGAGTCGGAGGCCTGGGTGCGCAAGCTCGGCGCCGACCATACGATCGACCATCGCGGCGATATGCCCGCGCAACTGCGTACGCTGGGCTTCGAGAACGTCGATTACATCCTGTGCTTCAACGACACCGACCGTCATTTCGAGGCGATGGCCGAGGCGATCGCGCCGCAGGGCAAGATCTGCTCGATCGTGGAGAACGCGGGCCCGCTGGCCATCGGCGCGCTCAAGAGCAAGAGCGCGACGTTCGTGTGGGAGTTCATGTTCACGCGCGCGATGTACGGCACGCCGGACATGATCGCGCAGCACAAGCTGCTCAACGAAGTGGCGCGCCTGATCGACGCGGGCCGCCTGCAGACCACGCTCGGCGAAAACCTCGGCACGATCAACGCCGAGAACCTGCGCCGCGCGCATGCGATGCTCGAAGGCGGTCAGACCATCGGCAAGCTCGTGCTGCAGGGCTTCTGAGCTTCGAGGAACCCGGCGATTCTCGCCGCTACCGCCGCGTCCCGTAGGATGCGGCGGTGGCCGAGCCCTTCGGTCGTCGCCAGTTGTGCACCAGGCCATGCGCCCGCGATCGCGGCGCCATCTTCCCAGGGCACTTCGCGGTCATCGCGATCGTGCACGATCAGCGTTGGCGGCACATCGCGCGTGCGGCCGACGTCGGGCACGTTCAACGTCTCCCATGGCATGCCGAGCCACGCCGCGCTGTCCCGCGCCATGCGCGCGAATACCGCGGGGCTGAAGCCGAGCTGCCAGGCCAGCGCGGCGCATGCGCGGCCCATATCGGCGGGCGGGCAGACCAGTACGGCACGCCGTAGCGGCAGCCCTTCGCGAATGGCCAGCGCCGTCGCCGGACCGCCGGCCGAATGCGAGACCACCGCGTGGACCGGGCCCACATGCCACGCCACCGCGAGCAGCGACCGCGACAGTTCGACGATCGAACTGCGGTCCCCACCTTGCGCGCCGGCGTCGGAGGCACCGTGCGACAACGCGTCGAATGCCGCCACGCGCATACCGGCCGCGAGCAGCGGCTCCACCATCGCATGCCACTGCGCCGCATTGCCGCCCCAGCCGTGCGCGAGCAGCACGACGGGACCTTCCTGCCCCCAGCGGTATACGCGCACGCGCCGGCTTGCCCCCTGGCCCGTCACGAGCGCCCAGTCCGCGCGCGCGGCGTCGAGCATGCGCTGCCCGTCGGCCGATATGGGCGCGCGCGGCGGCGAGAACCAGAGGCGCTCGAGTTCGCGCGCGGCGCCGGCCGGGTGCAGCAGCGAGGTCGCCTGCCAGCGGAGGCGGTACCAGCCCGGAATACGCGGCGACGCCGGCGGACGTGCGGCGGGGGGCGCATGCGGCGCCGCCCGGACGGCCGCGGGGGAATCCTGTGAGGGGGAGCTGGATGCAGAAGACAGCACTTCGGACACGGCAAGGACCTCCGGCATGAACGGTAACGGTGGTCGGCGCGGCATCGTGGCGACGCTTCGCCATCGCCGACGCATTTTTTTGCATTTTGCGACCGACCAGTCGTGCTATTTTTAGGGCAACAAAATGCGGCAAGAATGCCTTTGGAAGCCCCGCGCGCGCGCCCTGGCGCGCGGGGTTTCGGTGTCAGTGCGCGCCGGTCGCGGGTATGCGCGCGGGGGTCCCCGCATCGGCGAGCAGGCGCGCGAACGCGTGGCGCGCCATGGCCTGCGCATCGTCGCGGCCCAGCAGCTTGAACGAGGTCTGGAACGACATGCCGATGCCCACCATGTCGAATGCGAACTGGCGCGGTTCCACGTCGGCGCGAATCGCGCCGTCTTCGATTGCATCGCGAATCACGCGCGCGATGGTGCCGTGCCAGTCCTTGAGCGCCTGGACCACCAGGTCCCGGATGGCGCCCGGACGGTCGCGGTATTCCTGTGCCAGCGCCATGAACAGGCAGCGTCCGCCCGTGACCGTGCCGCCCACCCATTCGAGATATCCGTCGAACAGCGTCTGCAGGCGCGGGACACCGCGCGGCGCGCGCATCGCGGGCTGCACGACGATCTCGCCGAAGCGCTCCACGGCACGTTCGAGTACCGCCTCCTGCAGCGCTTCCTTCGACTTGAAATGGGCGTAGAGGCCGCTCTTCGACATGTGGGTGTCGGCCGCGAGCGTGGCAAGCGACAACTGCTCGAAGCCGACCTTGCTGGCGGACGCCAGGGCCTGTTCGATGATCGCGGTGCGGGTGAGTTGGCCTTTCTGCATGCGGTGCAGATTAGCACGACCGGTCGGTTTGTCAACTTGCCTTACTGCACACTTCGACAATACTTATGTGACGTCAACGCAAAGCAGACATCCCCGTTAGTGTGTGTGCGCAGGCCAATGTTGTGCTGTGTACGCCTTTCGGACTAGAGCCCGGAAGACCGGAAAGCGCCATCATAGGAAATCTGCAAAAGTGTTTCGCAAAGGACCTACGGAACGCTTTACGTGCTCTATACTCGAATGCACGTCCGCGCACTTTTTTTTGACTGGTGACTGGAGACCGACATGAACAGTACAGCCGTGCCAAGAGGCGCTAGCGAACCGTTCCGGCAACTGCGGGCGTTGCGCCGTGCGCGCAAGCTCAAGCAGGAGGACGTCGCCCGTAAGGCCGGGATTTCCCGGGAAGCCTATTTGCGGGCGGAATCGGGTCAAGCCGATCCGCGTATGTCCACGTTCCTCGCCGCGTGCGAGGCGCTGGGGCTCGAGGTGGTGTTAGCGCCTCAGCATCTGGCCGCAGACGTGAATGCATTCATTGCCAGCCGCAATGGCGGCGTCACGGCAGCCTCGATGGCTGGCCAGCCCGCACCGTCGGGCGGCACGCCTTCGGGCTCCGCGCCGTCGTCTGGCGGCTTTGGCGCCGGTTCCGCTACCGGCGAAGGCCACAAGCCCCTGTAATGCCCGGCGCCGCCTCCGGGCGGCCTGGTGACTATTGTCGTCGTTCGCCGGTGCCTCGCGCGCCGGCGGCGTCGCTGCCGCCTCGTGCTGCACCGTGCCGCGTGGGTTTCGTCCGCGCCGCATCGTCTCGCCTTCCAGTCTGCGTTCCCTTACGCGTTCCCTTACGCGTTCCGTTACGCGTTCCCTTCCGCTTTTCACGCCCCGTTTCATTTCCTCACCCCCACCGGGATTTGACACGCCTCGCCGTCAAAATTACGATTAGCGAAATTCGTTAATCAATACGTAATTCGGGAGATGCCGCCATGAGCGATGCAAGCGACCTGCGCTATCAGTCGGGCTTCGCGAACGAGTTCGCGACCGAAGCCCTGCCGGGGGCATTGCCGGAAGGCCAGAACTCGCCGCAGCGGGTGCCCTACGGGCTGTACGCGGAGCAGATCTCCGGTACGGCATTCACGGCGCCGCGCGCGCACAACCGCCGCAGCTGGCTGTATCGCATCCGGCCGGGCGCGATGCACCGGCCGTTCGTCCGCATGGACGCGTCGCGGTGGGTCAGCCGTTTCGACGAGGTGCCGCCCACGCCGAACCAGCTGCGGTGGAGTCCGCCGGCCATGCCGTCCGCGCCGACGGATTTCGTGGATGGCATCGTCACCATGGCGGGCAATGGCGGTCCGGCCGACTTCACGGGCTGCGGCATCCATCTCTATCTGGCCAACCGGCCGATGATCGACCGCTTCTTCTACAACGCCGATGGCGAGATGCTGATCGTGCCGCAGCTGGGCCGTTTGCTCGTCGCCACCGAGATGGGGCGGCTCGAGGTCGCGCCGCAGGAGATCGTCGTGATGCCGCGCGGTGTGCGGTTTCGCGTGGAGCTGCCCGATGGCGAGTCGCGCGGCTATATCTGCGAGAACTTCGGCCAGTTGTTCCGGCTGCCCGACCTCGGCGTGCTCGGTTCGAATGGCCTCGCCAATCCGCGCGACTTTCTCTCGCCCGTGGCGAGCTACGAGGATCGCGAAGGGAAGTTCGAGCTCGTGGCCCGGTTTCAGGGCAATCTGTGGCGCGCCGAGATCGACCACTCGCCGCTGGACGTGGTGGCCTGGCATGGCAACTACGCGCCGTACAAGTACGACCTGCGGCGCTTCAACACGATCGGTTCCATCAGCTACGACCATCCCGATCCGTCGATCTTCCTCGTGCTGCAGGCACCGTCCGATACGCCGGGTGTCGATACGATCGACTTCGTGATCTTCGGCCCGCGCTGGCTCGCCGCCGAGCATACGTTCCGGCCGCCCTGGTTCCATCGCAATGTGGCCAGCGAATTCATGGGGCTGATCAGCGGTGTCTACGATGCCAAGGCCGAGGGTTTCATGCCCGGAGGCGCGAGCCTGCACAACTGCATGAGCGGCCATGGCCCGGACGCGGACACGTTCGAGCGCGCGAGCCGCGCGGACACCAGCGCGCCGCACCATGTCACGGACACGATGGCGTTTATGTTCGAGACGCCCACCGTCATTCGCCCGACGCCGTACGCCGCGCAATCCGCGCTGCTGCAGCAGGACTACTACACGTGCTGGCAGGGGTTGCGGAAGCATTTCGACCCGACGCAGCGTTGAATACCAGGAACACGAGACACGCTTCATGACCACGCTCAGCTGGATTCCCTCGGCCAATGACGGCCGCACGCATTTCTCCTTGCAGAACCTGCCGTACGGCATTTTCTCGACGTCCGAGCGTACGCCGCGCGCGGGCGTGGCGATCGGTGCGATGGTGCTGGACCTCGCGGTGCTCGACGAGGCGGGCCTGCTGCCGGCCGCCACGCGCGGCACGTTTGCGCATGCCACGCTCAATCCCTTTATCGCGCTGGGGCGGTCCGCATGGCGCGAGACGCGCGCGCGGCTGACGGCGCTGCTGTCGGAAGGGGATGCCACGCTCGCTGGCGATGCGGCGCTGCGCGAGCGCGCGCTTGTGCCGATGGCCGGCGCGGCGATGCATCTGCCGGTCGATATTCCGGGCTACACGGACTTCTATTCGTCGCGCGAGCACGCGACCAATGTGGGGCGCATGTTCCGCGACCCCGAGAACGCGCTGCTGCCGAACTGGCTCGAGATTCCCATCGGCTACAACGGCCGCGCGAGCTCGGTCGTGGTCAGCGGTACGCCGCTGCATCGGCCCAATGGACAGATCAAGCTGCCGAACGAGGCGCGGCCCGTGTTCGGGCCGTGCCGCAAGCTCGACTACGAACTCGAGATGGGCTTTATCGTCGGCCATCCTTCCGCGCTCGGGGAGCCCATCGATGTGGCCGATGCCCCCGCGCATATGTTCGGCATGGTGTTGCTCAACGACTGGAGCGCGCGCGATATCCAGCAATGGGAGTACGTGCCGCTGGGACCGTTCAACAGCAAGTCGTTCGGCACGTCGATCTCGCCGTGGATCGTCACGATGGAAGCGCTGGAACCGTTCCGCCGCGACAATCCCGCGCAATCGCCGGAACCGCTCGCGTATCTGCGGCAGCAGGGGCGCAATGCGTACGACATCGCGCTCGAGGTGGCGCTGAAGCCCGCCGGGGCGGCCGACGCCACCACGGTGTGCCGCACCAATTTCCGTGCGATGTACTGGACGATGGCGCAGCAGCTGGCGCACCACACGGTGTCCGGGTGCAACGTGCGCGTGGGCGACCTCATGGGCTCGGGCACGATCAGCGGCACGACGCCCGGTGCGTTCGGCAGCCTGCTGGAGACCACGCGCAATGGTGCGGAACCGTTGACGCTGGCCGATGGCGCGCGCCGCGGTTTTCTCGAAGACGGTGACGAGGTCGTGATGACGGGATGGTGCCAGGGCGATGGCTATCGCGTCGGGTTTGGCGAGGTGGCGGGCCGGATCCTGCCCGCGCGCTGACGGCTTCGGTCGCGGGCGATCAGTTCACGCGTTCCAGCGTCGCGCATGCGGTGCGCAGGATTGCCGAGAACCGCTCGATATTCGGCTCGATGCGATACACGGGGCCCGCGATCGAGATCGCATAGCATTCGCCGGACAACCGAACGGGCCATGCGAGCGCGCCCACGTCCGGCATCGACTCGCTGAGGTTGACGAACGCGCCACGCTCTCGCGAGGCGCGCAGTTCCGTTTCGATGTCGTCGGTGGTGGTCAGTGTGCGCGGCGTAAAGCGTTCGAGCGGCAACTGCGCGAGCAGCGCCGCGCGCTCGGTTTCGTCCATGGCCGCGAGCAGGGCCTTGCCGATGGAGTTCGCATGGAGTTCGCGCGCTTCGCCGGCGGTGGCGATATAGCGAATGGCGTGCGGGGATTCGAGGACGTCGAGGTACAGCACCGCGCGGCCTTCGTGCAGCTTGCCGATGACGATGGTTTCGCCGGTGGCTTCGCGCAGCTCGGCCATGGTGTCGTGCACGCGGTCGAGCACGGGGTCGTGGCGGGCGATCTGCTGCGCCATCGCGAGCAGGCGGCCGGTGGGATAGTAGCCCTGGCGCCGGCTCGTTTCGTACAGATACCCGAGCGAGGTCAGCGTGCGGATGAGCGCGAGGCAGCTCGAGGCCGGCACCGCGAGCAGCCGCGCGAGTTCCGAGAGCGACAGGGCGCGCCGCTCGCGCGCGAAGGTCTCGATGATCTCGATGACGCGCAGGGCGGTCTTGACGTTGGCGGAGGCAGCAGGGGGTCTGGACGTCGGCGAATTCATCGGCGAATTATAGGGCCACGCCCGTGGTGCGGCGGATGAACGTCGCGGCCTGGCGGAGGGCGGCACGGGCTTCCGGCAGGAACGGCGCGAAGCATGGCCATGCGTGCGGCATCGCATGCCAGATCGCGAGCTCGGCCGCGCTGCCCGCGCGGCGCAACCGGGAGGCGAGCAGGCGGGCGTCGCGATACATCGTCTCCGCGTCGCTGATCTGGATCTGCAGCGGTGGGAGCCCGTGCAGGTCGGCATGCGCGGGGGAGGCCAGCGCCGGCAGGTCGTGGTCGGCGACTGGCTGGCCGCCATCGCCCAGATACATGCGGGTGGCCATGGCCATCGCGGACTGGGAGAGGGGCAACGCGCCGCTGTTCCGCTGGGTTGCGTGGCTGAGGTCCGCCCACGGCGAAAACAGCACGGCGCCTGCGGGCAGATCGACGCCCGCGTCGCGCAAGGCGACCAGCGTTGCGAGGGCGAGGTTGCCGCCGGCGGAGTCCCCGGCGAGGACGATCGACCAGGGCGCGATGCCGCGCGCCAGCAGCGTGCGATAGGCATGCACGGCGTCGTCGAGCGCGCAGGGGAACGGGTGCTCGGGGGCGAGGCGGTAGTCGAGCGACAGCACGGGCAGCCTGGTCAGGCGCGCGAGCGCCGTCGTGACCGCGCGATGGGTGGCGGAGGAGCCGAAGGCGAACGCGCCGCCATGCAGATAGAGCACCGCGCCGTTCGGCGGCGGCCGCGCACCGCCGCCACGCGCCGCGATGCCCGCCATCCGATCGGCCGAAGCCGGCTGGCCCGGCGGTCGGGCGGATGCAGGCGCGGTGCCCGAATGGGCGGCCGGCTCGGTCCACTCGCCCGCGAGTTCGCCATCCGCATGCCGCGACACCCGCGCGCCCCACAAACGAGCGACGAACGCTCCCGGCCGGGCGAGCCGTTCCGTGCGGGCCCGCAAGGCCGGGACGTCGCTCAGCGGTGTCGCGCCATCCGTCACGCCCGCCGCGACCAGTCGTGGCAGCATCCTTACGAGCAGCCGGGCCTGCCAGCTGGCACGGCTGCCAGCATCCGGGGCGGGGGGAATCGTGGCCATGGCGTCGGCTCCTTCGCGATCGTTGGGTTTCGGGTCGTCCATCACTTCCATCCGCCACCGGGCAGCGGCCCGTGGTACGGCGTATCGCGGCAGTGGCCCCACGGGCCGCGCCAGAATCCAATCGGGCAGCCGTTCGGACGCACGGTCACCGCGGGCAGGGCCGGCACCGCGATCGGGTAGACGACCGGCGGCCGCGCATAGCGGCAGTGGCCCCACGGCCCACGCCATCCGCCCGGGCCGCAGCCTTCGGCGGCATAGGCGGAGTTGGCGGAGGCGGCCGAGACCAGCAGCAGGCCGGCGACGGCAAGGACGGGCGCGAACGATTTCATGATGGTTCTCCTGCAAAGTCCGGAAACGATCTCAACGATGACTCAGCGCGTGATCGTGACCGCCGACGCTTCCATTTCCGACTGGGCCTCGCGCAGCAGCGCAATGGCGCGGGCCGCGTGGCCGTTCATGTCGTAGTGGTTGGCACGCTGCGCGGCCTGCATGCGATCGATCGCCTGCTGCGCATGGAAGCTGGCCTGCTCGATGTTCGGATGCCGTGCCATCGCATAGTCGGCGCCGGCGTCGTAGTTGTAGCCGTAGCCAACATCGGCCGTGGCGCAGCCGGAAACGAGGGAAAGGGCCAGTGCGCTGGCGGCAAGGACTGCGTAGGGTTGCGTCATGATGACCTCCGAGGTGTTGGTGTTATCTGGGTCAGCGAGGTCGCCGGCTCGGATGAGTCCATTGTGGGAACGCAGAATGAGCCGAAAATGAGAGGACGCCGGGTTCACTCCCGGGTCTCTCAGGGTTCACCCCGTTGACGCTGCTTTTCATATCTATAAAATTGAATTCATAAACATGAAAAAGCGAGCGCCATGACTGACACCTATTTCGTCCGCACCGAAGAGGTCGAGGGCTACCACCCCGCCAACCACGTCGGCACGCTCAACCGCCGCATCATCGGGCGCGAGAACGTCGGCGCCACGCAGATCGAGGTCATCCACGGCACGATCGAGCGCGGCAAGGGCGCGCTGCCCCATGCGCATCCGGGCATCGAGCAGGTCTGCTACATCCTCGAAGGCCGGGCGCGCGCCGAGGTCAACGGCCAGTCGCGCGAGCTGGGTCCCGGCGAATGCTGCTTTTTCCCGGCCGATGCGATGCATGTATTCACCGTGGTCAGCGAAGAACCGGTCAAGCTGCTCGTCATCTACGGCCCCCCTTACGAGGAATCGCCGGATCGCGTGATCCGTCCCGCCGCCTGAGCCCATGCGCTGACCGAGCGAGGGTCCGAGACAGGACCCCGACAACAACATCTGGAGACAACCATGCCGAATTTCCGCGTGCGCCGGCTGCTGGCCGCCACCGTCCTTACGCTCGCCGGGCTCCCGGCCCTGATGGTCACGGCCCCGGCGTCCGCCGCCGATGCCTGGCCAAGCCGCCCGCTTCGCCTCGTGGTGCCGTTCGCTGCCGGCAGCGGCACGGACGCGGTGGCGCGCATCACGGCAAAAGAACTCGGCGATGCGCTGGGCCAGAACGTGGTGGTGGACAACCGCCCGGGCGCAAACGGCGCGATTGCCGCCGAACTCGTCGCGCAGGCGGCACCGGACGGCTACACGCTGTTCATGACGACCAACACGACGCATTCGGCGAATCCGTCGCTGATGAAGAAGCTGCCGTACGACCCGATCAAGGATTTCACGCCGGTGGCGCGCATGGGCAACCTGCCGTTCATGCTGGTGATCAACCCGAAGCTGCCCGTCAACAATGTGGCCGAGCTCATCGCCTATGCGAAGTCGCATCCGGGCATGTCGTACGCGAGCGGCAACAGCACGGGCATCGTCTCCGGCGCGACGCTGGGCCGCATGGCCGGCATCGATCTGCTGCACGTGCCGTACAAGAGCACGCCGCCCGCGATGACGGACGTGATCGCGGGGCAGGTGCCGATGATGTTCGTCGATGTGGCGGCCGGCATCGCCAACGTGAAGGCCGGCAAGATGCGCGCGCTCGCGGTCACCACCGCGCAGCGCAGCCGCCTGCTGCCCGATCTGCCCCCGATCGGCGATACCCCGGGCCTCAAGGGGTTCGACATCACGTCGTGGAACGGCGTGTTCGCGCCGGCCAGGACGCCGCAGCCGATCGTGGAGCGGCTCAATCGCGAGCTGTCGAAGATCGCCGGCAGCAAGGAGGTGGCGCCACGCTTCGAGGCACTCGGCTTCGAGGCGTTCGGCCAGACGCCGCAGCAGTTCTCGGGCTTCGTCGCAAGCGAGCTCGTCAAATGGACGAAGCTCGTCAAGGACGCGGGCATCCAGCCTGAATAAGAGGGTGCGACACGCATGAACTTCGAACGAACTTCCGAACAGAACGCGATCGTCGAGGCCGTCGCGCAGTTGTGCGCGGACTTCGGTCCCGATTATTGGGCGGATCTGGACACGCGCCACGAGTTTCCGCATGCGTTCCACAAGGCGATGGCGGGTGCGGGGTGGCTCGGCATCGCGATGCCCGAGCAATACGGCGGCGCGGGGCTCGGCATCACGGAAGCCGCGCTGATCATGCAGACGGTGTCGGCGTCGGGCGCGGGTTTCTCGGGCGCGTCCGCGATCCATATGAACGTCTTCGGGCTCAACCCCGTGGTCGTGTTCGGCAGCGAGGCGCAGCAACAGGCCGCGTTGCCGCCGCTGATCGCGGGCGAGGAGAAGGCCTGCTTCGCGGTGACCGAGCCCGATGCGGGCCTCGACACGACGCGCCTGAAGACGCAGGCCGTGGCCACGGCCGATGGCAGCGCGTACCGCGTGGATGGCCGCAAGATCTGGATCTCCACCGCGCAGGTGGCCACGCGCATGCTGCTGCTCGCGCGTACCACGCCGCTGGACAAGGTGGCCAAGCCCACGCAGGGGCTGAGCCTCTTCTATACGAAGCTCGACCGCGAACGCGTGGAAGTGCGCGAGATCGACAAGATGGGACGCGGCGCCGTCGACTCGAACATGCTGTTCATCGACGGGCTGATGGTGCCCGCCGCGGATCGCATCGGCGAGGAGGGCAGGGGGTTCGAATACATCCTGCACGGACTCAACCCCGAACGCATCCTTATCGCGGCGGAAGCGGTGGGGCTCGGGCGCGCCGCGCTCGAGGCCGCCACGCGCTATGCGCGCGAGCGGACCGTATTCGGACGGCCGATCGGCCAGAACCAGGGCATTCAGCATCCGCTCGCGCAGGCATGGATGGCGCTCGAAGCCGCGGACATGATGGTGTGGAAGGCCGCGTGGCTTTACGACAACGGCAAGCCGTGCGGCGCGGAAGCCAATGCGGCCAAATACCTGGCCGCGGAAGCCGCACATCAGGCCTGCCAGACGGCGGTGCTCACGCTCGGGGGCATGGGCTATGCGCGCGAGTATCACGTGGAGCGCTATCTGCGGGAGTCGTATATCCCGCGCATCGCACCGGTCAGCGCGCAACTGATCCTGTGCCATATCGCCGAACGCGTGCTGGGCCTGCCGAAGTCCTACTAGCACGTGATACGTCGCGCTGCGATAGAAACGGAAAAAGAAAAAGCCCCGGGATATCCCGGGGCTTTCCTTTTGGAGGTTTCCCACGCGCCGCGTCATGAAACAACATGTCGAGCGTAACGCCTTTCAGCGATGAAACACGTAGCGCACGACGCGGCGGTGGCGGTGGACTCTTCCCATCAAGAGCCACACCGCGCAAATCTGGGGGACCCTGCCCGTCCGTCCAGACAGCGGAAAACGTTACAGCCTGCTTGTTCTTTACTTGCCCTTTACTTGCCCAGCTCGTGGCCGATCACACCGCCGACCACCGCGCCACCGACCGTACCCGCAGTGCTGCCGCCGGTCAGTTCATGGCCTGCATAGCCGCCGGCAGCAGCGCCACCGAGCGTGCAGCCGGACATCGCCCACACACAAGCGCCCACGGTGAGCGCACCTGCTATTCGCTTCCACATGTTGTGTTCTCCTGTGTTCGCTGCCATGACTGAAGCATAGGCGCCGCCAATGGCGTGGCCTCTCCGACGCACGCCGATTGCCGTGTAGGAATCGTCGGACGTTGCGTATTGCGGGCGCATTGCATGTCAAGCATCGTATTGATATGTTTCAGGCCGCTCGAGTTTGCTGCCGATCTGCCGTTATTGACCTGTCGTCCCGCGCCTTTCCCATGATGTCCTCCAGTTACGACGCGCTTCTCGTCCTGTTCTCGCTGCTTGTCGCAGTCCTCGCGTCGTATACGGCGCTCGATCTCACCGGGCGCATCGCCACCGCGCGCGGCCTGCAGGCATTCGTCTGGCTGGCGGGCGGGGCCACGGCGATGGGCGTGGGCATCTGGTCGATGCACTTCGTCGGCATGCTCGCATTCCGGTTACCGATTCCACTGGCCTACGATGTGGGCATCACGATCCTGTCGCTGGCCATCGCGATCGGCGCATCGGCATTCGCGCTCTGGCTCGTGCGCGGCGACAACCTGCCTTGGCAACGGTTACTGCTGGGCGCGCTGATACTCGGCGGTGCGATCGCGAGCATGCATTACACGGGCATGGCCGCGCTGCGCATCGAGCCGGGCATTATTTACAACCCGTCGCTGTTCGCGCTTTCCGTGCTGCTCGCCGTGGGCGCATCGGCCGCGGCGCTCTGGATCGCATTCCAGCTGCGCCGGAACATGCCGCGCGTGCATCAGCTGCGCCTGGGCGCCGCGGTGATCATGGGGGGCGCGATCGCGTCGATGCACTACACGGGCATGGCCGCCGCGCAATTTCCGCTGGGCAGCGTCTGCGGTGCAGTGGGCAAGGGCCTGCCCGGCGAGTCGCTCGCGCTGCCGATCCTGGTCATCACGATCTGCGTGCTCGCGGTGGCGCTGATTACCTCGGTGCTCGACATGCGGCTCGAGATGCGGACCGCGATCATGGCGGAGGCCCTTGGCGCGGCCAATCAGGAACTCGAATTCCTCGCGCTGCACGACAAGCTCACGCGCCTGCCCAACCGCGCATTGCTCGACGACCGCTTCAATCAGGCCATTCAGACCAATATGCGCCAGCAGGGCAGTTTCGCGGTGCTGTTCGTCGACCTCGATGGCTTCAAGGGCATCAACGACAGCTACGGTCACCACGTCGGCGATGCGCTGCTGGTGGAAATCGCGGGCCGGTTGCGCACGATCATGCGGTCGGAGGACACCATCTCTCGCGTGGGCGGGGATGAATTCGTGCTGCTGGCGTGGGTGGACGAGCCCGAGGATGCGGGCGTCATTGCCGAGTCCCTGCTGGCGGCGCTGCGCGAGCCCGCCTATGTGGCCGGCATGACATTGCACGTCTCGGCCAGCATCGGCATCGCGGTGCATCCGACCGATGGCGCCGATCAGGACGCGCTGCTGACCAATGCCGACGCGGCGATGTATCACGCCAAGGCGAGCGGCCGCAATGCGTACTTCTTCTTCGAGCGGTCGATGAACCATCAGGCCCGCGCGCAGCAGACGCTGCTGCAGGATCTGCGCGGCGCGCTCAAGCAGGGGCAGCTGCGCCTGCACTACCAGCCCAAATATGCGGCGGGCGACGGCGCGCTGATCGGCGCGGAGGCGTTGCTGCGCTGGGATCATCCGGTGCAGGGGCTGCTGATGCCGGACCAGTTCATCGCGCTTGCGGAGAAGACCGGCGCGATCGTGCCGATCGGCAACTGGGTGCTCGACGAAGCCTGCCGCCAGCTGGCGGTATGGCATGGGGCCGGGCAGACCGAGCTGTCGATGGCGGTCAACCTGTCCGCCTTGCAGTTCTGCCATGTGGGGATGGTCGATGCCGTGGCGCAGGCGCTCGCGAACCATGGCGTGCCGCCGCCGTCGTTGACGCTCGAGATTACGGAAAGCACCGCGATGCGCGATGTGGAGACGAGCCTGGCCATTCTGACGCGGCTCGACGACATGGGCGTGCGCATCGCGATCGACGATTTCGGTACCGGTTACTCGAGCCTGTTGCACCTCAAGCGCATTCCCGCGAGCGAACTGAAGATCGATCGCGGCTTCGTGCGGGAGCTGGAGGAAGACTCGGAAGATGCGGCCATCGTGTCGGCGATCGTCGCACTGGGACGCACACTGAACCTGCAGGTGGTGGCCGAGGGGGTGGAAACTGCCGCGCAGCGCGAGTTTCTCGCGGGGCTGGGCTGCGACGCGCTACAAGGGTATCTGTTCGGCAGGCCCATGCCCGCCGAACAATTTCCGGCTTCGGCCGATCACACCCTGCGGGCGCGCGAGCCCGCCGAAGGGATTACGCACCCCGCGTGAACGGGTCGCGCTGATCGTGCACGCCGCGCGCGCCGTCGGTGAACGGGCTGCGCTGGTCGTTCACGGCGCGGGCGCCGTCGGTATAGATGTCTCGCGCGCCCGTGCGGGCACCGTCGAGGTAGGGATCGGCGGTGCGCGTGCCCGCACCGGCCGCGCTCGCGATGCCGGCCGTGCCGGCCAGCGTGGCGAGCAGAGTGGTGGACAGCAAGACATGCCTGAGATTTCGCATCGTTGACTCCTGTTGGTATTCGCTTCGTCTGCGGGCCGGCACTGCACCGACCCACGAACACAGTCTACGAATCGGCCGGCCACGCGAGCATGACTGCGCCATGACAATGCTGTCATGCCGCAAAATTTGTCAGGATTGACAAAGATGGAAGACGATTGAGGCCGCGCGCATGGCACGGCAGCGATTCTCGCGTTCTTGACCCCACTCGCGAGGGGACTCCGGCGCCAACACGCGGTAGAATGTTTCGCGTTCTTCTCGCATCGCCGGTCGTTCGGATTCTGGTTCTGAGGTTCCCCCCCAGATTTCCCAATCTCCGGTATCCCGTTTTCCCGTTTTCATTCGCCCGCTCCCACACGCGGGCCCCGCATACAGTCATGTCCGAGTCAGATTCCGCCAAGCAAGCCGCCGTGACCTGGATCCACGAGCAGATGGAACATCATGGTCTGACCTTCGAAGATCTGGTCGAGGCCGGATGCTTTGCGGATATCGATGCCGCGGACGCGGATGGCGAATCCCACGACGAGGGCGAAGAGAAAGAGATCAAGGCCGTCGCGCCCGCGCGCGCCACGGCGCTCTACCGCAATGCGATGGGGCAGACCTGGGACGGCACGGGCGAGTACCCGGACTGGCTCCAGCGCGCCGTCAACGCGGGCCAGTCCATCGACTTCTATCGCGTCGACTGAGCTTCCGTATATTCGAACGCCACGGTGCCCTTCGGGTGCCGGTACCAGCCCGGATCGCGATAGTCGTTGGCCGCGAGTCCCTCGCGCACCTTCAGCGTGGTGAACATGCCGCCCATCTCGATCGGACCGAACGGGCCCTGGCCCGACATCATCGGCAGCGTGTTCTCGGGCAGCGGCATCTTCATCGCGCCCATGTCCGCCATGCCGGACTCTCCCATCGCCATGTAGTCGGGCACCAGCGCGCTCATGCGGCTGGCCAGGTCCTTCTGCGGCACGCCGATCATGGTGGGCATGTCATGCCCCATGGCATTCATCGTGTGGTGCGCCTTGTGGCAGTGGAAGGCCCAGTCGCCGGGGTTGTCGGCGATGAACTCGATCGCGCGCATCTGGCCCACGGCCACGTCGGTGGTCACCTCGGGCCAGCGCGCCGACGGCGGTACCCATCCGCCATCGGTGCCCGTGACCTCGAAGCGATGACCGTGCAGATGGATCGGATGGTTGGTCATCGTCAGGTTGCCCACGCGAATGCGCACGCGATCGCCGAGCCGTACCGGTAGCGTGTCGATGCCCGGAAACACGCGGCTGTTCCACGTCCACATATTGAAGTCGGTCATCTCCGCGACGCGCGGCGTATAGGTGCCGGGGTCGATCGCGTAGGACGCGATCAGGAACACGAAGTCGCGGTCCACGCGCATGCGGCGGCTGTCGCGCGGATGCACGACGATAAAGCCCATCATGCCCATGGCCATCTGCACCATCTCGTCCGAATGCGGGTGGTACATGTAGGTGCCCGCGTGTTTCATCTCGAATTCGTAGACGAAGGTCTTGCCCGGCGGGATATGCGGCTGCGAGAGGCCGCCCACGCCGTCCATGCCCGCGGGCAGGATCACGCCGTGCCAGTGCACGGTCGTGTGTTCGGGCAGCTTGTTCGTGACGAAGATGCGCACGCGGTCGCCTTCCACGCATTCGATCGTCGGTCCAGGGCTTTGTCCGTTGTAGCCCCACAGGTGCGCGGTCATGCCGGGCGCCATTTCGCGTTCGACGGGCTCGGCCACGAGGTGGAATTCCTTCCAGCCGTTGCGCATGCGCCAGGGGAGCGTCCAGCCGTTGAGCGTGGCCACGGGTTGATAGGGGCGGCCGTTCGACGGCGCGAGCGGCGGTTGCATGGTCGGGCTTTGCTGCAGCGGTGCCTCGGGCAGCGCGGCGGCGCCGGCGCGCGAGACCATCGCGGCGCCCAGCATGGCGGCGGCGGAGCCGCCGAGAAATTGACGTCGGGAGACCATGGTCATCGTTGTTCGTTGGAGGTGGGGCCGTCGGGCAGGCGGCCGCCGAATGTGCCACCCAGCGCGCCGCGCAGTTCCGCGTCGGCGAGCCAGTAATCGCGCTGGGCGTCGAGGTAGCCGTTGACGGCCGCGATCTGGTCGCGCGCATCGGCCAGCAGTTCGAACACGCTGAGCAGCATGCCGTTGTAGCGCAGCAGGTGTTCGTTGCCGATGCGCTTGCGCAGCGGCACGACCTCGTCGCGATAGTGGCGTGCGACGTCGTAGCGCGCCTGGTACGACGCGTACCGTTCGCGTACCGACGAGCGCGCGGCGATCGCGCGGTCCGCGAGTTGCGCGGCGGCCTGCGTGTACACGGCTTCGGCGCGGGCGACGCGCGCCGTGCCCCAGTCGAACAGCGGTACCTCGATATCGATGCCGTAGCCCGTTTCGCGGCGGCCGTTGTCGCTGTTGTGCAGGTAGCCGACGTCGATCACGCTCACGAAGCGCGTGGCGCGCGTCAGGCCGAGCGAGCGCGCGAGGCTTTCCAGCTGCGCGCGGCCCGCCTGCAGGTCGAGGCGCTGCGCAATGGCATAGCTCTCGAGGTCCTGCATTTCCGGGCGGGTGCCGGGGAGGTCGGGCAGACGCTCCGGCAGGCGGTACTGCTGGGCGTCGTCGCCCCACAGGCCGAGCTGGCGCGTGAGGCGTTCGCGCGCGGAGACCGTGCGTTCGCGGGCGCGCGCGAGTTGCGCGGCGGCGTCGGCGTAGAACGCCTGCTCGCGGGCGTGGTCGAGTGCGCTCATATTGCCGGCGCGGGCCATGTCGCGGGCGAACAGCGCGCCGGTTTCGGCGGTGCGGCGGACCTGTTCGGCATAGCGCATGGCCTGTTCGGCGGCGACGGCCTCTACCCACGCGCGGCGCGTGACTTCGGCATGCCGCAGGACGGCGTCGGCGGCCTGCAGGCGGGCCTGGGCGAAGCGGCTGTCCTCGATGCGCGCGGCAAAGGGGAGCGCCAGCAGGTTCATGACGCCGATGGTGACCGCGCGGTCGATCTTGAGCACGTCGTCGCCGCTTTTGCGGCTGAACGAGAAGCCGGGGTTGGGCAGGCGGGTGGCTTGCACGTAGTCGGCTTCGGCGATGCCGAGATTGGCGAAGCTCGCTTGCAGCGCGGGGCTGTTGAGCAGCGCGACCTGGATGGCGGCGTCGGCGTCGAGCGGCGCGGCAAGCAATTCGCGGGTTCGGGTGCGCGCGGCACTGCGGTCGTCGTCGGTGCGGAGCCATGCGGCGTCCTTGCCGAGGCGTTCGCGCGCGGTGTCGGCGACGGGGGTGAAGCCGCCGTCGGACGAGAACTGCGCGCAGCCGGCGAGCAGGGCGGCGGAGAGGAGGGTGGTGAGGGTTTTAGTGGGCATGCGGGGGCTCCTGCATGGGGGAGGTATGACCGGTATGCGCGTCATGCCCGCTCGTCGCGTGACCCGCGTGTGGATCCGATGGGGCGCCCATGTCATGGCCCGCGCGTGGATCCGATGGGGCGCCCATATCGTGACCCGCGCGTGGATCCGATGGGGCGCCCATGTCATGGCCCGCGTGTGGATCCGATGGGGCGCCCATATCGTGACCCGCGTATGGGTCCGGCGCGGCGCCCATGTCATGGCCCGCATGTGGATCGGGTGCGGCGGTCATGTTATGACCCGCATGCGGATCGGGCGCGGTGGTCATGTTATGACCGGCATGCGCGTCCGGTGCGGCGCTCATGTCGTGACCCGCGTGGGAATCGGGCGCGGGGCTCATGTTGTGACCCGCATGCGGATCGGGTGCGGCGGTCATGTTGTGGCCCGCGTGTGGGTCGGGTGCGGCGGACATGTTGTGGCCCGCGTGTGGGTCGGGCGCGGTGGTCACGTTGTGGCCCGCGTGTGGATCGGGTGCGGCGGTCATGTTATGACCCGCGTGTGGGTCGGGTGCGCTGGTCATGTTGTGGCCCGCGTGTGGGTCGGGCGCGCTGGTCATGTTGTGGCCCGCGTGTGGGTCGGGCGCGGTGGTCACGTTGTGGCCCGCGTGTGGATCGGGTGCGGCGGTCATGTTATGACCCGCGTGTGGGTCGGGCGCGGCGGTCATGTTGTGGCCCGCGTGTGGGTCGGGTGCGGCGGTCACGTTGTGGCCCGCGTGTGGGTCGGGCGCGGTGGTCATGTTGTGGCCCGCGTGTGGGTCGGGCGCGGTGGCCATGTTGTGGCCCGCATGCGAGGGCATTGACGATGCGACACGCGTGTTCGACTGGCGCCAGCCGGCGATGGCCGCGGGCGCGAATGGGATGTAGCCGTCGAGCGCACCGACGGCGGGCAAGGGCGGCACCGGCGCGCGCGGGTCGAGCGGATCGGGCGCGCCGGCCGTGCCAGACGGCTGTGCCGCGGCGTGCGCGGCGGCGGACAGCATCAGGCTGGCAATTGCCAAAAGACGCATGGCTTGCATGAAAGACCTCGAGTTCAGGGCGACGCGTGCAACGCGTCAGCGAGACCAACAGGAGCACGTCCGCCGGAGAGCGAACGCATGCAGGCGCAGCCAGCGGCCCCGCACCGCGCGCAACTCAGGCGCGCCGTGCGTGCGATGGACGCACCTCGGGTGTCAGCAGACGGGAGTAGGCGGGCGCTCGGCCGGCAGGGGGAGGTAGCTCGCGAATGCGGCAGGCGCCGCGAGCGGTGCGGCATGACGCTGGTGAATCAGCGCCACGGCGGGAATTTCAGGCAGCAGCATCGCACCGGCCGCACAGGCCGCACACGCGCTGCACATGCCACCGGCATGATGGCCGGCATGCGAAGCATGCGTGCCGATCGGCAGCGCGGAGGCACTGCCATCGCGGTCCTTGTCGCCGGCATCGTGCCAGACCGGCTGGTCCTCGGCTTCGCTGACGCCCTGCATATGGCAATGCGCGTGCGTGGCATCGATGCCGATCTCCGCCTCGGCTTCCGCCTTGACGGCCGCATGGCGCTCCGTCATCGACAGGCCCGCCGCTTCCGCCGCGCTGCACACCATCATGACTGCCGCCGCGGCACCCTGGATCGGGAGCGCGAACATGGCAAGACACAACAGGAAACTGGCGAACAGACGTTTCATTACAGGCGGCAGAAACCGGAGCAAGATGCGCGAAAAGGACAGCGGGCATTGTACCGGGTTTGCACGGATAGAAACGGCGCCGGAACGTGACATTTCTGCAATGTATGGCCCTCCCGGCGATTCCTCGGCTATCGTGCGGTTCTGAACAACGGAAACACGGGCACGCTGCCTATGATGGAAGGGCAAAGTGCCAATGAGTGATTGTCAATGCGCATCCTGATCGTGGAAGACGAACCCAAGGCGGGCGATTACCTGCTGAAGGGACTGACCGAATCCGGCTTCGTGGCCGACCTCGCGCGCGATGGCGTCGATGGACTCGCGCATGCGCGAGAGCATCACTACGACCTGATCGTGCTCGACGTGATGCTCCCGGTCGTGGATGGCTGGCAGGTGCTGCGCGAACTGCGGCGCGACAAGGACACCCCCGTGCTGTGCCTGACCGCGCGCGACGAACTGTCGGACCGGCTGAAAGGCCTCGAGCTCGGCGCCGACGACTATATGGTCAAGCCGTTCGCGTTCGCGGAACTGGTCATGCGCATCCGCACGATCCTGCGCCGCGGCCCGCTGCGCGAGAGCGAGTTCATGGAAGTGGCCGACCTCCAGATCGACGCGATCCGCCGCCGCGTGACGCGCGCGGGCCAGCGTATCGACCTCACGTCCAAGGAGTTCGCGCTGCTGCAACTGCTGGCGCGCCGGCGCGGCGAAGTCCTGTCGCGCTCCCTCATCGCCTCGCAGGTGTGGGACATGAACTTCGACAGCAATACCAACGTGGTCGATGTCTCGATCCGCCGCCTGCGGGCCAAGGTGGACGACCCGTTCCCGCGCAAGCTGATCCATACGCGCCGCGGCATGGGTTATGTACTCGACGACGTGGACGAATCCTGAGTGCGGGGCGGCGTGAGTGACGAGATTCCCGCGACGCCGCATCGGACCGCGCACATGAACTGGCTGCGCCGGCGCATGTCGTCGCTGACCGCGCGCCTGGCGCTCGCCTATGGACTGACGACCGTGCTGATCCTGATCGGCGTGGCCGCCTACCTGTCGAGCGCGCTCCAGAGCCAGCTGGAAGGCCATGCGGACAGCGAGCTCGTGAGCGAGGTCCTGCGCGTGCGGCACGTGCTGCGCGAGGTGGAAAGCGAAACCGAGATCCGCGCGGACACCCATCGTTTTGCCGATATCGCCATGGGCCACGAGGGCCTGATCCTGATCGTGCGCACACGCGACGGCGAGCCGCTGATCACCCTCAACCCGCGCAACGAGACGCTGCCGCCCCTGCGTGTGCACGCGGCCAACGTGACGCCCGACCGTGGGATGCTCGAGTCATGGCGCCCGCGCAATGGCACGCCGTCGCGCGGGCTGGCCGCGCTGGGTGAGGTCGGCACGACGGGCCGGACCGTGGAGATCCTCGTGCTCAGCGACGCGGGCTCCCGTTTCGCGCTGATGCGCGAGTATCGCGGGCAGGTGCTCGGCGCCACCCTGTGCGGCGCGATCGTCGCGGCCGCGCTCGGCTTTCTGCTGGCACGGCGCGGGCTGCTGCCGCTGCGGCGCATGGCCGATGACGCCGCGGCCGTGACCACGAGCCGGCTGGCCACGCGGCTCGACGTCGGCAACGCGCCCGAGGAGTTGCGCGAACTCGCCGGCGCGCTCAACGACATGCTTGCGCGCCTGCAGGACAGCTTTACGCGGCTCTCCACGTTCTCGGCCGACCTCGCGCACGACTTCCGCACGCCCATCAGCAATCTGGTCGGACAGACGCAGGTCACGCTCGCGCAGCGGCGCAGCCCCGCCGAATACGAAGCGCTGCTCGAGTCGAATCTCGAGGAGTTCGAGCGGCTGTCGCGCATGATCGAGAACATGCTGTTCCTCGCGCGCGCCGACCACGCGCAGGTGGCGCTCGACCAGCGGCAACTCGACGCGCGCGCGGAGCTCGACAAGGTGGCCGAGTATTTCGACGCGGTGGCGGCCGAGCGCGACCTGACACTGACGATCTCGGGTGCGGCCATGATCAATGCGGACCAGACACTGCTGCGCCGCGCGGTCACGAACCTGCTCGACAATGCGCTGCGGCACGCGCCCGTGGGCAGCACGGTCCGGCTGGCCGTGCTGCGCGCGCGGCCCGGCCATACGGGCATTTCCATCGCCAACGCGGGGCCCGCCATCGAGGCGGAGGCCCTGCCGCAGCTCTTTGGGCGATTCTTCCGCGCCGATCCGTCGCGGCGCAATTCGGCGACCTCCACCGGGCTGGGCCTGGCGATCGTCGATTCGATCATGCGGCTGCATGGGGGGAGCGTGTCCGTGCGCAGCCAGGAGGGGCTGACCGAGTTCGAGCTGCTGTTCCCCGATACCGGACCGTTTCCGAAAGGGACGGTTTAAGGGACGTTTAAGGGACGGCTTGACTCTGTAGCGGCTACAGGGTCTTCAATGGATTCCATCTTGGCTCACCCCCTTCCGGAATCACGTTATGGCCCGGCACCCGGCACAGGACACGCATCGCGATCATGATCACGCCGCTCATGGGCACGATCATCACGCGCATGACCACCACGATCATGCAGGTCACGACGACCATGGCGGACACGAGCATTGCGGTCATGGGCACGAAGCTGCACCTGTAGCGCCCGTCTCCGCCTGCTGCGGCGGCGGTTGCGGCACGCCCGTGACACCCGCCCGCACGCCCGTCGAGGCCCCGGCCGGCACCCGTGCCGCGCGCTACCGCATCGCGGCCATGGACTGCCCCACCGAGGAAACGCTGATCCGCAACAAGCTCGGCGGCATGGCCGGCGTGGCGGCGCTCGATTTCAACCTGATGCAGCGCGTGCTGACGGTCCACCACACGCTGGACGAGACCGACGTCGTGGTGCGCGCCATCGGCACCCTCGGCATGCAGGCCGAACCGCTCGCCGATGCGGAGGCCGGGGTAGGTGCCGAGGGAGCGCCGGCGGAAGCCGCCGCGCCATGGTGGCCGCTCGCGCTGGCCGGCGCCACCGCGCTGGGCGCCGAGGCGGCCGAATGGTTCGGCATTGCCACGCCATGGTTACCCGCCGCGCTGGCCCTCGCGACCATCGCGATCTCGGGCCTCGGCGTGTACCGCAAGGGCTGGATCGCCCTGCGCAATGGCAATCTCAATATCAACGCGCTGATGAGCATCGCCGTGACGGGCGCCGCGCTGATCGGCCAATGGCCCGAGGCCGCGATGGTGATGGTGCTGTTCGCGGTGGCGGAGCGCATCGAAGCCGCATCGCTCGACCGCGCGCGCAATGCCATTCGCGGGCTGATGGCCATGACGCCCGAGCAGGCCGTGGTGTTGCAGCCCGACGGCAGCTGGCAGCCCGTGACGGCGCGCGACGTGGCCGTCGGCGCCCGCGTGCGGCTGCGCCCGGGCGAGCGCGTGGCGCTGGACGGGCGCGTCGTGCGGGGCCAGTCCGCGTTCGATCAGGCCCCGATTACGGGCGAGAGCGTGCCGGTGGACAAGACTGGGGGCGATCCGCTCTACGCGGGTGCGATCAACCAGTCGGGCGAGATCGAGTACGAAGTCACCGCGCCCGCGAGCGATTCGACGCTCGCGCGCATCATCCACGCCGTGGAAGCCGCGCAGGGCAGCCGCGCGCCCACGCAGCGCTTCGTCGATCGGTTTGCGCGCATCTACACGCCGGCGGTCTTCGCGATCGCCGTCCTGGTGGCGGTGGTGCCGCCGCTGGCAACGGGCGCGGGGTGGCAGGAATGGATCTACAAGGCGCTGGTGCTCCTGGTCATCGCCTGCCCGTGCGCGCTCGTGATCTCGACGCCCGTGACCATCGTCAGCGGCCTGGCCGCCGCCGCGCGGCGCGGCATTCTCGTCAAGGGCGGCGTGTATCTGGAGCAGGGGCGCGACCTCGCATGGCTCGCGCTGGACAAGACCGGCACGCTCACGCACGGCAAGCCCGCGCAGACCGATATGGCGAGCCTTGTCGATGAGACGCACGATGGCGCATCGGCCGGCACGCGGGCCCGCGCCATCGCGGCCAGCCTTGCCGCGCGGTCCGATCACCCCGTCTCGCGCGCGGTGGCCAATGCCGCCGCCAGCGATGGGGTGGCGTTGAGGGAAGTTGCCGAATTCGAGGCGCTACCGGGTCTGGGCGTGCGCGGGCGTATCGATGGCGTGCAGTATTGCCTGGGCAATCATCGATTGATTCACGACCTCGGCGCGTGCTCGCCGGCGCTCGAGGCCCGCCTCGAGGCGCTCGAGCGGCAGGGCAAGACCGTGGTGCTGCTCGCCACGATGGCGCCGAAGCCCGACGCGACAATGCTGTTCGGCGTGGCCGATACGGTGCGCGAGACGAGCCGCCAGGCGATCGAGGAACTGCACGCGCTCGGCATTCGCACGCTGATGCTGTCCGGCGACAACCCGCACACGGTTGCGGCCATCGGCGCGCAGGTCGGTATCGACGAGGTGCGTGGCAACCAGATGCCCGGCGACAAGGCCGATGCGATTGCCGCGCTCGCGGACAAGACGCACTCGGGCGGACGCAAGGTGGCGATGGTCGGCGACGGCATCAACGACGCCCCCGCGCTGGCGCGGGCCGATATCGGGTTTGCAATGGGCGCGGCCGGAACCGATACCGCGATCGAGACCGCCGATGTCGCGTTGATGGACGACGATCTGCGCAAGATTCCGGCGTTCGTGCGGCTCTCGCGCCGGACGTCGGCCATCCTGCGTCAGAACATCGCGCTGGCGCTCGGTATCAAGGTGGTATTCCTCGCGCTGACCGTCATGGGCATGGGCACCATGTGGATGGCGGTGTTCGCCGATATGGGCGCGAGCCTGCTGGTGGTGTTCAACGGCCTGCGGCTGACACGCCGTTGAACGGAGCAGGTTGGAGGCCGCTCAGGGCTGGATGATCAGCTCGCCGCTGCGGCCTTCGATCTCGCCCCACGTCACCGGCAGCCGCGGCAGCGTCGAACGGTCGAGGTGGCGGTACCACGTGGCCATCGAGACCAGCTCGTGGCCCTGCGCGCGCCAGCCGGCCAGCAGCTTCTCGAACACGGGGGCCAGCTTGCCGCCCTCGAGTTCGGTGTGCAGCGTAAAGACATGGTCGCGCGGATCGGCCTCGGTCTGGCGCAGGATCGCTTCGTGCACGTTCTCTTCGGTCCAGCCGTCCACGCCGATCAGCTCGTCGAGCGTTGGCAGTGTGGTCGGCATCTGCACGTGGCGGCACGCCACGCCATCGACGGTCGGGATATACGGCGTCACGCCGCGGCCGTCGGACGCATAGGCCATGCCCCAGTCGTCGATCTGGCGGAACGCCTCGTCGTTCATCTGCCAGCCCGCCGCGCCATGCGTGGGCGGCGCCTCGCCGAAGATTTCGCCGTAGCGGTCGAACGCGTTCTGCATCTGGCGGCGCGTCCAGGCCGCATCGCGGCCGCGCACGTTGTCCTGCCAGTAGACGTGGTCCCACGTATGGATGCCGCACTCATGTCCCGCGGCGCGCGCGGCACGCATCTCGGCGGCGCCCTTGCGGCCGATGTCCGGCGCCGGCAGCAGCACGCCGTACATCAGCGTGCGCACGCCATACAGCGAGACCACCGAGGTGCGGGACACCTTCTTCAGAAAGCCGGGCCGGAACACGCGCCGCAGCGCCCAGCCCGTGTGATCGGGGCCGAGGCTGTAGAGGAACGTGGCCTGCGCCCGCGCGGCGGACAGCATCGACAGCAGCTTCGGCACACCTTCGCGCGTGCCGCGCAGCGTATCGACGTCGACCTTGAGCGCGATGCGGCCCATATCAGTTCGCGGAGTCCACGAGGGTGCGGGCTTCCACGACCTTGCCGCGGTATGCCTCGAAGATGCGGCGCAGCGCGTCTTCCATCGTCACCTCGGGCTTCCAGCCCAGTTCCTGGATCGTGTTGTCGATCTTCGGCACGCGGTGCTGCACGTCCTGATAGCCCTTGCCGTAGAAATCGCCCGACGACGTCTCGACGATCTGCGTCTTGCGCGCTTCGTCGGCGTACTCGGGGTAGTCGGCGGCCATTTGCAGCATCATCTCGGCCAGTTCACGCACCGAGTGGATATTGGCGGGGTTGCCGATATTGAAGATCTTGCCGCTGGCGACGCCGTCCTTGTTCTCGATGATCTGCATCAGCGCGCTGATACCGTCCGAGATATCGGCGAACGCACGCTTCTGCTCGCCACCGTCCACGAGCTTGATCGGTTCGCCGCGCACGATATGGCCGAGGAACTGCGTGACCACGCGCGACGAGCCTTCCTTCGATTCGAAGATCGAGTCGAGGCCGGCGCCGATCCAGTTGAACGGGCGGAACAGCGTGTAGTTGAGGCCTTGTTCCATGCCGTAGGCGTGGATCACGCGGTCCATCAGTTGCTTGGAGCAGGCGTAGATCCAGCGCGGCTTGTTGATCGGGCCGTAGATCAGCGGCGAAGCTTCCGGATCGAACTCTTCGTCGGCGCACATGCCGTAGACCTCGGACGTCGACGGGAACACGAGGTGCTTGCCGTACTTCACGGCGCTGCGCACGATGGGCAGGTTGGCCTCGAAATCCAGTTCGAACACGCGCAGCGGGTTGCGCACGTACGTGGCCGGCGTGGCGATGGCCACGAGCGGCAGGATCACGTCGCACTTGCGGATGTTGTACTCCACCCACTCCTTGTTGATGGTGATGTCACCCTCGGAGAAGTGCATGCGCGGGTGCTCGATCAGCTCGCCCAGTCGGTCCGACGACATGTCCATGCCGTAGACCTCCCAATTCGTCGTTTCCAGGATGCGGCGCGTCAGGTGGTGGCCGATGAAGCCATTGACGCCAAGAATCAGGACCTTTTTCATCGGTTTTCCTCGTTGGGCAGAACGGTAATAAGAGAAGCGAATTCGGATGGGGTGACGGCAACGCCGTCGTCCGCGCTGCTGCCTTGCAGCAGCGTCTGGATATCGAGCAGGCCACCGTCGCCGCAGACGGCGACGATGCGGCCGTCGCGCACGTGCAGGCCAGGCGACAGGGCACCGGCACCGGCACCAGCACCAGAGATACGGCGTGCGCGCGCGACCACGAAGCGGCGGCCGCCCAGATCGGTGAAGGCGCCGGGGTAGGGCGGCGCCACCGCCCGAATCAGGTTATAGACGTCCGCCGCCGGCTGCCGCCAGTCGATGCGGCCATCCTCGGGCTTGCGCCCCGAATAATAGCTGCCCTCGGCCAGCACGTTGGGGCGTTGCGGCGTGTGGCCCGCGATCATCGCGGGCAGGGCGCGCCACAGCGTCTGTTCGGCCGCCACGGTGACCTTCTCGAAGACTTCGCCGGCCGTGTCGTCGGGCAGGATCGGTACCGCGGTCTGGTCGACGATAAAGCCCGCGTCGGGCTTGGCTTCCATCGCGTGAAGCGTGGCGCCGGTTTCCGTCTCGCCGTGCAGCACGGCCCAGTTCACCGGCACGCGGCCGCGATACTTCGGCAGCAGCGAACCGTGCATGTTGAACGCGCCGCCCGGCGCCACCGCGAGCAGCGCGGCGGGGATCATCGAGCGGTAGTAGAAGGAGAAGATGACGTCGGGCGCGGCATCGCGCACGGCCTGTGCCAGCGCGGGATCGGCCGGATCCTCGCCATAGACGAACGGCACGCCGAGCTCGGCGGCGGTGTCCGCCACGCGGCGGAACCAGATGTTCTCGTCGGGCCGGTCGCGATGCGTGACGACGAGCGCGACGTCCACGCCGCGCGCATGCAGCACGCGCAGGCAGCGGTCGCCGACGTTGTGGTACGCAAAGACTACCGCTCGCACGAGGCTGCCTCCACATCGTTGCTGGCGGCGCCATCGCGGCCGCCCGCGCCAGCCGCGCCGCCGGTGCGTTCGAGCACGGCCTGGATGCGATAGCGCGGACGATCGCGGACTTCCTGATAGATGCGGCCGACGTATTCGCCGAGCAGGCCGATGCCGAAGAGCATGATGCCCATGAGGAAGAACGTCAGGGCGAACAGCGTGAACACACCCTGCACTTCCGAGCCGAGGATGAAGCGCCGGATCAGCAGCACCACGAACAGTCCGGCGGACGACAGCGACAGGATCGTGCCGATGGCCGAGAACCACTGCAGCGGCACGATCGAGAAGCCGGTGACGAGGTCGAAGTTCAGGCGGATGAGCTGATACAGCGAGTACTTCGACTCGCCCGCATGGCGCTGCTCGTGGCCGACCTCGATCTCGATCGGGTTCGACGAGAACGTGTACGCCAGTGCCGGGATGAACGTGTTGACCTCGCGGCACGCGTTGATCGTGTCGATCACGTTGCGGTCGTAGGCGCGCAGCATGCAGCCCTGGTCCGTCATGCGGATCTTGGTGATCTTCTCGCGCAGGCGGTTCATCGCGCGCGACGCATAGCGGCGGAACGCGGTGTCGTTGCGCTGGCGGCGGATGGTGCCGACATAGTCATGGCCCTCGCGCATCTTCTCGACCAGGCGCGGGATCTCTTCCGGCGGGTTCTGCAGGTCCGCGTCGAGCGTGATCACGATGCGGCCGCGCGTATGCTCGAAGCCCGCGAGAATCGCCATGTGCTGGCCGAAATTGCCGTTGAACAGGATCACGCGCGTCACATCGGGACGCTTGTGATACTGCGCGGCCAGCATCTGCGGCGAGCGGTCGGCGCTGCCGTCGTTGATGAAGATGATCTCGTACGACGTCCCCAGGGCATCGAGCGCCGGATAGAGGCGGTCGAACAGTGCCTGCAGACCGTCTTCCTCGTTGTAGACCGGAATGACGACCGAGACTTCGACCGGGCTTAGTGAGAGAGGCGTTTGCATGTGTCGGTAAAGATTTCGCATACCCGCTCGACGTCGGCAGGCTGCATCGCGGGGAACAGCGGGAGCGTGACGATTCCGTGGCCGATACGTTCGGCATGCGGGAGCATGCCTTCGCGCCAGCCCAGGGAGCGGTAATGGGTGAACAGGTGCACGGGAGGGTAATGCACGCCCGTGCCGATGCCGCGTTCGCGCATCGCTTCCATGAACTGGCGGCGCGCGGTGGCGGGGCCGCCGGCCATGCGCGCGGTGGGCAGCACGACCTGGAACATGTGCCAGTTGGTGGTGGCGGCGTCACGGTCGATCGGCAGCGGCAGTTCGGCGCCGAGGTCCTCGAAGCCGGCCGTCGCGCCAAAGCACTGGAAGTACGTCTCCGCGAGCATCGCGCGGCGCGCGGTAATCGCGTCCAGCTTTCCTAGCTGCTGCAGGCCGACCACGGCATTGACGTCCGTGAGGTTGAACTTGCCGCCGGGCTCCTCGACGTCCATGCCGTCCATGCCCGTGCGAATGACGCCCTGCAGGCGCAGGCGCTCGGCGCGCTGCGCTTCTTCGGGCGAGTTCATGACCAGGCAGCCGCCTTCGATGGTCGTGATGTTCTTGTTGGCCTGGAAGCTGAAGCTGACGAGGTCACCGAACGCGCCGATGCGGCGGCCGCGCCAGCGCGAGTCGATCGCCTGCGCGGCATCCTCGATCACGCGCAGGCCGTGGCGGTTCGCGATCGCGTACAGGCGGTCCATATCGACGGGCAGGCCCGACAGGTAGACCGGCATGATGGCGCGCGTGCGCGGCGTGATCGCGGCTTCCACGGCATCGAGGTCGAGGTTGCGCGTGCGCGGATCGATATCGACGAAGACGGGGCGCGCACCGACGGCGAGCACCACGTTGGCGGTGGCGACCCACGTGATCGGCGTGGTGATGACCTCGTCGCCCGGGCCGATGTCGGCGATGCGCAGCGCGATCTCCATCGTGGCGGAGCCGTTGGCGAACGTGCGCACCGGACGGCCGTCGAACAGCGCCGACAGCGCGGCCTCGAACGCCTGCATCTTCGGGCCGGAGGTGATCCAGCCGGATGCCAGCACCTTGCCGACCTCGGCAATGGCCTCGGCATCGATGTCGGGCCGCACGAACGGCAGGAACTCGTGTGAAGCGGTCATCGTGATTTCCTATGAGCGGGCGATCAGGAAGACGCCAGCCAGGATCAGCAGGATGCCGGCCACGCGCAACGGGCCGATCATCTCACCAAACAGCCACCAGGCGGCCAGTGCGTTGACCACGTACCCGAGGGACAGCATCGGGTAGGCGATCGATACATCGACGCGCGACAGCCCGATGATCCACACGCCGACGCTGATCACGTAGAGCGTCAGGCCGCCGAGCACGGGCCACTGCGTGATCACACGGAACGCGGTGTCCAGCAAGGTCGCGCGATCGAGCGTGATGGCGCCCACCGCGTTGGTGCCGGCCTTGAGCAGCAGCTGCGCGCATGCATTGAGCAGCACGCCGGCAAAAATGAAAGCGAAGGTCGAGAGCGTCATGAAGCGGGTTTCGTCTGTTCGGATTGCGCCGGCAGCGGGAAGTTGCTGACGACCACGCGGCGCACGTCCCGTGCGACCACATGCATCGGCACCTGCTGCGCCCGCAGGCCTTCATAGGTGTCGGGCGACATGATACCCAGCGCGGGCTGGCCATCGTTCCATTTGGCGATGAACGCGGCCACGGTGGGAATCCACCGGTCGGGCGCCTGCGTGACACCGAATTCGAGTTCGTCCGGGTGTTCGACCATGGTCAGCGTGTGGCCGAGGTAGAACGGCAGGGTGTGATCGAGCACGCCGACGCCGTAGAACGGCATGTCGGGCTTGAGCACGGCGCGGATCGCGGGCAGCAGGTCCACGCCGGAAGCGCGCCGGCCCATGACCTCGTGGCCGAGCAGCGCCACGGTGCAGCACAGGTACAGCCCGAGCGCATAGGCCGTGATGCTCGGGAACAGCCCGCGCGTCCGCAGCAGGCGGCGCGCGGCGATCGCGCCCGCCAGCAGCACCACGAAGGCGGCACCGACCCAGATCGCGAACAGCCGGTAGACCGCGTTCGGCGTGGACGGCTTGTCGAGCGTGGCGAGATACGGCGTGGCCAGCAGCCCGACCACGGCCAGCACGAGCATCGCATTGATCTGCCGGTTCCACGAGCGCTCGTTGATATGGTCGAGCGCCACGCCGGCGAGGATGGCGAGCGCCGGGAAGATCGGCACGATGTAGCCCGGCAGCTTGGAACTGGACAGGCTGAAGAACGCGAAGATCGCGATGGCCCACACGGCGGCCAGCAATGCGGGCTGGAACGGCTTGCAGCCGGCACCGCGTTGGGCGGTCAGATCGGCCCCCGCCCGCTCGCGGATCTCGCTCCACATCCGCGGGAGCAGGCCCAGCCACGGCAGGAAGCCCGCGACGAGCAGCGGCACGAAGTACCAGATGCTGCCCTTGCGCTCGTGCACGGTGGACGTGTAGCGGTCCCAGTGTTCGTGGATAAAGAAGAAATGCGCGAATTCGGGATTGCGGGAGTCGATGAGCCAGAACCAGGGCACCGTCACGACCAGTATCACGACGATGCCGGCAACGAGGTGCAGGCGGCGCCAGAGGCCGATATCGCGCGTGATCAGCGTGTAGACCACGAGCACGAGGCCCGGCAGCGCCAGGCCCACGAGGCCCTTGGTCAGCACCGCGACGCCCATCGCGGCCCAGCAGGCCAGCATCCAGTTGCGCCGGGCGGCGGGCGTGGCCGAGGGATGCTGCGCGACGAGCATGAACGCGAGCACGCAGGCGAGCGCGCCGGACAGCGTCATGTCGAGGGAATTGAAATGGCCGGCCACGCTCCACATCGGCGCGGCGACCAGCGCGAGGCCGGTCAGCAGGGCCACGCGCGGGCCATACCAGCGCGCGGCGGCGAACATCGACGCGGCAAGGCCCACGATGCCGGACAGCGCCACGCACAGCCGGGCCTGCCAGTCGCCCACGCCGAACAACGTATAGGAGAGCGCCGTCACCCACATATGGAAGGGCGGCTTCTCGAAGTACTTGAGGTCGTTGTAGCGAATCGTGACCCAGTCCCCGCTCAGGAACATCTCGCGCGAAATCTCGGCGTAGCGGCCCTCGTCGGGGCGCAGCAGATGGCGGGCGTCGAGCGTGCCGAACCATACCACCAGAATCGCGATGGCCACCATGGCGATCATGCCGACGGGCAGCCCGGCGAGGCGCGAGGGCGAGGAACTGCGCATAGATCTCCTGGATTGGGCCGGATCCGGCGGCGCGGCCGGCATGGCAGACCACGGACAACGCGGCATGCCTGCATTCGGTGGACAACAGAGGTGCTGCAATTGAGACCGTCATCGTCATGACGGTTCCCCACGCAGTGCCCCGTCGGGGCACCATGGCGTTCGGGCGCGCAATGTTAGCACGAGCGCATCCCTGTGCCCGATAGGACATGGGCCGATAAACCCTTGGACGCGATTTCGCGCAATACTGACGGGTGCAGATTAAGCAAGCCTTAAGTTTCGCCGGATTGTTGACTTAAAGTGACTAAAAGAACACAAAAATACGGCTCCCTGATGGCGATGGCGCTGCTCGCCGGGCCGGCGCTCGCACAGACCGCACCCGATGCAGCACCCGGTGCCGCGCCCGGCGCCGCACCGGCCGACGCGGCCGCCATCGTGCAGGCGGTCACGCAGCCGATGGCGACCGCGCCGATGCCGGCAGGCGCCGCGCTATGCGAGGCGCCGTGGTTCCGCTCGGGGTCGCGCGTGCAAATGGAGGGCGACGGCGACATGCCGATGTCCATCACGATGATCCTGCGCGAGGTCATGCGCTGGGACACGGGGTGCAGCGCGCAGCTCGAGGTCAGGTCCAAGTCGGCGCTGGCGGCCCTCAAGGGGCCGCCCGTGGACACGAACCAGATGCACGAGATCAACATCGACCGCCGCGGGGCAACGGCCAAGACCAGTATCGACAGCCGCAATGCCGTGATCAATGCGCGGGCGAAATATGCGCGCGTGTTCGGTGAAGCGGCGTTTCGGGGCAGCGGCGTATTCAATTACGCGGGCCTCGATATCCGCGAGGGCATGATGCTCGAGGGCGAGATGTTCCGGTCGAGCGTCTCGCTCAAGATCTACCCGATTGCCAAGGACGAGGTAGTTGGGTCGATCCAGGCGCTGTATGCGACCGTCCTCGTCGGCTCGCGCCACGTCGGGCGCAAGCAGATGATCGATACCGTGATGGGTCGCAAGGAATGCCTGCCGATTACCTACGAGAAGCGCACCTCGCTGGGTCCGCTGCAGGTCGGCGACGAATATCTGCAGGTGGAGCCGAGCCTGCTGAACGTGACCGACTGGTACTGTCCGTCCGAAGCGTTCGTGCTCCGGACCGAGATCCGGCAGAACAACCGGTTGCAACGCGTGGACGTGACGGCCATGGAGATCGACCCGCCCGACCGGTAACGTCGCGGCGCGCAAGGCCGCGACGCTCCTGACTCGCCTGACTCGCTCGCTGCGCGTCACGGCTTGCACGCGGTTTACAGGTAGACGAGGGACAGCGTCGCCGAGCCGTCCAGCTCGATCGTCTGGTCCAGCTTGGGCAGCGCGTCCGCCTTCGGCAGGTAGGCGTCCACGCGCAGCGGCGTCTGGAACTGCCGCCGTGCCGCCGGGGTGGTCGAGCCGGGTTCGGCCCAGCTCAGCATGGAGACGCCGTCGGCGCGGAGCGTACGCAACGAGTTGCGTGCCCAGTTCCGGCCCTTGTCGTCCGAGATCAGCAGCGCGACCTCGCCTTTCTCGGTAGCGGCCGTGGCGCCGGGCGTGATCGTGTAGGCGCCGAGCTTGAATTCGTTGAACTTGCCGAGCCCGAAACCATACAGGTCGATGCCAGTGATGTCGGCACGCGTGCCGACGCGATTGTCCCTGACGGCGACGCCCACGCGCGTTTCCAGCTCGCAGTGGATGGTCAGCACCACCTCGCGCTGGCCGGGCGAGTAACCTGCCGTGCTCTTCGAGACGACCGTGGCGGAGATCGTGCCGTAGTCCACTTCTCCGTTCTCGGACAGCGCGATGCGGCAGGCGGACGGGCGGATATTGCCCCGGACACTGACGTCGCTGTTGTCGTTCGCCGCCATGGCGGCGGGCGCGACGCCTAGCGCGACACCGAGCGCGGCCGCGAGCGCAACGGAAGGGAAAGAACGGGAAAAAGGAGAGAAAACGAGGGAGGTGACGCTCATTAGTGAACTCCGCGTGGTGGAAGTGCACCATTGTGATAATCCATGTGACGAATGGTAATCGCCGTTCTCCGATAATGCGCGGTATGCACCGCATCGGACAGGTTACGCACCACAAGGTAGAATGCTGCCCTTCGCGTAACTTCGCCGTCACCCCATAACAATGAGCTCCCGTCCGTCCCGGATGGCGTGCATCGACGCCCTCAAGGCGGTCAGTTCCCAGCTGATCGTGCTGCACCATCTGTCCTTCTACGGCCCCATGTCCGATGCGGCCCACTCGCTCGCGCCCGGCCTGATCGACTGGATGTCGGACTACGCGCGGATTGCCGTGCAGGTCTTCCTCGTCATCAGCGGATTCCTCGCCGCACGCAGCCTCGCGCCGGGCGGGCATCTGCTGGTGCGGAACCCGGTCGCCACCGTGTGGCGACGGTACCGCAAGCTGGTGGTGCCCTATGCGGCCGCGATCGGCGTCAGCATCGTGGGCGCCGCGCTCGCGCGAAGCTGGATGGTGCACGACTCGATTCCGGCCGCGCCCCATGTGAAGCAGTTCCTCGCGCACCTGCTGCTGCTGCACAGCGTGCTGGATGTGGACGCGCTGTCCGCCGGCGTCTGGTACGTGGCCATCGACCTGCAGTTGTTCGCGTTGCTGATTGGCGCGCTGTGGCTGGCGCGCGCGGGCTCGGCCGCGGGGCTGGCGGGGACTGACGGCCGCCCCTGGGGCATGCCGCTGGTGGCGGCGCTCGCGGTGGCCTCGCTGTTCTGGTTCAACCGCGATGCCGCCTGGGACGTTTGGGCGATCTATTTCTTCGGCGCTTACGGTGCGGGCTCGCTGGCGTTCTGGGCATCGGACAAGTCGCGTTCCTCGCGCGCGCTCGTGGCGCTTGCCGCCGTGGGCGTGGCGGCGCTGGCCGTGGACTTCCGGCTGCGCATCGCGGTGGCGCTGGCCACGGCCCTCGTCCTCGCGATCGCGCGTCGGGGCGGCTGGCTCGAAGACTGGCCGCGCGGGCGCGTGGCCGCCTATTTCGGCAAGATTTCCTACTCCGTCTTCCTCGTGCACTTTCCGGTCTGCCTCGTCGTGAACGCGTTCGTACACCATGTGGCGCCCGGGCAGCCGGTGCTCAACGCGCTGGGCATGGTGCTCGCGTGGGTCGCGAGCAACGTGGCGGGGGCGCTGTTCCACCGTCACGTGGAAAGCCGGGACCTCGCGGGCCAGCTGGCGGCCCAGTGGAAGGTCCTGTGGAAGGCGTGGTGGGCGCGCGACCCCGCCCCTGCCTCGCGGACGACAAAGATCTGAGCACGGCACGCGTCGGACTGGTGCGGCGCGCACACTGCCGGTGCGCGTCTGGACCGTTGCCTGGCGCGCACACTCGTTAAAACCCGATTGGTCTATGGCATGAAGGTTGCCTACTATGGAATCGTAAACCTGACCATTTGGTCAGGATTCCAGTGAGGCTTCCATGTCCGATCACATCGTCCTGACCTCGCATGCCCGGCGCGACAAGCCGGCCGAAGCGATCCACTGGGGCGCGCCGACTGCGGTCGAGCGGGGCCCGGTGATCGCGAGCGTCACCGACCCCGCGCAGCGGAACGTGATCGGCACCCATGCGGGTGCCTACGCGATCTATCGCGCGCTGGCCGTGGCGGCCGGCAACCTGCAGCGCGCGCACCGTCCCGATCTCACGGACACGGCGCCGGCCGAGGCCATCGGCCCGCATCCGCAGTGGGGCGACGCCGGCAAGATCGTATCGCTCGATCCATGGGGGCATCTGGTCTCCACGGCGTTCGAGGACCGCATCGCGGCGGGCGTCGATATCCGCCCGACCATCGCCATCACGCGCGCCCATATCAACATGCCCGAACTCACCGCGGCAATCGCGGCCGGACGGCTCGCGCCCGATGGCGAGATCCTGTTCGCGAACGGGGACGTGCGCGTGACCAAGGCCGCGATCGATCCGGTGTGGTACCTGCCCGGTATCGCCGAGCGTTTCCATATCAAGGAGAGCGTGCTGCGGCGCAGCCTGTTCGAGCAGACCGGCGGCATGTTCCCCGAACTCGTGACGCGGCCCGACCTGAAGGTGTTTCTGCCACCGATCGGCGGCATGACGCTGTATTTCTTCGGCGATATCGCGAAGCTCGGGCAGGACGACACGCGCGTGGCCTGCCGCGTGCACGACGAATGCAACGGGTCCGATGTCTTCGGCTCCGATATCTGTACCTGCAGACCCTACCTCGCGCATGGCATCGAAGTCTGTATCGAGATGGCGCAGCAGGGTGGAGTCGGCCTGGTGGTCTATAACCGGAAGGAAGGGCGCGCGCTGGGCGAGGTGACCAAGTTCCTGGTCTACAACGCCCGCAAGCGCCAGGTGGGCGGCGATCGCGCGGAAACCTACTTCGCGCGGACCGAATGTGTGGCGGGCGTGCAGGACATGCGCTTCCAGGAATTGATGCCCGACGTGTTCCACTGGCTCGGCATCCGGCGTATCGACCGCTGGGCCTCGATGAGCAACATGAAACACGGCGCGCTGACGGCGCAGGGTATCGAAGTGGTGGAGCAGGTGGCGATTCCCGAGGCGCTGATTCCGGCGGATGCGCGCGTGGAGATCGACGCGAAGGTGGCTGCCGGCTATTTCACGCACTACACGCCGCCCGATGCCAACGAACTCGCTCTCGCGAAGGGCAGGGGGTTGAACGAATGAACGAATTTCCGGAGCGTCCGGCAAGCGGGCATGACGAGGACAACGGTAGCGGCTGGCACAGCCCCGTGCCGCCCAATCATCGGGCCAGCCCGTTGCTGACCGCCGAAGCGGTGCGCACGCATTGCGCCACGGTGACCGAGTACGTGGCGGCGGGCGAGTCGTCGTTGTTCACCTGGCATCCCGACCGGGTCCATGCGATCGCGGATTACGTCGCCACGACGATCCGCCGCCGCTATCCCGACCTGCAGGTACCCTATCACAGCCGCTGGCGGCATTTCGAGGCCGGCGCGCCCGGCGAGAAGGTGGACCGCTGGCAGATCCTGTGCGAGCGCGCGGGGCTGTCCGGTGCCGACCATTGCGCCGAACGCGCGCGTATCGGCATCGACCTCGTCATCCCGAGCGTGCTGCTCGATGCGGGTGCGGGCCCGGACTGGCGCTATCGCGATCCGGCCAGCGATATCAACCTGACGCGTTCCGAAGGCCTCGGCGTGGCGAGCTTCGACCTGTTCGCGCGCGGCGGCTTCTCGGCCGAGCACGGCGATCCGCTGCGCGCGGACGGCGAACGGCTGATGCGCATCGATGCCTCGACCATCGCCAACGCGTTCCAGGTGGCGCAGCACAACCCCATCGTCGGGCTCGAAGGACGCGCGGGCCTGCTGCGCCGGCTCGGCGAGGTCGTGCAGGCCACGCCGGCGGTGTTCGGCACGCCCGCGCGGCTCGGCAATCTGTTCGACTACATCGCGGGCCATGCGCGCGACGGCCGCGTGGAAGCGGGCTTCGTATTGCGCACGCTGCTGGTCGCGCTCGGTCCCGTGTGGCCGGGCCGGATCGTGATGGACGGGATCTCCCTCGGCGATTGCTGGCAGCATCAGGCGGCACCGGACGGGCTCGTGCCGCTGCACAAGCTCACGCAGTGGCTCACATATTCGCTGATCGAGCCGCTCGAGGACGGCGGTCTCACGGTCACGGGCCTCGATGCGCTGACGGGCCTGCCCGAGTATCGCAACGGCGGGCTGCTGTTCGACTTCGAGCTCATGAAGCCGCGCGACCCGGCGTTTGCCGCGGGCGTGCATACCGTCGATGAACCCGTCATCGTGGAATGGCGCGCGCTGACGGTGACCGGACTCGATCTCGTGGCCGATGGCGTGCGGCAGGCGCTGGGCCTGAGCGAGGCGGACTTCCCGCTCGCGCGCGTGCTCGAAGGAGGCACGTGGGCCGCGGGGCGGCGCATCGCCGCGCAGCGGCGCGAGGGTGGCCCGCCGCCGTTCGCGATCCAGAGCGACGGCACCGTGTTCTAAACGAAGCAGCAGGATATTGGCAGCATTGCATCGGGCGACGGGCACCCGTCCGTCGTCTTTCGTCTGGCCTTCCGTCTTAGCGACCGATCTGAGGAGCACACCATGACCGACCTGTCCGCCGTGCCCACGGCAGTGGAAGCCTTTGCCGAAACGACCGCGAGCGCGCTGTCGCCATCGGTGCTGGTCGTCAATCATCCGCTGGTGCAGCACAAGGTCACGCTGGTGCGCAGCGAGGAGACCACGACCGACAACTTTCGCCGGCTGGTGCGCGAGATCAGCCAGTTGCTGACGTACGAGGCCACGCGCGACCTCGCGATGGAAACGGTGGCCATCCGCACGCCTGTCGCGCCGATGCAGTCGCCGGTGCTGTCGGGCAAGAAGCTGTGCCTCGTGTCGATCCTGCGCGCGGGCAACGGCTTCCTGGACGGCATGCTGGAATTGCTGCCCGCCGCGCGCGTCGGGCATATCGGGCTGTACCGCGATCCGGAGACGCTGGAGCCCATCGAGTACTACTTCAAGATGCCCGAGGACATCGGGGAGCGCCTCGTGATCGTGGTCGATCCGATGCTGGCCACGGGGAACTCGGCCATCGCGGCGCTCAACCGGCTCAAGGAAGCGGGCGTGACGGCGCTCAAGTATGTGTGCCTGATCGCCTCGCGGCAAGGGCTGCGCGCGCTGCAGGCCGCGCACCCCGATGTACTGATCGTCACGGCGGCGATCGATGAAACGCTCAACGAGCACGGATATATCGTGCCGGGACTCGGCGATGCCGGCGACCGGCTTTATGGCACCAAATGAGAAATACAGCAGGCATGACGGCCGCATCCGCTCCGGCGAATGCCGTGGCGGAAGCGGCGCGTGAACCCGGCGGGCGCATCCGCCAGGAGAACGAGGCATTGATCATGCGCGCGGCGGAACACGTGTTCGCGCGCGCGGGGTTCGCGGGGGCAACCATGGCGGAGATCGCGCTGCGCGCGGGCGTGCCGAAGTCGAACCTCCATTACTACTTCCGTACCAAGCAGGCGCTGTATCGGGCCGTGCTCGCGCACACGCTGCACCTCTGGCTCTCGGAGACGGATATCATCACGGCCGATCATGCGCCGCGCACGGCGCTGGAGCAGTACATCCGCGCCAAGATGCGGCTGTCCGAAAGCCATCCCGATGCGTCGCGCGTGTTCGCCAACGAGCTGCTGCACGGCGCGCCCGAGATCGGCGGCGTGCTTCGCGAAGCGTTGCGCGAGCTCGTCGCGCGCAAGGCGGTGGTGATCCGGCAGTGGATCGCCAGCGGGCAGATGGCGGCCGTTGACCCGCATCATCTGTTCTTCACGATCTGGGCGGCCACGCAGACCTACGCCGATTTCGAGGCACAGGTCTGCGCGGTGCTGGGCGTGGCGGAGCTCGACGCGCGCACGTTCGACGATGCGACCGAGCATCTGGTCGCCTTGCTGTTGCGCGGTTGCGGGATCGCGGCGGACGCCTGAACAAGTTATCAACGCAGTCAAACGAAAAAGGGGAAGGAAGTCATGAAGACTGAACGGGTAGAAATCGTGCGCCGACAGCGCCGTCTGGTGATCGCGCTGGCCATGGCCGGCACGGCGGCCGTGGCCATGGGCACCGCGCCGGGCGCGCATGCGCAGGCCAAGGTCAAGGTGGCGGCGGTGTACACGGTACCCGTGGAACAGCAGTGGGTGTCGCGCATCCACAAGGCGCTCAACGAAGCGAAGGCCCGCGGCGAGATCGATTACGTGTTCTCGGAAAGCGTGTCGAACGCGGACTACGAGCGTGTGCTGCGCCAGTATGCGGAGCAGGGCTCGGCGCTGATCCTGGGCGAGTCGTTCGCCGTGGAGTCGGCGGCGCGCAAGGTGGCCAAGGACTATCCGAAGACCGCATTCCTGATGGGCTCGTCGGGCAAACCGCAGGCGCCCAACTTCTCGGTGTTCGACAACTACATCCAGGAACCGTCGTACCTCACCGGCATGATCGCGGGCGGCATGACCAAGACCAACCATATCGGCATGGTGGGCGGTTATGCGATTCCCGAGGTCAACCGCCTGATGCACGCATTCATGGAAGGCGCGCGCGAGGTCAATCCGAAGGTCAAGTTCACGGTGAGCTTCATCGGCTCCTGGTTCGATCCGCCCAAGGCCAAGGAAGCGGCCTTTGCGATGGTCGACAAGGGCGCGGACATCCTGTACGCGGAGCGCTTCGGGGTGTCCGATGCGGCCAAGGAACGGAACAAGCTGGCGATCGGCAACGTGATCAACACGCAGCCGCAGTATCCGAACACGGTCGTCGCCTCGGCGCTGTGGAACATGGAGCCGACCGTCGCGGCCGCGCTGGCGAAGGTCAAGGCCGGCCAGTTCAAGAACGAGGACTATGGCCAGTACTCGCTGATGAAGTACAAGGGCGCGGAGCTTGCGCCGCTGGGGACCTTCGAGGGCAAGGTGCCGGCCGATCTGATGGCCAAGGTCAAGGCAAAAGAGAAAGCGATTCTCGATGGCAAGTTTGCGGTGAAGGTGGTGGAGACCGAGCCGAAGTCCAATTAAACTTCTGCCCTCACTCCCGGCCCCTCTCCCCCAGCGGGGAGAGGGGCACCGATCTTTTCTACATACGATGTCGAATTCCCCACCGCCGGTGCTGCGCCTGACCGGTATCACCAAACGCTTCGGCAGCCTCGTCGCCAACGACGATATCTCGCTCGAACTGCATCGCGGCGAGGTGCTCGCGTTGCTCGGCGAGAATGGCGCCGGCAAGAGTACGCTCGTCAATATCCTGTTCGGCCATTACGTGGCCGACGCCGGCACCGTCGAGATCGACGGGCAGCCGTTGCCTCCGGGCCAGCCGCGCGCCGCGCTGGCCGCCGGCATCGGCATGGTCCATCAGCACTTCACGCTCGCGGACAACCTGTCCGTACTGGACAACATCCTCATCGGCACCGAACCGCTGTGGCGCTGGCGCCAGCAGCGCGGCGCCGCGCGCGCACGCGTGCAGGAGATTGCCGCGCGCTTCGGGCTGGCCGTGGATCCGCAGGCGCGCGTGGGCGCGCTGTCGGTGGGCGAGCGTCAGCGGGTGGAAATCATCAAGGCGCTCTATCGTGGCGCGCGGGTGCTGATTCTCGACGAGCCGACCGCCGTGCTCACGCCGCAGGAGGTGGACAGCCTGTTCGGCACGCTCGCGCAGCTGATCGCGGAAGGCCTGTCGGTCGTCTTCATCAGCCACAAGCTCGACGAGGTCATGCGTGTATCCCATCGCGTGGCGGTGCTGCGCGGCGGCAAGCTCGTCTCGACGGGCGCCACGCGGGAGACCAGCAAGGCCGAACTGGCCGAACGGATGGTGGGCCGGCGCGTGGAGATGCCGGTTCGCGACGCCAGCCGCACGGTGGGCGAAGTCGTGGCGAAGCTCGACCGCGTGAGCGTGGCGGCCGGCGACGGCCATGGCGCGCTGACGGACATCTCGCTGACGCTGCATGCGGGCGAGATCGTCGGCATTGCCGGCGTGTCCGGCAACGGGCAGGTGGCGCTGGCCGAACTGATGAGCGGCATCGCGACGCCGTCGCACGGCAGCGTGACCCTCGGGGGCCAGCCGCTTGCGGCCGTGCCGCGGAAATGGATCGAGGCCGGCGTGGCGCGCATTCCCGAAGACCGGCATGCACAAGGCACGGTCGGCGACCTCTCGCTATGGGAGAACGCGATTACGGAACAACTGGGCAATCCCGCCTTCGTGCGCGGCGGCGTCATTCGACGCGGCGCCGCGCGCGCATTCACGCGCGGCCTGATCGAACGCTTCGACGTGCGCGGCGGCGGCGCCGAAGTGGCCGCGCGCAATCTGTCTGGCGGCAATATGCAGAAACTGATTCTCGGCCGCGCGCTGTCGGTGCGCGGCGACCGGGCACCGCGACTCGTCGTCGCGAGCCAGCCGACATGGGGGCTCGATATCGGCGCAGTGGCCTATGTGCGGCGCCAGCTGCTGGAAGCCGCGGCGCAGGGCGCGGCCGTGCTGCTGATTTCCGAAGACCTCGACGAGTTGCGCGCGCTAGCCGATCGCGTCGCGGTGATCCACAGCGGTCACCTGACCGCGGCACGGCCCACCGAGGCCTGGACGCTCGCGTCGCTCGGCCTCGCCATGGCGGGCGAGGGCCACGGCGAAGCACACGCCAACGACCGCATGGAGGCCATCGATGCGGCTTGAGGCAAGAACTTCCGTTTCGCGGCTGGCGCTGTTCGGCGCGCCGTTCGGGGCGATCGTCGTCACGCTGGCCGTCTGCGCGCTGCTGGTCGCGTGGGCCGGCGCACCTGTGGGCCGCGCCTATCTGCTGCTGCTCGAGGGCGGTTTCGGCTCGCGCTTCGCGTGGTCGGAAACGCTGACGCGCGCGACGCCGCTGATGCTGACCGGCCTGGCCGTGGCGGTCGCCTTCCGGACGCGGCTGTTCAATATCGGCGCCGAAGGGCAGCTTTATCTAGGCGCGCTGGCCGCGGTGGCGGTGGGCGGACAGGTCGATGGCGGTATGCCGGCATGGGTGGGCTCGCTGCCGGAGGCGGCGCAGGTGTGGGTGCTGTTCGCCGCGATGGTGGCGGCCGGCATGATTGCCGGCGCGTTGCTGCTGCTGGTGCCGGCCATGCTCAAGCTGCGCCTCGGCGTGGACGAGGTGGTGACCACGCTGCTGCTCAACTTCATCGTGCTGCTGCTGGTGTCGATGATGCTGGACGGCCCCATGAAGGATCCGCTCGCGATGGGCTGGCCGCAGTCGGTCGCACTGGTGCCCGAGCTCGAACTGTCGCGCCTGATGGAGCGGTCCCGCGTGCATAGCGGGCTGATCGGCGCGGTGCTGCTGGCCGTGGTGGTCTGGGCCATCAACCGCTTTACCGTGTTCGGCCTGCAAATGCGCGCGGTGGGCGCCAATGCGCGCGCGGCCGCATTCGCGGGCATGCCCGTGGCGCGCGTGACCGTGCTGGCGGCATTGCTGTCGGGCGCGCTGGCGGGCCTTGCCGGCGTGGTCGAGGTGGCCGGCCGCACGGGCTACCTGACACTCGATATCTCGCCCGGCTACGGCTACGCGGGCGTGGTCATTGCGATGCTGGCAGGGCTCCATCCGCTGGGCGTGGTGGCTGCCTCGATCTTCGTGGCGGGTATCCTGGTGGGCGCCGACGGCATGAGCCGCGCGGTGAACGTCCCTAATACCATCGCCGACGTGATCGTCGCGGTGGCACTGATCTCGATGCTGGTGGCGACGATGCTCGCGCGATATCGCGTCCGCTTCGACGGTATCCGTTTCAACCGCAGCGGGAGGGCCGGGTAATGGAACTGCTCGATATCCTGTCCGGCGCCCCGTTCTGGGTCGCCGTGCTGCGCGTGGGCACGCCGCTGATCTTCGGCACGCTGGGTGTGCTGCTCTGCGAGCGCGCGGGTGTGCTGAACCTCGGCATCGAAGGCATCATGGTGGCCGGTGCATTCTCGGGCTGGCTGGCCGTGTATCACGGCGCGCCGCTTTGGGGCGGCGTGGCGGTGGCCGCCGGCGTGGGCCTGCTGTTCGGGCTGCTGCATGGCGTGCTGACCGTGTCGCTGGCGCTGTCGCAGCACGTGGCCGGGCTCGGCGTGACGATGCTCGCGACGAGTCTCTCGTACTACGCGTACCGGCTGGGCTTTGCTTCGGTCTCGACGCCGCCGACGATCACGCCGTTCGCGCCGATGACGTGGCTCGAAGGCATTCCCGTGATCGGTCGCGTGCTGGGGGCGGAAACCGCATTGACGCTCCTTGCGCTGCTGCTCGCGCCCGTGCTTGCGTGGCTGCTGTATCGCACGCCACTGGGGCTCGCCATCCGCATGGTCGGCGAGAATCCCGCCGCGGCCGAGGGGCAGGGCATCCGCGTGGGTGCGATGCGCATCGGCGCCGTGATGGCCGGGTCCGCGCTCATGGCCGTGGGCGGCGCGTTCCTGACCACGTCGGCATTCAACGCGTTCTTCTTCAATATGGTGAACGGCCGTGGCTGGATCTGCGTGGCGCTTGTCGTCTTCGCCTCGTGGCGGCCGGGCCGCGCGCTGCTCGGCGCATTGCTGTTCGCGGCGTTCGACGCGCTGCAGTTGCGCCTGCAGCAGGGCGGCGCGAGCCTGCCGGGACTGCCCGCGCTGCCGTATCAGTTCTATCTGATGCTGCCGTATCTGCTGTCGATTCTCGCGCTGGTGCTCGTGGCGCGGCGCGCGGCGTATCCTCAGGCGCTGATGAAGCCGTACCGCAAGGGCGAGCGCTGACCCCAATACTGGAAAACTTCCTCACATCATGTTCGATCTGATCCTGCGTCATTGCACGCTGCCCGACGGCCGCAAGGACGTCGATATCGCCATCGAGGGCGGCCGTATCGCCGCCGTCGAGGCAAACCTCGCGGCACAGGCCAACGAAGAGATCGACGCGGCGGGTCAGCTGGTCACGCCGCCGTTCGTCGATGCGCACTTCCATATGGACTCGACGCTCTCGTTCGGGCTGCCGCGCGTGAACCAGTCCGGCACGCTGCTCGAGGGCATCGCGCTGTGGGGCGAGCTCAAGCCGCTGCTGACGCAGGAGGCGCTCGTGGAGCGCGCGCTCGCGTACTGCGACTGGGCCGTGGCCAAGGGCCTGCTCGCGATTCGCTCGCACGTCGACGTCTGCGATCCGCGGCTGCTGGCCGTGGAGGCGCTGCTGCACGTGCGCGAACGCGTCAAGCCGTATCTGGATCTGCAGCTGGTGGCATTCCCGCAGGACGGCGTGCTGCGGTCGCCGTACGCGCTGGACAACCTGCGGCGCGCGCTCGATATGGGCGTGGATGTGGTCGGCGGTATTCCGCATTTCGAACGCACGATGGCGGACGGTGCCGCTTCGGTGGCGCTGCTGTGCGAGGAAGCCGCCGCGCGCGGCCTGCGCGTGGACATGCATTGCGACGAGAGCGACGATCCGATGTCGCGGCATATCGAGACGCTGGCCAGCGAGACGGTGCGACTCGGCCTGCAGGGACGCGTGACCGGGTCGCACCTGACGTCGATGCATTCGATGGACAACTACTACGTGTCCAAGCTGCTGCCGCTGATGCGCGAGGCGGGGGTGGCCGCGATTGCCAACCCGCTGATCAACATCACGCTGCAGGGCCGGCACGATACGTATCCGAAGCGGCGCGGGATGACGCGTGTGCCGGAACTGCTGGCCGCTGGCGTGCCGGTGGCGTTCGGGCACGACTGCGTGATGGATCCCTGGTACAGCCTCGGCACGGGCGACATGCTCGAGGTCGCGCATATGGGACTGCACGTGGGGCAGATGACGGGGCAGGACGCGATGCGTGCGTGCTTTACCGCGGTAACGGAGACGCCGGCGCGCATTCTCGGACTCGAAGGCTATGGCATCGCGCCCGGCTGCCGCGCGGATCTGGTACTGCTGCAGGCGGGCGATCCGGTCGAGGCGCTGCGTCTGCGCGCGACGCGTTTGCTCGTGCTGCGCGCGGGCAAGATCGTGGCACGCACGCCGGCGGCCACGGCGACGCTCGATCTGCCGGGACGCCCTTCGGCCGTCGACTTCCGTCTGCATCGCGGGTGAAGATTTTTTGCGATAGGGTGTTGACAGAGATCTGCCTGGTCAGCATAATTGCGTTCTTCGCTTCGCAAACACAGCAACACGTTAGCGCGACGAAGCCCAGATGGCGGAATTGGTAGACGCACTAGGTTCAGGTCCTAGCGGTGGCAACACTGTGGAGGTTCGAGTCCTCTTCTGGGCACCAATTTTGAAAGCCCTGCTCATCGAGCAGGGCTTTTTCAATTCTGCGCCCAGAAAGGGAAGTCCTGAGGACTTCCCGCGAGGACGAGAAAAGGCTGCGCTTGCAAGCGCAGCCCGGGGTCGCGCATGGGTGACCGAGTCCTCTTCTGGGCACCAATTTTGAAAGCCCTGCTCATCGAGCAGGGCTTTTTCAATTAAAGCCCGCGGCAACGCGGGCTTTTTTGCGTCTGGCCGGTCTGCACGGCACCCCACATTCGTAGCTAACCATTGCATGGGCACTGGCCTATGCTCAAATCGATCGGGCACGATAACGCCCGGCGAGGTGGTTGCCATGACCATGCGGCTGCATGTGGGAGAGAGGGGTGCCGGGCACTGTCCCGGTGGCGCACGTTCTGTCGCCGCGGATATCCGCCTCCGATGTTTCCTGCATGGTTGCTGTCTGCTCGCGCTGATGCTGAGCGCGCTGTCACGGGCCGAGTATGCGGATGGCCTGCTCGTCGCCGCCAATCTTCCCGAGCCCGGTCCGGCCGAGATCGTCAGCGCGACGACCGAGGCCGCGGCCGAGATGCCAGCGAGCGCGCCAGGCGAGGTCATGACGCTCGCCTCGTTCGGACCGCCGCCGCTTTCGCACCAGACCGTCGACGTCGACTACGCGCCGCCATCATCGCGCTCACCGGGTGCGACGGCGAATCGCATGTCGGGCACGCGAGGCATGTCCCTGCACCTCGACGACGTGACCACCGCCACCGGTTTTGCCGATAGCCGCATTCGCGCGCTCGCGCTCGCGCTCGATGCGGAGGTGCCGCGCATGGGCGGCGTCACGATCCAGCCGCGTGTTGAGGTTGCCTACCGGCCATCGAACACGGCGCTGCCCGCGTTCATGGATCCGCAGTCGGAGGTCAGCGCCACCGGCCTTGCCGTGCGGCTATACGGCTCCCGGCCCACGCGCCTGTCCGGCGTGTATCCGTTCGTCGAGGCGGACTGGTGGCAGGACAATCGCGCCAAGGTCATCAACATCAACGGGACGCGCATCGATACCGATCTGCTGCGCGGGCTGTTCTCGTTCAATGTTGGCGCGCACGGCAATCCTGCGACGGGGCTGAAGGTCTGGTTCAAGGCGAAGGCGGGCAGCAACCCGAGCGCGACGATCGGCGCGCGGTATCGTTGGTGACCAAAGCGATGGTGATCAAAGCGGTGGTGCGGGCCCGATGAAAATGTTGCGTGGAAGGGGGTTGCGCAAATCAGAAACTGCGATACAATTGCGGCCTCGCGTGCGGCTGTAGCTCAGTTGGATAGAGTACTTGGCTACGAACCAAGGGGTCGTGGGTTCGAATCCTGCCAGCCGCGCCACCTATGCGAAAACAAAAGCCCGGAGCTCCGCTCCGGGCTTTTGTTTTTTGTGCGCGCGGTTTTGTACGCCGCCTCCGGTGTGTTCGTTTCCCCCTAAATCAGCCGTTCGGGTCATTGACACTGGCAGGGCCGGGAGACATCATTCGTCGGGAATACAGATGCGCCTCCGAGGCGACACGGCCGCTGCGCCACATGTCTCCGGAAGGCCGCCCGATGCTCAAGGGAAACGGGGTCATGAATCCTTCGATACGCCAGCTGGCGAGCGTGGTCACGCTCGCCGTCCTCATATCCGCGTGCTCGACCGCGCCGCCACCCGCGCCTGCCGAGACCGCCGTCGTGCAGGCGCCCTCCGACCAGGCGATGAAGTCGCTCTCTGCCGAGGTCTTCACGTTTGGCTATCCGCTCGTGCTGATGGACGTCACGCGCGAGATCATGACGGTCAAGACGCCAATCAATACCTTCAGTCACCGCCGCTCGTTCTTCGATGGCGCGTTCACGGACGTCGTCACGCCGAATGCCGACACGCTGTATTCGACGGCGTGGCTCGACGTCTCGCGCGAACCCGTCGTGCTGTCGTTACCGGATACCGCCGGCCGCTTCTACCTGATGCCGATGCTCGATGCATGGACCAACGTCATTGCGTCGCCGGGCAAGCGCACGACCGGTACGCGGCGCGGCGCGTTTGCGATCGTCGGGCCCGAGTGGAAGGGCACGTTGCCGAAGGGTGTGAAGGAGATTCGTTCGCCGACGGCGATGGTGTGGATCGTCGGGCGGACGCAGGTCAATAGCCGGCAGGATCTTGCCGCCGTGCATCGTCTGCAGGACCAGTATCGTCTGGTCCCGCTGTCGGTCTGGCAGAAGGGCGGTCGCGTGGCGCCCGCGCCGGCCGCGCCGCGGGCCACGATGATCGATACCGAGTCGTCGCCCGCCGAGCAGGTGGCCGCGATGGACGCGCAGGCCTTCTTCAGCCGCCTGGCCGCGCTGCTGCCCGACAATCCGCCGGCACCGGCCGATGCGCCGATGGTCGAGAAGATGACGCGCATGGGCATCGTGGCGGGCGAGCCGTTCAAGACGACCGTGCTGGAACCTTCCACCGCGCGTGCGGTGCAGGAAGGCGCGACGGCGGCGTTGACGGGCATCGCCGCGCAGGTCAAGAAGGCCGAGGCCGGCGATACCGGATGGCGGGTCTGGCATGAGGGCGGCGGGTATGGCACCGATTACGTGGCGCGCGCCACGGTGGCCATGATGGGTCCCGATCTGAATCTGCCCGAGGACGCCGTGTACCCGACCGCGCGCGCGGATGCGACGGGGCGGCCGTTCGACGGGGGCAGCCGGTACGTGCTGCACTTCGACAAGAGCCAGCTGCCGCCGGTAAAGGCGTTCTGGTCGCTGTCGCTGTACAACAGCCAGCAGGTGTTCGTGAGCAATCCGATCAACCGGTATTCGATCGGTAGCCGCGACCGGCTGCGGTACAACCGCGATGGATCGCTGGATATCTATATTCAATACGACCGGCCGGCGAACGCCGCGCAACAGGCCAACTGGCTGCCGGCGCCGCCCGATGCGTTCAACCTGATGCTGCGCGCTTACTGGCCCGATCAGGCGTTGCTGGATGGGGACTGGATACCGCCGGCAGTGCAACGGGTGAACTGAGGGAGGGGGGGCTCCCCCCCTCTCAAAACTTGTACTTCACCCCCGCATACAGGGCCCGGCCATTGCCCGGATAGAACAGCGCGGTATTGGTCGCCGTCCGCAGGTCCGCAACCGTACTCACGTCGCTGATGTAACGGCGGTTCGACAGGTTGCGCGCATCGAGGAACAGCGTCACGCCACGCGCGCGACCTTCGAGCTCGTAGCTGGCCTGCACGCCGAACAGCACATACGCCGGCACCTGCTGCGTATTCGCGTAATCGACATACGCCCCGCTCGGCACCCAGTCGATCGTTCCCGCCACCCGCAGCCGCTGTTGCCGGCTATACGCGAGCGTCGTGCGCAGTACGTGCCGCGGCACGCCCGCGATGCGGTTGTTGCCGTAGACCGGATCGTTGTCGAAGCGGAAGTCGCTGAAGTTCCACAACTGCGACACCGTGAACTTGTCGCCCTTGCCGACGATGTCGTGCAACACGTCAGCGCTGGCGCCGAGCTCCACGCCCTGCAGCACCGTCTTGTTCGCATTGAACGTCGACGCCGGCACGTCCGGGCTGACCGTGTATTGCAAGAGCTGATCGCGTACGAGCGAGCGGTAGAGCGTGACGTCCCACCCGTAGCGATCGGTCTGTCCGCGCGTGCCGGCCTCGACCGTCCACCCGCGCTGCTGCGCCAGCGGCACGAAGCGGTTCGTGGTGCCGATGGTCTGGTTCAGGTCCGAGAAGTCGGGCACATCGGCGCTGCGCGTGATATCGACGAACGCCTGCACGTGCTTCGCGGGCTCCCATAGCACACCGAACTTCGGATTCACGCCGCTATAGGTCGTGGCATCCGCGCGCGGTGTGGGGCTCGCGGGCAGGCCGCCGAAGTCCGTATAGTCGCGCCGGCTGCGATAGGCCTTCGCGCCGGCCATGATCGCCACGGTCGGCACCACGTAAAGACGGTCCTCGAGGTAGGCCTCGTAGTTGTAGGCATCCTGCCGCGCATTGAGCGTCTGCGCGCCGCGATCGCCGCTGACGTTCACGTACTGGCGCGCGTCGTTGTTGCCGCCAAGGAAGCGCGCGCCCGCAATGATCTGGTTGCGCAGACCGCCGACCGCGAAGTTGCCGGTATAGCGCGGCGCAAAGCCGTAGGTCCACGCGTCCTGGTCGATGACCTGGAAGATCGGGTGGTAGAGGCTCTTGTGCACGACCCACGAGGTGAAGTCGAGTTGCCCGTTGTCGAGCTTGACGCTGGTCACGTTGGCCAGCCGCTCGGTGCGCGTGTTGCGTGCCTGATCGCCCGCCAGCGCGCTGGCCGAGGCCATGCGGGGGTTGTGCAGCGCCTGATCGAGCGTGAGCGAGCCGGGCAACAGCTGATCGACGATATACGCGCCGAAGTAGAAACGCGTTTCCACGGCGGGGCTGAAGCGGTAGCCGAAGTTCGCGTTCAGTTGCTCGTACTGGCCGCGCTCGTGGCTGCGATAACCCTCGGCGTGATTGACGGTCAGGTTGGCGAGAAAGTCGAACGCGCCGATCTGGCGCGAGACCTGCGCGCTGGCGCGTGCCGTGCCGAAGCTGCCGCCGTCCACGCGCACCATGTTGGGCGCGTCGGCAGTGAGCGCCGTGGGCGTGGTGAAGTTGATCGCGCCGCCGAGCGTGGTGCTGCCATAGGCGAGGCCATTGCCGCCCTTGTAGATCTCCGTGGCGGCGAGGCCGAGCGGATCGATCTGGTAGTAATCGCCGCTGCCGTCGGCAAAGTTGGTCGGCACGCCGTCCTGCAGCAGATCGAGCCCGCGCGCATGGAAGCCGCGGGCGATGCCCGAGCCGCGGATCGACAGCCGCAGTTCCTGTCCGTAGCGTTCTTCCACGTAGACGCCGGGCGCGTCCTTGAGCACGTCGCGCAGATTGCTGGCGTAGGTATCGCTATAGGAGGCCGCATCGACGAAGCCGACCGAGCCGGCCGACTGGAACAGCGACTCGCGTTGCCGCGCGATGCCCGGCGCGGTGAGCGAGCCGTTGGCATTCGCGGTGGCGGTGACCGCAGGCAGCACGCGGACCTCCGGCGTGGACACGGCCGACGGCGGATCGCCCGCCGTCGATGCGGACGGGCTGGCGGACGGGCTGGCGGATTGCGCGGCGGCAATGCCCGTCAGCGCGGCGGCTGGCAACACCGACAGGCGGCGCCAGGCTGTGATTCGTTTCATGACCTTCCTTGCGGCCGGACGATGTGCTTCCGCGAGCAGATGCCATCGGCCTGATCTTATGGGCTCGACCGCAAGGATAGGAATGTGCGGGCGCGGACGCCATGTGACACAGCGCCGCATTGGCCATCGGGGTGATGTCCTACGCCGCGAGGCGTGCGCGCAACTGATGCGTGGCCGCGACCATGTTCGTCAGCGCGGCCTCGGTTTCCGGCCAGCCGCGCGTCTTGAGCCCGCAGTCCGGATTGACCCACAGCCGTTCCGGCGGAATCACTTCGCACGCGCGCTCGAGCAGCCGCGCGATGGCCGACACCTCGGGAACGCGCGGCGAGTGGATGTCGTAGACACCGGGCCCGATCTCGTTGGGGTAGGCGAACGCGCCAAAGCCCTCGAGCAGCTCCATGGCGGAACGCGACGTCTCGATCGTGATGACGTCGGCGTCCATCGCCGCGATGGCGGGCAGGATATCGTTGAACTCGGCATAGCACATATGCGTATGGATCTGCGTCCGGTCCGCGACGCCCGACGCGGACAGCCGGAAGGCTTCCACCGCCCATTCGAGATACGCGGGCCACTCCGACGCGCGTAGCGGCAAGCCTTCACGCAGCGCGGGCTCGTCGATCTGGATCACGCGGATGCCGGCCGCCTCGAGGTCGCAGACCTCGTCGCGAATGGCGAGCGCGAGCTGGCGCGCCGTGGCCGCCCGGGGCTGATCGTCGCGCACGAACGACCACTGGAGCATCGTGACGGGGCCCGTCAGCATGCCCTTCATCGGACGCTCGGTCAGGGACTGGGCGAAGCGCGTGGTATCGACGGTCATCGGTTCGGGGCGGTAGACGTCGCCATAGATCACGGGCGGCTTCACGCAGCGCGAACCGTAGCTCTGGACCCAGCCGTTCTCCGTGAACGCATAGCCGCACAGCTGCTCGCCGAAGAACTCGACCATGTCGTTACGCTCGGCCTCGCCATGCACGAGCACATCGAGCCCTAGTGCCTCCTGCCTGCGCACGGCGTGCGTGATTTCCGCGCGCATGCGTTCGAGGTAGGCCAGCGCGCCAAGCTCGCCGCGCCGGTGCGCGGCACGCGCCTGACGGATGGCCGGCGTTTGCGGAAACGAGCCGATGGTCGTGGTTGGCAGCGGCGGCAGCTTGAGCGATGCGCGCTGCAGCGCGTTGCGCGCGTCGAACGGACTCTGGCGCGTGGCCATCTGCGGCGTGATGGCGGCAAGGCGCTTGCGCACCGAGGCATTGACGACGCGCCGCGAGGATTGCCGCGACTGGCGCGCGGCATCCGACGCCATCAGTTCCGCGGCGACGGCGGCCTCGCCGTGCGTCAGCGCCGTGGCCAGCACGCGCAGTTCGTCAAGCTTCTCGGTGGCGAATGCGAGCCACGACCGCAGTTCCGGATCGAGGCGCGTTTCGGTCTCGAGCGAGACCGGCACATGCAGCAGCGAACACGACGGGGCCAGCCAGAGTCGATCGCCTAGCGCATCGTGCAACGGCCGCAGCCGTGCGAGCGCCGCGGGCAGGTCGGTGCGCCAGATATTGCGGCCGTCGATGATGCCGGCCGAGAGCACCGCCTGCGCGGGCAGCACGCGCAGCCATGCATCGAGTTGCCCGGGCGCGCGTACGAGGTCGAGGTGAAAACCGTGCACGGGGAGCGCGGCCACGCGCGCGGCATGCGGGGCGGTCGTGCCGAAGTAGGTGGCGAGCAAGAGCTTGATGCCGAGGCCGCCGAGCGACTGGTAAGCCGTGTCGCAGGCATCGAGCCAGCGCGCGTCGAGGTCCGTGCACAGCGCGGGCTCGTCGATCTGGACCCATTCGATGCCGCGCGCGGCAAGCTGCGCGAGGATGCGCTGGTACGCGGCCACGACGCGTGGCAGCAGCGACAGCCGATCGAAGCCGGCGACATGGCTCTTGGCCAGCCACAGGTAGGTGATGGGGCCGATCAGTACGGGGCGCGTCTTGTGCCCGAGCGCCAGGGCTTCGCCGATCTCATCGAAGAACCACGATGGCCCGCCGTCGAACGTACTGTCCGCATCGAGTTCCGGCACGAGGTAGTGGTAGTTCGTGTCGAACCATTTGGTCATTTCCATCGCGGGCTGCGCCGCGTTGCCGCGCGCCAGTTCGAAGGATTGCGCCAGCGTCAGCCGCGCGGCATCGAAACCGAAACGGCGGGGCAACGCGCCGAGCAGCGCCGTTGTCGACAGGACCTGGTCGTACCACGCGAAGTCGCCGGCCGCGACATGGGCGAGGCCGTGCTCGGCCTGCAGTTGCCAGTGGCGGCGCCGCAATGCGGCACCGGTCTCGCGCAACGGGGCCTCGGCGTCCGCCTTCATGCCGTCGCGCCAGAACGATTCCAGCGCGAACTTGAGTTCGCGGCGCGCGCCGATGCGCGGAAAACCGAGCGTGTGAGTGTGTGCCATGTCTGCGTGCGGAAGAAATCCAGAGTGGCGCACAGTGTCGGATCGCGGCTAGAATGAATCAAGCGACATGTTTTAAACATTATATGAATCTAATTCATGATTGAAGTCAGGCATTTCCGCTCGCTGGTAGCCATCGCGGAATCGGGCAAGCTCGCGGTGGCGGCCGAGCGTGTGCACGTGAGCCAGTCGGCGTTATCGCATCAGATCAAGGCGATCGAATCGCACTACGGCATGGCATTGTTCGATCGCACGCGCCATGGGCTGCGCTTTACGCCGGCCGGCGAGCGCCTGCTCGCGCTCGCGCGCGAGTCGCTGGCCGCGATCAGCGAGGCCGAGCGCGATCTGGTCCGGCTCAAGGGCGACACGAGCGGCGAATTGCGCGTGGTGCTCGAATGCCATACGTGCTTCGACTGGCTGATGCCGGTGATGGACGAGTTCCGGCGCCGCTGGCCCGAGGTGGAGGTCGACCTCGTGGCGGGCTTTCACGCCGACCCCCTGTCACTGATCGCGGAAGGGCGCGCGGACATGGTGATCGGATCGAAGCCGCCGACGCGGCGCGGGCTCGTCGTGGCGCCGCTGTTCCGCTTCGAGATCCTGGCCGTCATCGCCAACGAGCACCGGCTGCGCAACAAGCGGCGGATCGAGGCGCAGGACCTCGCGGGCGAGACGCTGATCACGTATCCCGTGCCCGAGACGCGCATCGACCTGATTCGCGAGGTGCTCGAGCCCGCGGGCATCCGCCTGCAGCGGCGCACCGCCGAGCTGACCGTGGCGGTGCTGCAGCTCGTGGCGAGCCGGCGCGGGGTGGCGGCGTTACCGAACTGGGGCGTGAAGAACTACGTCGACCACGACTATGTGCTGGCCAAGCGGATCGGGACGAAGGGATTGTGGAGCGAGTTGTTTGCGACCGTGCCGACCGCGATGGCCGAGCGGCCTTATGTGGACGACTTTGTGTCGATCGTGCGCGATACGTGCGCGGCGGAGCTCGACGGTATCGAGCTGCTGTCCGCGGCGTGACTGGCTGCGGTGGCCTCAGGCGGCAAGCGCTTCCTTTTCCTCGCTGACCGCATCGATTCCCGCGTCGATTACCGCATCGACCACCGCCATGTCCACGCCTTGTTCGACACGACGCAGGAACAGCTCGAGCAGATCGGCGTCGGGGGCCTCCGTCACGAGCCGCGCGGTGCGGCCCTGCATATGAATCTGCTGCAGCGACAGACCGGTGCGGCGGGCGCTGGCGAGCACCCATTCGAGCGCGCCGAACGTGTCGGTGCCGTCGAGGCGAAGGTCGAGTTGCAGGGCTGGCAGGGACATGGCGGGTATCGGGCAGGGGTGGGCGATGGAAACAATGTACCAGCGGTGCCTCGAAATAGGCTTCTTATTTTTCTCCATTTGGACTCGGAATGGAGATGAATCACGGGTTTGGTGTAGAGTCTGAGGGATATTCTTCTTCGGACATCGTTTTCCGTGAATAACCCTACCAAGCTCGACGACATCGATCGCCGCATTCTGCGCGAACTGCGCCGCGACGGCCGCATCTCCAACGCGAAGCTGGCCGAGCGCGTCGGACTCTCCGCCACGCCCTGCTGGAACCGCGTGCGCGCGCTCGAGGATGCGGGCGTCATCGACGGCTACGCGGCATTGCTGAACCAGAAGGCGCTCGGTTTTCCGGACACGGTGCTGATCGAGGTCACGCTGGACCGGCACGACGACGACATGCTGCATCGCTTCGGCGAAGCGCTGGCCGAACTCCCCGAAGTCCTCGAGGCGCATCTGCTGACGGGGGAGTACGACTATCTGATCAAGGTCGCGGTGGCGGGCACCGAGGGCTACGAGGAATTCCTGCGGCACAAGCTCTACAAGCTGCCGGGCCTGCGCCACAGCCACTCGACGTTCGTGCTGCGCACGCTCAAGCGCGAGCCGTCGGTACAGCCGTAGGCGAACCCCTGTCCGGGGTCAGGCCAGCGTTGCGCGTGGCGGGGGTAGGAACCGGCCTACAACGCTCTCCGCCGGTCACCGATGTCTGCCGGCGGATGTGCTGCCTACGATGAAGCAGGCTGCAACCATCCGGAGGTGTCATATGTCGTTTGCGCTATACCTGGTCGGCGTGCTGCTGCTTGTCGGCGGCATTGCATGGGGGCTCGTCACGATGGGCGTGTCGCAGGTCTATATCGGCATTGCATGCGTGATCGTGCTCGGTATCGGCATCATGTCCGCGGTGTCGCGGACACGTACCAAGGATCCGTCGTAGATCGGCGGTAGATCAGCGGCGGTTGCGGTCGCCGCGCGCGTCCAGGATGATCATCGTGCGGTCGACCACGCCGGCGTCGGTGAAGTAGACGCTGAAATGCGCGGGCTGGTACGGTGCCACATACATGCGGTACGACCATGCCTCGCGCTTCATCAGCGGGTAGTAGTTGATCGGCTCCCTCGGCCGGCCCCAGCGCTCGAGCACGTCCTGCTTGGTCCAGACGCCCGGCTTCGCCGCATAGATCTCGGCTTCCGTCAGCATTTCGCGGAAGCTCTTCAGGCGGCCGTTCGCGTCGAAATCGGCGGCGTAGATGTCGTAGCCGTACGGTTGCTTCGAGTAGATCCAGCGCGTGGTGCCGTCGGCGAGCTTGAACGTGTCGGTGGGCTCGCCGAACGTCTGACGCACGGTACTTTCGGGGCTGCCGACGAGCTTTTCCGCGGTCTGGATGGGCTGCAGCGTCGAGCAGCCGGCCAGCAGCAGCGCGGCCGCGGTCGCGGCGAGTGCGGCCCGGACGGCCACATGCAGGAAAGGCGGACGCAGGAGGGTGGGACGCAGGAGGGGGGGACGATCTTGGGGGTCGGACATCTCTGGGCTCCGTACTTGGCAATGATGAGCATAGTGCATCCACGCTCCTCATAGCTGAGACAGATTGCGCGTCTGCATGTTCTTGAAACACGCGAGCGCGCCGAAATATTCCGTTCGATCCCCTCGATTGGCTCGATCCCCTCTATCCCGCCGCAGGCAGGCGAACTACGCGGCGGCCGAACGCAGGAAGCTCGCCCCGATCTCCTTCGCGAACTCGCCGACGAGTTCGAGTTCGGCCTCGGTCAGCCCGCCCGCGCAGCAGGTCGCGCCCCAGTCGCCGCACAGCAGCGCGACGCACCGGTTGCGCAGCTTGACCGGCGCGAGCAGCACCGAGCGTGCCTCGGGCATCGCGTCGCGATACCAGCGCGGTACGCGCTGGGCCACTTCGGCGTCGTGCGTGTCCTCGAACTGGAGCGGCCGCGGCGAGATCGTCGCGAAGTGAAAGATATCGGGCACGAACCCTTCTTCGAACGACAGCGCGTCCAGCTTTTCGCGCACGCCGTTGCCGAAACCGAGCCGCGCGTCGAAGCGCTTGGCGCCGGGGTTCAGCACCATCAGGAACCCATTCTCGAAGTTGAGCGCGCGCATGACGCACTCCAGCGCGAGCGGCGCCATCTGTCCGATGGAGAGCGCCGCGCCTTCGCGGCGCACCTCTTCGAGGCCGACCCGCAACCGCTCGATGGCGTCCGCGGGCTTGCCTTCGGGCGCGGGCGCTTCGGTATCGGGGGCCTCCGCCTGCGCGATGGAGGCGCTGAGCGTTCCCGCCTGGCGGATGGCAAAACGGATATCGGCCGCATCGAGGCCCAGCACGCGTGCGTGCTCGCTCAGCAGGGCTTCCACGTCCTCGGGCGCGGCATCCCGCGTCATCGCGGCGGCCGCCTGCGAGGAAACCTGCGCCATGGCGCCGAGCCAGTCGGTGTGGGTCTCGATGACGGTCTCGGCCGTCACCGGGCGGTGGCTCATCGTATTGGCGATGAGTCCGGGCAGGCGCCATTTGACGGCGGCGGCCTCCGCGATCTCCGCGAGCGATACGCCGACCACCTCGACGCACGCATCGGTCTCGGCCATCTCTCCCGATTCCGTCAGCGCCTGGATGCGTTCCCACTCGTCCGGGAAATAGAACACGAGCAACAGCCGGCTCATGTGGTACATCAACGTGCAGACGACCGCTTCCTCGCCTTCGTTGATGCCGCGCGCATTGCTCAGCGCGCGCGTGATCTCGCCCGCGACGAGCGCCTGCGTCATCGCGCGCGCGGCCTGCGGGCGGCTTGGCGCCACGCCGTGGAAATAGTCGAGCAGCTGCACGCCGAGCGTCAGATGGCTGATCGCCTCCACGCCGAGCACGAGGATCGCGCGCGACACCGTGGTCACCTCGCCGCCGAACGAGCGGTACATCGCCGAATTCGCAAGGCGGATGACCTTCTGCGACAGGCTGAAGTCCGACAGCACGCTCGAGGCCATTTGGCCGACGTTGAGGTCGCTATGCAGCGTCTTGAAGATGTTATCGACCGAATACTGCAGCGTGGGAAAGTCTCCCTGCTGCGCCATGCGGTTCCAGAGCGTCTCGAAGAAGGCGTCCTTTCTCATGCCTGCCCCTGCGACGGAAATACATCGGTCTGGCCGAGCTGCAGCGCGCCGGCGTGCAGCGCGCGCTCGAACTCGCCCGGCGGCAGTGCCTGCGCGTAGCGCCAGCCCTGCACCAGCGTGCAGCCCTGCGCGGACAGCAACTGCGCCTGCGCATCCGATTCCACACCCTCGGCGATTGCCACGAGACCGAGCTCGCGCGAGAGGGACATCACCGCGGACACGATGGTGCGCGCATGCGGGGAGTCCATCATGTCGCTGACGAAGCTGCGGTCGATCTTGAGCGCGGACAGCGGAAAGCGGCGCAGATAGGACAGGCTCGAATAGCCGGTGCCGAAGTCGTCCACCGCAAAGCGGATGCCCAGCGCGCGCAGTTCCGTGAGCAGCGACTCGGTCGCGGCCGGGTCGGTCATCAGCGCGCTTTCGGTGATTTCGAGCACCACGCGGTCCGGAGAGATACGGGCGTCCTGGATCGCGTTGCGCACGCTGTCGAGGAAGCCCGGATGGCGGAACTGCACCGGCGATACGTTGACGGACATGTGCTGCACGTGGATGCCCTGCGCATCCCAGCTGGCGAGCTGCGCGCAGGCGCAACGCAGCGCCCAGGCGCCGAGATGCTTGATCAGGCCGTTGTTCTCGGCCATCGGAATAAAGACGTCGGGCGGGATCGCGCCCTGGGGATGCTCCCAGCGCATCAGGGCCTCGGTCGCGCAGACCTCGCCGGTCTCGGGCCACACGATGGGCTGGTAATGGAGCAGGAATTCGCCGTTCTGCACGGCCTCGAACATGCTCTGCTCGATGCGGAACTGCTCGTCGAGCCGATGCTCGAATTCGGGCGAATACAGGCAATAGCGGTTTTTGCCGAGCGCCTTGGCCTCGTACATCGCAAGGTCGGCGCGGCGCAGCCACTGCGATTCCGTCAGCGGCATGTCGGCGGGATTTCCGGCGGGAGAGGCGGTGCCGCCGAATGCGAGCCCGATGCTCGTGGTGATACGCACCTGGCAGCCGCCCAGATGGAACGGCTGGCGGCAGACGTGGATCACGCGCTCGAGAATGCGTATCGCTTCCGATTCGGAGTCGAGCCCCTCTAGCAGCAGCACGAATTCGTCGCCGCCGAGCCGCGCGACCATATTGCGCGAGCGCAGCGCGTCCTGCAGGCGCTTGCCGATTTCCTTGAGCAGCGCGTCGCCGAACTCGTGGCCGAGCGAATCGTTGACCTTCTTGAAGCCGTCCAGGTCCATCAGCGCCAGCGCGAACAGCTGGCCCGGCGTGCCGCGCGCCGAGAACTCGGCGATGCGCTTGCGCATGTAGGCACGGTTGCCGGCGCCCGTGAGCGGGTCCTGATAGGAGAGCTCGACGAGCTGGCGTTCGTTCTCGACCCAATCCGTGACGTCGTGACCGGTCAGCAGCAGTTCCGTGCGCTCCCCGGCGCGATCATCGACGCGGTCGTCGGTGCGGGTATTGGTGCGGTCATCGACGCGGTCATCGACGCGGTCATCGATGACACGGCGCGTGATACGCAGGTCGATCCAGCGGCTGCTGCGGATGCCGCAGACGAACCGGAAACGGTCGCGGCGTACCGTGCCGTCCTGCGCGCAGCGTTGCAGCAGCCAGGCCAGGCGCTGGCGTTCCTCGGCCGCGACGATATCGAGCACGGACACGCGCAGCAGGTATTCGCGGGGGTAGTCGAGCAGCAGCGCCGAGGACTCGGTGGCGCGACGGATGCGCCCGGCGGTCCCGGTCTGGAGGGCGAGGTCGCCCGTGGCTTCCAGCAATGCCCAGCCTTCGCGTTCGGCTGCGCGTTCTTCCGCACTCTCGCCCGACACCGCGGACAGCGCGTCGAGCGCCACGAAATCCCGATCGACGGGGTCGTGAGCCAGAGCCACATCAAACGTAATCGAGGTCATCGAGTTCCTCAGCGTGGGTTTCTCTGGTTCGCGTGCGTGGACGACATGAGTCGGGACCCGAACAAAAACACCGGACAAGAGCCAGCGTGCAACAACGCAATCTCCAGAAATCCACCAGGCTGGCGGCAACGAATGACAAGTAAGCGACCGATTCTAATACGAGGGCTTACGCTTGGCGATGTCCGCAGGTTGCCGGATGCCGGGCAGTTGGCGTTTTCGCACAACGCCCGGCGCCCATTCCATCAAACCTTGATGTCGATGTTCTGGCCGAGATGCGGGGGGTTGCTGGCTGGGGTGACCTGCGGCATGCCCTGAAGCAGGGCGGCCACGCCTGCGGCCTGCATGTCCAGCGCCTTGCGCAGCATCACCAGCGGTACGGGATTCGCCCCCGCATTGCTGGCCGCGCTGACAACGGAAGTATCCATGAGTGTCGTCCGATCGGTTGAGAAAAGCATGGGAGAGAACTCCCTGCATCGACCGTTAACGGCACGGTGGAAGTATTCCTGAGGGGAAGGGTGAAGGATTTTCGGAGGGGGTGTTCCCCCTCTCCCGAGGGGAGAGGGGGGCCGGCGGGCAGGGCGCCGGCCAGAGGGCGCCGGCTAGGGGCGCCGACTACTGGCGCCGACTACTGGCGCCGACTTACTTCGCGGCGGCGGCCGGAGCCTTCTTGTGGGCCGACGACTTCTTCTTGGCCGGCTTCGCGGCCTTGTCGTCGACCAGCGCGCTGGCCGTGTTCTGGCGCGCGCCCTGCGTGTACGGGTCGAACTTGTCGTTCTTGGCCGTATCCGGGACGTAGCCGTCCTTGTTGGTCACGCGATTGGCGTCGGGCGTGTAGCCGTCCTTGTTGCTGATGCGGTTCGGATCCGGAACGTAGCCGTCCTTGTTGGTCGTCCGCATGTTGTAGTCATAGCGGTCGGCCGGATTGGCCGGGCCCGCCGCGTGGGCCATGCCGGTGGACAGCAGGGCGAGGGCGGCGAGGGCAACGATGGTCTTCATGGTGACTCCTGTCTAGGGTGGGGAATGCTCCCGAACCGATGCGCGCGCACGGGCTGCCCCTCAGCGTACCCTTGTGCGGAAGAAGTTTCCAGACACCCCCAAACCAAGGTATTACCGGTATTGCCCAACTAATGAGGGTTTCGATGCTGCGATGCATCAATTTCGCATGTCGGCGATCGGCCGACTTGCCTCGGGGGCTTGCCGGGCATAAGGTTTCGGTTTTTGCAGCGCCCCCCATCCGGAGTTTCCCGAATGCCCACCTCTCTGCCCGACGACCGCAACCTGCGCATCATGTTGTGGGTCGTCGCGGTCGGCTTCTTCATGCAGACGCTCGACTCGACGATCGTCAATACCGCGCTGCCTGCGATGGCGGCGAGCCTCGGGGAGAGTCCGCTGCGGATGCAGTCGGTCATCATCGCGTACTCGCTTACGATGGCCGTGATCATTCCGGCGTCGGGCTGGCTGGCGGACAGGTTCGGCACGCGCACGATCTTCCAGGTGGCCATCGCGCTGTTCGTGCTGGGCTCGCTGCTATGCGCGTGGGCGCAATCGCTGACGGTGCTCGTGATCGCGCGCGTGGTGCAGGGCGTGGGCGGCGCGATGCTGCTGCCGGTGGGGCGGCTGTCGGTACTGCGGACGTTTCCGCGCGACCAGTATCTCCAGGCGCTGAGCTTCGTGGCGATTCCCGGGATGATCGGTCCGCTGATCGGGCCGACGCTCGGCGGCTGGCTCACGCAGACGTTCTCCTGGCACTGGATCTTCCTGATCAACGTGCCCGTGGGCGTGATCGGCGCGCTGGCGACCGTTCGCTTCATGCCCAATGCGCGCCTGCCCGGCATCGGGCCGTTCGACCTCGGCGGCTACTTCCTGCTCGCCACGGCGATGGTGACCCTGTCGTTCGCGCTCGATGGGCTGGCGGAACTGGGGTTCCAGCCGGCCGTGGTGCTGATGCTGCTGATCGCGAGTCTGGGCGCGCTGACCGTGTACGTACTGCACGCGCGACGGCGGCAGCAGCCGCTGTTTCCGCTGCGGCTGTTCCGCATCCATGCGTTCAGCGTCGGATTGCTGGGCAACCTGTTCGCGCGCATCGGCAATGGCGCGATGCCGTTCCTGATTCCGCTCACGCTGCAGGTGAGCCTGGGCTTCTCGCCCTTCGACGCGGGGCTGATGATGTTGCCGGTGACGGCCGCCGGCATGGGTGCGAAGCGGCTCGCGACGACGCTGATCGAGAAGCACGGATATCGGCGCGTGCTGACGACCAATACCGTGCTGGTCGGCATCGTGATCGCCTCGTTCGCGCTGATCGCGCCGGGACGGCCGCTTGCGCTGACGATCGTGCAGCTGGCGATCTTCGGCGCGGTCAACTCGATCCAGTTCACCGCGATGAACACCGTCACGCTCAAGGACCTCGGCGGCAATACCGCGAGCAGCGGCAACAGCATGCTGTCGATGGTGCAGATGCTCTCCATGAGCCTGGCCGTGACGTCGGCGGGCGCCTTGCTCTCGACGTTCCAGCAGGGTATCGGGCGCCATTCGGGCATGGCGGTGCTGCCCGCGTTCCACACGACGTTCCTCTGCCTCGGCGTGATCACGGCGGCATCGGCATGGATCTTCCTCCAACTCCCGCCCGAGGTGGCAAAGGGCACGCGCGAGGAGGTCAAGCAGGCCGGGGAGATCTGATCCCCGGCCCTGCCGGAAGCGTTACGGCTTCAGCAGTTCGCAGAAACGTTCCAGATCGACGTTGCCGCCGCTGATCACCACGCCGATGCGCTTGCCCTGCAGTTCGGGCTTGATCGTGAACGCGCCCGCGAGGCTTAGCGCCCCGGTCGGCTCGACGAGGATCTTCATGCGCGCGGCGAAGAGGCGCATGGCGTCGATCAGTTGCGCGTCCGTGGCGGTGAGGATATCGGTGACATCGCGGCGGATGATCCCGAACGTGTAGTGGCCGAGGTGCTGGGTTTGCGCGCCGTCGGCGATGGTCTTCGGCGTCGGGATGTCCACGATCTCGCCGCTGCGGAACGAGCGCTGGCCGTCGTTGCCGGCTTCCGGCTCCACGCCGTAGATCTTGCATTGCGGCGCCAGCGCGCGCGTGGCCAGTGCCGTGCCCGACAGCAGCCCGCCGCCGCCCAGCGGCGTGAAGATGGCGTCCAGGGTCCCCACCTCCTCGAACAGTTCCTTGGCCGCGGTGCCCTGGCCCGTCAGCACGTCCGGATGGTCGTACGGCGGAATCAGCGTCATGCCGTGCTCCTCGGCCAGCTTGCGGCCGATCGCCTCGCGGTCTTCCTTGTAGCGGTCGTACATCACCACATTGCCGCCATAGCCTTTGGTCGCCGCGACCTTCGCGGCCGGTGCGTCGTGCGGCATGATGATCGTCGCCGGCATGCCGAGCAGGCGCGCGGACAGCGCGATGGCCTGCGCATGGTTGCCCGACGAGAACGCCACCACGCCGGCGCGGCGTTGCTCGGGCGTGAACTTCGAGAGGGCGTTGAAGCCGCCGCGGAACTTGAACGCGCCCATCCGTTGCAGGTTCTCGCACTTGAAGAACACTTCGGCGCCGAGCAGGTCGTTGACCGTGCGGGACGTCATGACGGGAGTCTTGTGCGCGTAGCCTTCGAGCCGTTTGGCGGCGGCTTCGACGTCGGCGTAAGTGGGCAAGGTGATATCGGTCATGGATCGAGGCAGTAGTGGAGTTACCAGGGCCATGCGATGGCGCACCCGACGCCGTCGGCCATGGCTCGTTCGTGGATCATGCGCCCGACGGTGAGGTCCTGCAATGCCAGGCCCGTCATGTCGAACACGGTGATATCGCCGGGCTGGCGCGCGAGGGACGCCTTGCCTGTCAGCAGGTCGCCGATCTCGGTGCACGCCACGCCGGGCGCCCATTGGCGCTCGCCGATCGTGACGGATTGCTCGCGGTCGTCGGCGACGACGATCGCGCGCTCGAGCACGCCGGCCGGCAGTTCGCGCTTGCCGCGCGTATCGGTACCGACCGCATTGATGTGTGTGCCGGGCTGCAAGGCATCGGCATCGAACAGTGGGCCGCGTCCCGGCGTGGCGGTGATGACGATGTCGCTGCCGGCGACCGCGCGATTGCCGTCGGTGTCGTGCGACACAGCGATACCGGCGGCCAGTGTGGCGATGGCGGCTTCGAACGCGGGGTCCGGCGTGCCGCCGTGGCTGACATAACGCACGGTGCGCAGCGAAGGCAGGCGCCGCAGCGCGAAGGCGGCCTGCACGCGCGCCTGCACGCCGGTACCGAACACGCACAGCGATGTGCTGTCCGGCCGCGCGAGCGCTTGCAGGCCGATGCCGCCGGCCGCGCCCGTTCGGGCGGTGGTGATCGCGTTGCCGTCGATCATGCAGACCGGGCGTCCCGTCGCGGGATCGATGAGCAGGATCGTGGCCTGATGCGGCTCGCCGCCCTGTTGCCGATTCGATGGCCAGAACCCCGCCGCCTTGAACCCCAGCAGGTCCTGCGCGGGGACGTCGCCTGCCTTGATGCCGAACACGCCGCCCGTATGCAGCGGTTCCCGGATGACGGGGAATACGCGGCCTTCGCGATCGCTGTGGAGCGTGAATGCCTCGCGCACGGCGCGCAGGACATCGTCGGGGTTCAGCAGCGACTCGACCGCGTGTTTGTCGAGCAGCAGCAGTTGGGCATCAGCGGGCATAGCTATAGACGGATGCACGCGACACGCCAAGGTGCGCGGCGATGGTTTCCATGGCGCGCCGCACGTCGAGGAGCCCGGCGGCGCGGAGTTCGGCCAGCAGCGTGCGGCGCTCGTCCGTGCGCAGCGCGCGCGGCGTGGTGGCGTGGCGCGCGGCGAATGCGTCGATGCGCGCGCGGATGGCATCGGTGCCGGCGGGGTCGAGTGTCTCGCGCGGACCGTCGGCGTCCATGCGCATGAACTGGTTCATCGCGCTCTGCAGGCCGCGGAACAGCGTGAGGTCGAGGTTCAGGCACAGCGCGGCGATATAGCGGCCGCTCGAATCCTTGATGCCGATGGACGTGCTCTTGGCCTGGCGGCCATCCGCGAACTGGTTCGCATAGTTCGCGAGGATCTGCGTGAAGTCCGGGTCGGCGATGCGGGCCATGCCGAGTTCCGTCGCGGGATCGCCGACCTCGCGGCCGGACAGGTTGTTGTGAATCGCGAGGATGGCCTGATCCGGCGCCAGCAGGTCGTGCACCACGACCTCGCAGAACGGCGCGAGGGTTTGCCCGAGGCCGTCGGCGATGCGCTCCAGCTGCTCGAGCATGGCGCGCTGTTCCGGGGTGCGGGAGGTCGTGCGGCGGGATTTCATATTTACAGTTTGTACAAGGCTGTACGAAATGTCAAGGTGGCGATCGGGCCGACTTTTTGGATCGCCTGTCTGCGCATCTTTTGAATCGTCATTGAATTGATTATATCGGGATTAAATTAATCGATGGTTCATGTTTAAACACTTGCGCAACGCATGCGGGCGGCTATGGTGATTTTACGGCTCATATGGGCGGTCTTTTCGGCTTGAATAGAGCGTTTCTGTGGCTGCAGAGGGATGATTTAACGTGTTTTTATTTTAAAGATTTTTTATAAAAAAGCGGAATTCGTAGCCGTCATAATCAGAAGAAGGGGGCGCGTCATGAAACGCTCAATGTTGCCTGCGGTATTCGCGATGATGGCCGGTGTGGTCTTTGCGCAGCAGGCCTGGCAGGAAGGTGCCACGTATGCGACGGGCACGCGCGTCACTTACAACGGGCGTCTCTATGAAGCGATGCAGGCGCATACGGCGTTTGCGGGCGCGGGGTGGAATCCGGCGGCTTCGCCGACGTTGTGGCGGGATCTTGGGCCGGCGGGGGCGCCTTCGCCGGCGCCTTCCCCTGCGCCTTCGCCTTCGCCTTCGCCGTCGCCTTCACCTTCGCCGACGCCAGCTCCGGCACCCACGCCGAGCCCTTCGCCGGCTCCGGCTCCGGCTGGCGGGTGCTTTGCGCCGTGGGCCGCGGGGCAGGCGTATGCGGAAGCCGGGACGCGCGTGACCTACAACGGGCGTAACTATCGGAACAAGTGGTGGACGCAGGGGGACAATCCCGCGCAGTCCGGGACGTGGGGGGTATGGGAAGATCTTGGCGCCTGCTCGGGCGCGCCCGCGCCGAGCCCGGCACCGGTGCCTACGCCGGGTCCGGCCCCGGCCCCGGCCCCAACGCCAGCCCCGAGCCCGGCCCCGAGTCCGGCCCCGACACCGGCCCCGACACCTGCGCCTGCACCGACGCCTAGCCCGGCGCCTAGCCCAGCGCCCAGCCCGGCGCCTAGCCCAGCGCCCAGCCCGGCGCCCAGCCCGGCGCCTAGCCCAGCGCCTAGCCCAGCGCCCAGCCCGGCGCCTAGCCCGGCGCCCAGCCCGGCGCCTAGCCCAGCGCCCAGCCCGGCGCCCAGCCCGGCGCCCAGCCCGGCGCCATCGGGCGGGCGCGAGGTCGGTGGGTATTTTGCCCAGTGGGGCATCTACGGCCGCAACTACAAGCTCAAGAACGTCGACACGTCAGGCGCCGCGCGCCATCTCACGTTCATCAACTACGCCTTCGGCAACGTCTACGCAAAGAACGGCGGCTACGAATGCGACATCATCACCAAGGCCGAACCCGGCGCGACCGATCCGAACAACCCGGAGGCGGGCACCGGCGGCGACGGCTGGGCCGATTACCAGAAGGGCTTCACGAGCGCGGAATCGGTGGACGGTACGTCCGACGCATGGGGCTTCGCCTGGGACGACCCGCGCAATGGCAAGGCCGGCCCGCTCAAGGGCAACTTCAACCAGCTGCTGCAGCTCAAGAAGAAGTATCCGAACCTCAAGGTCATGATCTCGATCGGCGGCTGGACGTGGTCCAAGTGGTTCGGCCGCGCCGCCTCGACCGACGCCCTGCGCAAGCAGCTGGTCTCGTCCTGCATCAACGTCTACATCAAGGGCAACCTGCCGTTCGACGCGGGCGGCAATGCCGGCGGCGACGGGGTGGGCGCGGGCGTGTTCGATGGCATCGACATCGACTGGGAGTTTCCGGGCGGCGGCGGCCAGCCGTACAACATCGTCGATCCCAACGACAAGAAGAACTTCACGCTGCTGCTCGCCGAATTCCGCCGGCAACTGGACGCGGCCGGCGCGCAGTCGGGCAAGCGCTTGCTGCTGACGGTGGCCATCGGCTCGGGCGGCGACAAGATCGCCAATACCGAGCCCGGCGAATACAGCAAGTCGCTCGACTGGATCAACATCATGTCCTACGACTACCACGGCGGCTGGGAAGCGACGGGGCCGACGGACTTCCAGTCGAACCTGTACGTAGACCCCGACAGCCCGAATGCGAAGACCGCGGTCGGCAAGACCTACAACGTCGATGCTTCGGTCAATGGCCTGCTCGCCGCCGGTGTGCCCGCTTCGAAGATCGTCGTGGGCGTGCCGCTCTACGGACGCGGCTGGACCGGCGTCTCGCCGGGACCGAAGGGCGACGGGCTCTATCAGCCCGCCACCCGGCCCGCGCCAGGCACGTACGAGGCCGGCATCGAGGATTACAAGATTCTCGTCAACAAGCCGGGCACGGTCCACGAACATCCGGTGACCAAGCAGTCGTGGAAGTTCGATGGCACCACGTTCTGGTCGTACGACACGCCAACCACCGCGCGCGTGAAAGTGAACTACGTCAAGCAGCACAACCTGCGCGGCGTGTTCACGTGGGAGCTCGATGGCGACACCGCCGACGCCGAGATCACGAAGGTGCTGGGCGAGGTCAACAGTCAATAGGCGAGGGCATATGCGAGGACATCTGCGCGCGAGATCCCGCCGGTGGCGGGACACAGGGCACCGCCGCGGCTTCACGCTGCTGGAACTGCTGGTAGTGCTGCTCATCATCGCGCTGCTGGCCGGCTATGTGGGGCCGCGCCTGTTCGGCGAGGTGGGAAAAGCAAAGACGAAGACCGCGGCATCGCAGATGAAGTCGATCGCCAACGCGCTCGACCGGTACCGGCTCGATACCGGACGCTTCCCGAGCACGGAGGCCGGGCTGCAGTCGCTGATGACCAATCAGGGCAACGTCACGGGCTGGGATGGGCCGTACATGAGCAGCGAGATGCCGGCCGACCCGTGGGGCAGGCCCTACGTGTACCGCAGCCCCGGCGACGGCGGCAAGGACTACGACTTGCTGACGCTCGGCGGCGACGGGAAGCCAGGCGGCACCGGCGAGGATCAGGACGTGGTCAGCAAGTAGCAGGGACCGGCATGCAATATCGGATACGGGGCAGGTCGGACGCCGGCGAGCAGACGCTCGAGATCGAGGCGGAAGACGAAGCGCAGTTGCGGAGCACGGTGGAGGCCATGGGAATGGAACTGGTGGAGATCCTGCCTGAGAAGCGCCGCGGCGCGGCATTCGCGTTCCGCAAGCCGGTGTTCGACAGCGCGTTGTTCACGCAGGAACTCATCGCACTGCTCGATGCCGGACTGAGCCTCGTGGAAACGGTGGAGACCCTGCGCGACAAGGCCGGCGAAGGGATCAACCGCGCCGTGCTGACGCGCATCGTGGGCGCGCTGTACGAGGGCCTGCCGCTGTCGAAGGCGCTCGAGCAGCAGCCCGATCAATTCCCCGCGCTGTACGTCGCGACGGTGGCGTCCGCCGAGCGCACGGGTGCCCTGTCGGAGGCGCTCAAGCGCTACCACCACTACGACGCGCGGCTCGCGGTCGTGCGCAAGAAGGTGGTGTCGTCGATGGTCTATCCGATGATCGTGATCGCCTCGGGCACCATCATCATCCTGTTTCTCGCGTTCTACGTGGTCCCGAAGTTCAGCAGCGTCTACGAGTCGATGAAGGACATTCCGGCCTCCGCGCGCGTCATGCTGTGGTGGGGCCGGCTCGTGCACGCGCATGGCATGGTGTTGCTGCTGGCGATGGTCGCGAGCCTGGCCGGCATGGTCATGGCATTGCGCACGCAGCGTGCCCGGGCATGGCTCATGGGCATGATGACGCGCCTGCCGAAGCTGGCGCAGTACCAGCACCTGTTCGCGCTCACGCGCTTCTATCGCACGATGGGCCTGCTCCTGTCCGGCGGCATGCCCGTGGTGGCATCGATGGAGATGTCGGCGCAACTGCTGCCCGCGGCGATGCAACCCTCGCTCGCGCGCGCGCTCGACGACGTGCACGCGGGCAAGTCGCTGTCCGCCGCGCTGCCGGCGGCCGGGCTGACCACGCCGGTGGCCGAGCGGCTGATCCGCGTGGGCGAGCAGAGCGGCGAATTGCCGAAGATGGTGACGCGCTCGGCGGAGTTCTGCGACGAGGAACTCGACCGCGCGATCGATACGCTGATGCGCGTGTTCGAACCGGTGCTGATGCTCGTGGTCGGCGGCATCGTGGGGACGGTCATCTTCCTGCTCTACATGCCGATCTTCCAGCTCGCGGGCAGCGTGGGGTGAAACATGGCAACCGATCATGGCCAGCCCGCGACGGTCGCCGACCCCCGGTCGATGCAGGCACGCCTCTGGGAGGAATCCGACAAGGATGCCGCCGAGTATCTGCGCCGCGTGCATGACGCATGCGGCCTGCGCGGCATCGATGCGGAGACGCTCGACACGCTGACACCGTGTTTCGACCTCCTGCCGTTTGCCGAAGCCATGGCGCACGATTGCCTGCTGGCGCGCGAGGCGGCCACGCCCGGCGGCGAGGGCCCGCTGCTGCTGATTCTCGCCAATCCGTTCCTGCCGGAACATCGCGCATGGGCCCTGCAGCGGCTGCGCGCGCGCTTCACGTTCGCATTCTGCGTGCCCACGGAGCTATCGACGTTCCTGGCCATGCACGAGGCGGCTCACCCCACGCTCGATCCGGTCAGCGGCGGACTCGAGGACATCCGCGTGGGCGAGGCCGGGGTCGAGATCACGCTCGCGACGCTGGCGGCCGACGTGCATCCGGTCGTCCGCCTCGTGAACTCCTCGCTCTACGACGCGCTCAAGTACCGTGCGTCGGACATCCATATCGAGAGCGTGGCCGGCGGGCTCGTGATCAAGTACCGCATCGACGGCGTGCTGCAGACGACGGGCCGCGCGAACGGCGCGGAGGTGGCCGAGCAGGTGCTGTCGCGCCTCAAGGTCATGTCGGAACTCGATATCGGCGAGCGGCGCGTGCCGCAGGACGGCCGGTTCAAGGCGCGCATCAATCATCGCGAGATCGATTTCCGTGTCTCGATCATGCCGTCCGTCCATGGCGAAGATGCCGTGCTGCGCGTGCTGGACAAGCAGCGCGGCGGCAAGGAGGCGGCGCCGATGCGGCTCGACGCGATCGGGCACGAGGACGATATCGTCGCGGCCATCCGTGCGATCGCACATGAGCCGTACGGGCTGATCCTCGTGACGGGGCCCACGGGTTCCGGCAAGTCCACCACGCTCTACGCCACGCTGACCGAGATCAACACCGGCGAAGAGAAGATCATCACGATCGAGGACCCGGTCGAGTACGAACTGGCGGGCGTGCTGCAGATTCCGATCAACGACAAGAAGGGCCTGACGTTCGCGCGCGGCCTGCGTTCGATCCTGCGGCACGACCCCGACAAGATCCTCGTCGGGGAGATTCGCGACGGCGAAACGGCCGGCATCGCCGTGCAGGCCGCGCTGACGGGGCACCTCGTGCTGACCTCGGTGCACGCGAACAACGTGTTCGCGGTGCTCGATCGCTTTCTGCATATGGACGTCGATATCCATAGCTTCGTCGAGGCGATGCTCGGCGCGGTGGCGCAGCGGCTCATGCGCAGGATCTGTCCGCATTGCGCGATCGACGATGCGCCGCCCGACGATGCGCTGCTCGCCGCGTCGTGCCTGACGCGCGCGGATGTGGCCGGCTGGCGATTCCGTCGAGGCGCGGGGTGCGATGCGTGCCGCAGGACCGGCTATCTGGGCCGGCAGCCCATCGCCGAGGTGTTGCGCTTCAACGATGCCATCAAGCAATGCTTCGTCGAGCGCCGTCCCGTGGGCGAACTCAAGCAGGTGGCGCGCGACAACGGCTTTATCCCGATCCGGCAGGTCGCGATGCGCGCGGTCGCGGACGGCAGGACCACGCTCGCCGAAGTCAACCGCGTGACGGTGGTCGAAGCCGCGCGCCCGTAGGCGCGCGAGGAGGGGAATCATGCCGCAGTGGCTCAACCAGTCGCGGTCCGTGATGGATCGTGCCGCATCGTCCGGGCGCCGCTGGCGCGAGAGGCTCGCGAAGTCGTTCATGGCGCGTGGCCGTGCGCACCGGGCGCTGGCCTGGCACAGCAGCGTGGAGATCTGGCTCGATGGCGAGCGTGGCTGCGCGCTCGGCGCATCGGGCACGGGTGGGCAGGCAATACCGCTCGCGAGCAGTGGCGACGTGGCGGCGGCGCTCGCGGTACTCGAGGCACTGGCGCCGAAACCCGCGAAGCCCGGCCTGCACAGGCTGGGCGTGATCGTCGGCGCGCCGTTCGTCTGTTATTTCCCGCTGGCATGGCGACCGTTGCCGACCCCCGCCGAATGGATCGCGCAGGCGCGGATGCAGTTCGCGCGCGGCGGCTTCGGCAATCCGGCCGGATGGCGCTTTGTCGTGCCCGACGCGGCATGGGGCCAGTCACGCCTGGCCGCGGCGATGCCGGAGGCGCTGTGCGCGGGAATCGAACGGCTGTGCAGCGCGCGCAAGCTGCGTGTCGCCGCGATCGAGCCCGGGTATGTGCGCGCGTGCACGGACTGCGCGGCGCGCATCGAGGATGGACGCATCGCCGTGGTGGAGCTCGAGGATATCGATGCGGATGGCGCGATCGCGCACTGCGGGTTCCGCGCGCAGGGTCAGTGGACCGCCTTCGTCACGCTGCCGGTGGCCGGCGATATCGGCGAGGCCATGCGCGATGCGACGATGCTGTGCGCGGTGCCCGAGCCCGAGCGCACGTACGTGATCGGCTCGGTGCGGGCCGAGGGCCGCGACCGGCGGGGACGCCCCGGCCGGCGTGAGGACGTTGCGGTGGCCGGCGCGGCCGGGCTCACCCAGTGGCTGCCGGCGCCATGGGATATCCCGCTATGAAGACCGCGGCCATCGACTTCCGCCAGGGCAATCGTCCGCCGCCGGGCCCGGGCCTGATGGCGATCGGGTTGGGCATCGCCATGCTGGTGGGCGCGCTGCAGTATCTGGCGGTATTGCAGGAGCAGGGGCGCGCGCTCGATGCGCGCGACGATGCCATTGCCGCGCAGGAACGCCAGCGGCAGGCCATCAGCAAGGCGCACAAGAATCTCGAGAATCCGCGCGCGCAGGAACTCATGGCCTTGCAGCGCTACGCGACCGAGCCCGCGCGGCACCTGATCGAACGCGGCTGGCGGCCCAATATCGCGCTGCTGTCGGTGGAAGTGGCCACGGCCACGCGCGAGATCAACCTCGTGTTCGAAACCCGGAGCGCGCAGGAAGCGCTGTCGTTCGCGGACTGGCTCGAGTCGCAGCCGAACACCGAGCGCATGACGGTCAAGCGGCAGGTCGAGAAACCGGGGCCGCCCATCAAATCGGTCGAGACCGCGCTGCAGGTCATCTGGCGGCCATATCGCGGCATGCCCGCGCCAGCTGACGAGGGGGCGCCGTGACGCGATGGATATGGGAACTCCGCCGCGCGCGATGGCGCTTCGGCACGTTCGGCTGGCTCGCGCTGCTGCTGATGGCGGTGGCGGCGGGCGTGGCCGCGCTCGAGATCCTGCCGATGCGCGCCGACCTCGCGCGTCGCGCGGAGGAACTCGCGGCGCGCGAGGCCAAGCTTGCGCATGCGCCGACGCCGGACCCCGACGTGGCCGGCAGGACGATGACCGCCGACCAGCGCTTCTCGGTGTTCCTGCACAGCTTTCATGCGATCGCGGGCAAGCACGGCCTGTCGGTGCCGCAGGTCACGTATCAGACCGTGGCCGAGGACGAGGCGTCGCTGCGGCGCTACCTCGTGGAGGGCACCTTCACGGGTGCGTATCTGCCAATCCGCATGTTCGTCTCGGATCTGCGGCTGCTGCGCGGCGTGCGCATCGAGCGCGTGACCCTCTCGCGCACGGGTATCGACAAGACGCAGCTGGATGTTCGCATCAAATGCTCGTTCCTGGTGGAGGTATCGCCGTGAGAGGCGGTTCGTGGCCCGTGGCCGTGCTGCTCGGGCTTGCCAGTATTCCCGTCGCCGCCCAGCCGGGTGGGGCGGGGACGATGGGTGGGGAGCCCGGCGTGATCGATCTGTTCCCAAGCCAGTCGTGGATGCCGCCGCCCCCGCCACCGCCGCCTCCACCGCCGCCCCCGCCACCGCCGAAGGACCCGCCGCCGCTGCCGTTTCTCGTGCGTACGTTATGGCTGGACCCGCGCGGGGACGTCTATGTGGTGCTCACGGCGGGCGCGCAGGAATTTCGGGTCTGCGCCGCGTGCCAGAACAAGGGTTTCCTGCGCGCGGGCAGTACGTTGCTGGGCGCCTACCGCGTCGAGCATGTCACGCGGGACGAGGTCCAGCTGACCTATCTGCCGATGAAGCGGCGGCAGTCGATACCACTGGGAGGCGGCAAATGACACGGCTCGGCATGGTTACGGCGCGCACGCTGGTGCTGCTGCTGCTCGGCTCCTGCGCCGCGGACATGCGGTACCACGAACTCGACGCGAAGCTCGCCGGGCTGCCGCCCGACGAGGCCCTGCAGGTGCTTGCACAGACGTCCGCGCAGTATCCGGACGATCTGGATATTCGCAGCCGCTACTATCAGCGGCGGCGTCAGGTCATGGACGACTATCTGTCGCGCGCGGTGGTGGCCTACGAGGCGGGCGACGCCGCGCAGGCGCGCGCCTTCGCGCAGCGCGCGCAGCAGGCCGCGCCCGGCGACGACAACCCGTCGTCGATGATCGAATGGATCAACCGGCAGGCGCCGATCGACATGGCCGTCGCGCATGCGGAAGCGGTGCGCGGAGAGCGCCCCGAGGAAGCGCTGGCCATCGTCGCCGACGTGCTGGCCAAACAGCCCGGCAATGCGCGCGCGTCGCGGTTGCGCAGCGAACTTACCGCGCCCAAGGGACAGGACCTCGGTCCGCAGCTGTCGCGGGACCTGAGCCAGCCGATTACCGTGCAGTTTCGCGACCAGCCGCTGATCAGCATCTTCGAGCTCGTCTCCAACATCACGGGCCTGAACTTCACGTTCGATCGCGAGGTGGTGGCCACCACGCCGACCACGATCTTCGCGAGCAACACGCCGGTGCGGCAGGTGCTCACGCTCGTGCTGCAGGCCAACCAGCTCGCCAGCAAGATCGTGAGCGGCAATTCGCTGCTGGTCTATCCGAAGCGCCAGGACAAGGAGGCCGAATACCGCGACCTCGTGGTGCGTACGTTCTACCTGCAGAACGCGCAGGCGCCGCAGGTGCTGGCCATGCTCAAGCAGATGGTCAAGTCGAAGGACCTGATCCTCGACGAGCGCACCAACGCGATCGTCATGCGCGACACCGCCGAGGCGATCAAGGTGGCCGAGCGGCTGGTGGCCGCGCTCGACGTGGTGCCCGCCGAGGTCGTGATCGAGGCGCAGATCCTCGAGGTCACGGCATCGGACCTGCTGCAGCTCGGCATCCTGTACCCGGGCCGCATCGACTTTACCGCGCAGCCGCTGCCCGACGCCAACGATCCGACGGCCCGCGTGCCGGGCGTGCTGACGCTCGACCAGCTTCGTCATATGAACAGCAGCGACATCCTCGTGCGGCTCGGCGCGCCGTCGGTGGCGCTGGATATCCTGCAAAGCCAGGGCAAGACCAAGACACTGGCCTCGCCGCGCATCCGCGTGCGCAATCGCGAGAAGGCCAAGGTGCTGATCGGCGATCGCCTGCCCGTGGTGACGACCACGCTGTCGAGCAACTTCAGTTCGGAGAGCGTGAACTACCAGGACGTGGGCCTGACGCTCGAAGTGGCCCCCGTGATCGTCGGCAGCAGCGAGGTGCAGGTGAAGATGCGGCTCGAGGTGTCGAACGTCACCGATACGATCACCACGAGCAGCGGGCTGATCGTCTATCAGATCGGCACGCGCACGGCGGAGACCGTGATGAGCGTGCGGAACAACCAGACGCAGGTGCTCGCGGGACTGCTCCAGCGCAATGAGCGCAACGCCGGGCAGGGGCTGCCGGGACTGAGCCGCATTCCGCTCCTCGATCGCGTCTTCGGCACGCGGACCAACGAAGAGCGGCAGACCGAGCTCATCCTGCTGCTGACGCCGCGCGTAGTGCGTCATCAGGAGATTCCCGCCGGCAATATCGTCACGTTCGACTCGGGCACGGAAGGGCGCATCACGACCGAGCGCGACATCATTTCGGGCGATATCCGCATGCCGCCGCGTCTGGGTGGACCCGCGGGTTCGGCGCCGCCGGCCGCGCCGCCATCGGCGCCGCCACCGATGGCGCCAGCGCAAGCCGCGCCGCGGCCGCCGGGGCAGTAGGAGCGTCACCGTGCGATACATTCGATATCCCGCGCGCGGCTTCACGCTGGTCGAGATGCTGGTGACGCTCGCGATCGTCGCGATGCTTGCTTCCGTCGCGCTGCCGTTGACGCAGGTGGCGGCACAGCGCACGAAGGAGGAGGAGCTCAAGCGCATGCTGTGGAAGATGCGCGATGCGATCGATGCGTACAAGGCGGCCGCGGAGGCCGGCAAGATCGATCGCACGATTGGCGACAGCGGTTATCCGGCGACGCTCGAAACGCTCGTGGAGGGCGTGCCGGACAAGACCAGCCCGACCAAGGCGCGCATCTATTTCCTGCGTCGCATTCCGCGTGACCCGATGTGCGATTGCCCGAGCACCGCGGATGCGAAGACGTGGGGCCGCCGCAGCTATGCGAGTCCGGCCGATGCCCCGCGCGAGGGCGTAGATGTCTACGACGTGTATTCGCAGTCGGCCGATGTCGGGCTCAACGGCATTCCTTACCGGCAGTGGTGACGGCCATGCGTGTTTCCGACGCGGCCCGCAGGGCCTTCACGCTGATCGAGCTGCTGGTGGTGCTGGCGATTCTGGCCACGTTGCTGACGCTCGTCGTGCCGCGTTACTTCGGGCAGACGGACAAGGCGCGCGACACCGTGCTGCGCGAGAACCTGACCGCGATGCGCGATTCGATCGACCGGTTTCGCGCGGACGAGGGGCGGTATCCGGGCTCGCTCGACGAGCTCGTGCAGAAGCGTTATCTGCGCGAGATTCCGCTCGATACGGTGACGCAGAGCCGTGCGACGTGGAAGACGGTGCCCGCGCCCGATGGCAAGCCCGGGGTGTACGACGTGCGCAGTGGCGCGAGCGGGAAGGGGAAAGATGGGACGGACTATGGCTCGTGGTAGGCGGGCGCGCGGGTTCGGGATTATCTGGGCGCTGATGTGCGTGGCGCTCATGGGGATCTGGCTCGCGCGCGTGGGGGAGATGTGGAGCACGCTCGCGCAACGGACGCGCGAGGAGGAGTTGCTGCGCAACGGCCATGCGATTCACGTGGCGATTCGCGGTTACGTGGCGGCGGATGCGAGCGGTGCGTATCCGCGGGAGTTCGACGATCTGCTGGCCGATCCTCGCACGTCGTTCGCGCGGCGGTTTCTGCGCGCGCGATATCGGGATCCGATGGCCGAGGGGAACGCCGACTGGCAGGTGGTACGCGGGCCCGCGGGCGAGTTGTACGGCGTGTACAGCAACGCGCCGGGCACGCCGCTCAAGCAGGACGGGTTTCCCGACGAGTACGCGAGTTTCTCTCTGCAGAAGCACTACAGCGAGTGGAAGTTCGTGCATTACCCGAGCGGCAGCATGATGCGGCGCTGAGGGTTGCGCGCGCGGCAAAGGAAGGAGGACGGTCATGGCATTCCATCACAGGACCCTGCCGCTGCTGAGCGCGGCGCTGGTGCTCGCCACGGGGACGGCGTTCGCGCAGGAGGCATGGCGCGAGGGGGCGACGTATGCGCCGGGGGCGCAGGTCACGTACAACGGGCGGATGTATCAGGCGCTGCAGGCGCATACGGCGTTTGTGGGGGCGGGGTGGAATCCGGCGGCGTCGCCGACGTTATGGCGGGATATCGGGGCGGCGGGCACGCCGACGCCCGCGCCTTCACCGGCACCCACGCCGTCGCCTTCACCGGCGCCCGCGCCCGCGCCCACGCCCGCGCCCGCGCCCGCGCCCGCGCCCGCGCCCACGCCCACCCCCACCCCGTCCCCGTCCCCGTCCCCGAGTCCGACCCCGAGTCCGACCCCGTCCCCGGTCCCAGCTCCGGCCCCGTCCCCGTCCCCGGCTCCGTCCCCGGCCCCGGCCCCGGCCCCGGCCCCGGCCCCGGCCCCGGCCCCGGCCCCGGCCCCGAGTCCGGCCCCGGCCCCGGCGGGCGGGTGCTTTGCGGCGTGGGCCGCGGGGCAGGCCTATGCGGAGCCCGGGTCGCGCGTGACCTACAACGGGCGTAACTATCGGAACAAGTGGTGGACGCAGGGGGACAATCCCGCGCAGTCCGGGCCATGGGGCGTATGGGAAGACCTCGGCGCGTGCGCCGGCACGCCCGCCCCGGCCCCAGGCCCGGTCCCGACACCGGCCCCGACACCGGCCCCGACACCGGCCCCGACACCGACACCGACACCGACACCGACACCGACACCCGCACCGACACCCGCACCGACACCCGCACCGACACCCGCACCGACACCGGCACCGGCACCGGCACCAAGTCCGGCACCGAGCCCGGCACCCAGTCCGGCACCGAGCCCGGCCCCGAGCCCGGCCCCGAGCCCGGCCCCGAGTCCGGCGCCCAGTCCGGCACCGAGCCCGGCACCCAGTCCGGCACCGAGTCCGGCACCCAGTCCGGCACCGAGTCCGGCACCGAGCCCGGCCCCTAGTCCGACCCCTAGCCCGGCCCCTAGTCCGGCCCCTAGCCCGGTACCTAGTCCGGTACCTAGTCCGGCGCCCAGCCCGGCGCCCAGCCCGGCCCCCGCGGCCTACAAGCCGAAGATCACCTACATCGCCGAGCCCGCCGGCTACCCCTCCGCGTCGGAACTCGCGCAATACGAGACATCTCTCGTAGACCAGACCGCCGGCCAGATCGCGCTGATTCGCGATGCGCTCCGCGTGCTCCCCGACGCCGAAGTCGAATCCGTCCAGCCCGGCCGCGCCGAGAATCCCTCCAACGTCCGCCGCGTGGAGCAGGTACTGCCCGAAGCGAAGTTCGACGCCATCTTCCCCATCCGGCACACGAAATACTCGTACGTGAACCTCCTCCGAGGCATCGCCAAATTCCCCGCCTATTGCGGCGACTACCCCGACGGCCGCGACGCAGTCGCCATCTGCAAAAAGCTGCTCGCCACCTCGTTCGCCCACTTCGTCCAGGAGACCGGCGCCAACTGGCCATCGCTGACACCCGCGCAGGCCCGCTCGGGCTACCCCGACCACAACAACCCGATCCTCGCCAAAATGCCGCCCGACGCGCCCATCGACGCCTGGCGGCAAGGCCTGTGGTTCCTGCGGGAGTCCGGCTACGAAGAGGGCTCGTCCGTCGGCGCGTATCAGCAATGCGCACCCGGCTCGCACGCGACCAACTGGATCTTCTACCCCTGCGCGAAGAACGCGAGCGGCCAGTTCCTCGACTACTTCGGCCGCGGCTCCAAGCAGCTGTCATGGAACTACAACTTCGGCCCGTTCTCGCAGGCGCTCTACGGAGATGTGAACCTGCTCCTCGACAACCCCGGCAAGGTCGCCGACACGTGGCTGAACTTCGCCTCGGCGGTCTGGTTCGCCGTCACGCCGCAGACGCCCAAGCCCCCGATGACCTGGGTGGTCGACGGCACATGGAAGCCCAACGCGGTGGACCTCGGCAACAACATGAAACCCGGCTTCGGCGCCACCGTGTACATCATCAACGGCGGCATCGAATGCGGCGGCGGCGGCGCGGAGAAGGCGCAGGTGGTCAACCGCATCGCCGCCTATCGCGCGATGGCGGAAGAACTCGGCGTGCCCGTCACGCCCGACGAACCGCTCGGCTGCGCGAACATGCGCGGCTTCGTCGAAGGCTCCGCCGCCGCGGTCAAGGCGTATCTGGACAAGGACTGGTCATGGCGCGACGGCAAGCCCGCCATCGGCTGCAAGCTCGTCGATTACCAGATGCCGTTCTCGCTCGTGATTCCCGGCGATTACAAGAAATGCACCGACTACTTCTTCCGCGGCAAGGTCGAGTACAACGGTCAGGTCGTCGTGGACAACACGAAGTAACGGTGATTCAACGGCGGGGCGGAGGCGGACATGTCCATTTTCACGCTGCTCAGGGTCCTCGACAGGTTGCTGACGGGCGCGATCGTCGCGACGACGGGCATCGTGCTGGTGGCGATCTTCGTGCCGGCATCCGCATGGGCGATGCTGGTCTGCACGGACGCAACTGGCGCCACGCTTTACGCCACGCAGCGGGTGCCGGCGATGCAATGCCGCCGCGTGCCGGGCATCGACATCGTGGTGCCCGCCCGCCGCGAGCCCGCGCAGCCGTATCTGCCGCGCCCGCTCGATACCGCATCCTATGCGCGCGAGATCGACGCCGTCGCGCGGGAGTTTGGTATCGATGCGGCCACGGTGCGCGCGATCATCCATGTGGAGTCCGCGTTCAACCCGCGCGCGGTGTCGCGTGCCGGGGCACAGGGACTGATGCAGTTGATGCCCGGCACCGCGCAGCGCTTCGGCGTGCAGGATGCCTTCGACTCGGCGCAGAACATTCGCGGCGGGGTGCGGTATCTGGTCTGGCTGCTCGCGCGCTTCGGCGGCAACGTGGATCTTGCGCTGGCGGGGTTCAATGCGGGCGAAGCCGCGGTGGAGCGATACGGCGGCGTGCCGCCGTATGCCGAAACGCAGCGGTATGTGAGCGAGGTGCGGCAGATGATCGGCCGCTACCGGATGGCCAGCTAGAGGGCCGCCTACGCGGCCTCGGCGACGCGAATCTCCGCCAGCAGCTTCTTGAGCTCGGGCACGCACGAACCGCAATTGCCGCCCGCCTTCACGCACTTCGTGATCTCGGCAGGCGTCTTGAGGTCGTGCTGGCGCACGGCATCGCATATCGTGTTGCGTCCCACGCCAAAGCACGAGCACACCGTGGGCCCCGCGTCCGCGATCTTCTCCATCGGCTGGCCCAGCAGCAGGCCGATGCGGTCCGCATCCTCGAGCCGCTCGTGCGCGAACAGCTGCGAGAGCCACGTGCGGGAGGGCAGGTCGGGACGCGTGGAAACATACACGCAGGCCACGAGCCGGTCGTTGACCACATAGCCCGCGTGATAGACACCGGCGGTGCGATCCTCGTACTCGATCCAGTCGGCATCGGGATCGATCACGCCGAGCAGTTCGCGCGCCCAGGCGGAGCGGTCCGCCACGGTCTCGCGTCCCGCGAACTCGTAGCGATGGCATTCGCGGCCCTGCACGCGCGTCCACCATGTCAGGCGATCGAGGTCCACCTCCTCGCGCGCGAGCGCAAAGCCATGCCACGACACGCGGAATTCCTCGACGCGCACGGGCGTGTGCTTGAACTCGGGCTCGCCGGATACCGGATCGACGGCAGGGTTGACCACAGCACCGACGCGCGCGTCGGAGCTGAACTGGTCGTTCCAGTGGATCGGCACGAAGATCGTGCCGCGCGCGATGCCGCCACCGTGGCGCACGCGCGCGACCATCGCGCCCCACTGGCTGGTGACACGCGCCAGGCGGCCTTCGCTCACGCCGCACAGCAGCGCGTCCTGCGGGTGCATATCGACGATCGGCTCGGGCATGTGTTCGCCCAGCCGCGCGGAACGTCCCGTGCGCGTCATTGTGTGCCACTGGTCGCGGACGCGGCCCGTGTTGAGCACCAGCGGGTATTCGTCGTCGGTCGCGTGCATGGGCGCGCGCGGCGGCGTCGGCACGAAGCGCGCGCGGCCGTCGGCATGCGCGTAGCGGCCATCGGTGAACAGGCGCTCGGTACCGGCGTCGGCACGGTCGCGCAGCGGCCATTGCACGGGTTCCAGCGCGTCGTAATCCTGCTTGTTCAGCCCCGTGAGCCCGCCGATATCGAACGCGCGCCATGCATCGCCCTCGGCGGCCTCGCCGTTGCGGAACGCGGAGAGCCGCGCATGCTCGTCGAAGATCTCGTGCGGCGACGTGTAGTCGAAGCCCGCAAAGCCCATGCGGCGCGCGACCTCGCTGAGGATGTCCCAGTCCGCGCGCGCCTCGCCCGGCGCGGGCAGGAACGCACGCTGGCGCGAGATGCGGCGCTCGGTGTTGGTGACCGTGCCGTCCTTCTCGCCCCAGCCCAGCGCGGGCAGCAGGATGCGCGCGGCGTCGTTGGTGTCGGTGCGGACGACGATATCGGACGACACCACCAGTTCGCACTTTGCGAGCGCGCGGCGCGCCTGATCGGCGTCGGGCAGGCTTACCAGCGGATTGGTGGCCATGACCCACACCGCCTTGATGCGGCCGGATTCGATCGCCTGGAACAGGTCCACGGCCTTCAGCCCGGGCTTGTCGGCCATGGCGGGTGACTGCCAGAACGTCTGCACGATATCGCGATGCAGCGGGTCCGCCAGTTCCATATGCGCGGCCAGCATATTGGCCAGGCCGCCGACTTCGCGGCCGCCCATCGCATTGGGCTGGCCCGTGAGCGAAAACGGTCCCATCGCTGGCGCGCCGATGCGGCCCGTGAGCAGATGGCAGTTGATGATGCTGTTGACCTTGTCGGTGCCGGACGAGGACTGGTTGACGCCCATCGAGAATGCGGTCACGACCTTGCGGGTATCCGCGAACAGCTGGTAGAACGCCTCCAGGTCGCGCGGATCGAGGCGGCAGGCGCGCGCCACGTTCTCGATATCCATGCCCTCGGCATCGGCGGCACGCAGCGTATCGTCGAGGCCCGAGGTATGCGCGGCGACGAATGCCTCGTCGGTATGGCCATTGCGGGCCAGATAGGCCAGCAGACCGTTGAACAGTGCCACGTCGGTTCCCGCGCGCAGCGGCAGATGCATGTCCGCCATCTCGCAGGTAGCGGTGCGGCGCGGATCGACGACCACGATCTTCATGTCAGGCCGCGCCTCGCGTGCCTTCGACAGGCGCTGGAACAGGATCGGATGGCACCACGCGGTGTTCGAGCCCACCAGCACGACGAGGTCCGCCTGCTCCAGGTCCTCGTAGCTGCACGGCACGAGGTCCTCGCCGAACGCGCGCTTGTGGCCGGCCACGGCCGAAGACATGCACAGGCGCGAGTTTGTGTCGATATTGGCCGAACCGATAAAGCCCTTCATGAGCTTGTTGGCGACGTAGTAGTCCTCGGTCAGGATCTGGCCCGAGACGTACAGCGCCACCGCGTCGGGACCGTGCTCGGCCACGACCCGCGAGAAACCCTGCGCCACGGCGTCCAGCGCGGTATCCCACGAGACGCGGCGCAGCGTGCCGTCGGCCTCGCGCATCTGCGGATGCAGCAGGCGGCCGTCGAGCGATACCGTATCGCCGAGCGCGGAGCCCTTGACGCACAGGCGGCCATGATTCGACGCATGATCGACATCGCCCTGAATGTCGACCTGTCCGTCGGCGCGCACGGTCGCGCGCACGCCGCAGCCGACGCCGCAGTACGGGCACGTGGTCGAGGTCGTGGCGGTCGGCGTGGCCGAGACCACTGCAATGTCGGACAGGTTCACGCGTTCGTCTCTACGAGTCTTGAGGGGGATGCCGTTCAGGCGGCCAGCAGCGCTTCGCACTGCGCCTTGCCGAACAGCAGGCGCTGGCGCAGGGCCTGCACGGGCTGGCCCGTCTGAATCAGGTCGAAATACCAGGGGCCGTCCTTGACGTCCCCGTACAGCACGGCGCCGACGAGCTTCCCGTGCTCCAGCACGAGGCGCTTGTAGATGCCGCGGCGCGGATCGCGCAGCACGAGGTCCTCGCTGTCTTCGCCGCCGATGAAGTCTCCGGCCGAATACAGATCGACGCCGGTCACCTTGAGCTTGGTCGCGGTGGCCTGCTGCACGTAGCGGCGATGGCCCGCGCCCGCGAGGTGCGCGGCGCAGACACGCGCCTGATCCCAGATCGGTGCCACGAGGCCGAACGTGGCCTGGCGATGCTGCACGCATTCGCCCACGGCGTAGACGCGCGGGTCGAACGTCTGCAGCGTGTCGTCGACGACGATCGCGCGTTCGCAATGCAGACCGGCGCTGGCCGCGAGCGCGATGTTCGGCCGCACGCCAGCGGTCATCACGACGAGGTCCGCCGGGATCTCGCTGCCGTCCTTGAAGCGCACGCCGATCACGCGCGGCGACTCGCTGACGTCGCCGAGGATCGCCTCGGTCTGCGCGGCGAGCAGGAAGCGCAGGCCCTTGCGTTCGAGCGCGATCTTGAGCAGCGCGGAAGCGGGCTTGTCGAGCTGGCGCTCCATCAGGCTGTCGGTGTTGTGCACGACCGTGACCTGCATGCCCTGACGCAGCAGGCCGTTGGCCGCCTCCAGCCCGAGCAGCCCGCCGCCGATCACCACGGCGTGGCGGTGATCGCGCGCGGCGGCCAGCATCTTTTCCACATCCTGAATGTCGCGGAACGCGATGACGCCATCCAGCGTATGCCCCGGCACCGGCAGGATGAACGGCGTGGAGCCCGTGGCAATCAGCAGGCGGTCGTAGCCGACTTCGCGGCCCGACTGCGCGCGCACGATGCGGCGCGGGCGGTCGATCGCGACGACGGGATCGCCCGCGAACAATTCGATGCCGTTCTGCACATACCACTCGCGCGTATTCAGCATGATGTCGTCCACGGTCTTCTCGCCCGCGAGCACCGGCGACAGCAAGATGCGGTTGTAGTTGCCGTGCGGCTCGGCGCCGAACACGGTGATGTCGTAGAGGTCGGGCGCCAGCTTCAGCAGTTCCTCGACCGTGCGCATGCCGGCCATGCCGTTGCCGATCACGACGAGGCGAGGCTTGCGGGAAGCTGGCGAGACCGTCATGCCGCGAGTTCCTCGGTCTGGGCTTCCGTCATCGCACTGGCGGAGACCTGGGCCACCCATACCTTTCCGTCGTAGACGCGCGCCGAGAACGCCTGCACCGAATGCTCGGGGGCTTCCAGGCATTCGCCCGTGCGCAGGTCGAAATGCTGCTTGTAGATCGGCGAGGCCACCACGAGCCGCTCGCCCAGATTGCCGACGATGCCGCGCGACAGCACCGACGCCTGCGAGTTGGGGTCGAAGTTTGCGATTGCGTAGACCTCTTCGCCACGGCCAATCCGGAAGACGGCGACCTGCTGGTCGTCGACCAGCGCGCACACACCAGTATTGGGCACGATATCGCGCAAGGTGCAGATGGCGGTCCAGGTTTCGTTCCGATGCGTATGGCTCATCACGTTCTCCGTTCGTTTTTCGGCGCTTACTCGGCGCTTATGCTGCGTTTGCGGGCACGGCTACCACGGGGATGTGGTGCAGCTTCGCGTGCTGCAATTTCCGTTCCTCCGGCGTGGCGGGGCGTACCTGTCCGCGTTCTTCCATGAACACGACGTTGTTGTCGTGCGCGTCGCTGTTGACGAAATGGCGGAAGCGCTGACGCGTGGCCGGATCGGTGACCGCGCGCTTCCATTCGTCCTCGTAGGTATCGACCACGTGCTGCATGTCGGCCTCGAGGTCCGCGCCGATGCCGAGCTTGTCGTCGATGACGACCGACTTCAGGTAGTCCAGGCCGCCCTCGAGGTTGTCGCGCCAGACGCTCGTGCGTTGCAGGCGGTCGGCGGTGCGGATGTAGAACATCAGGAACCGGTCGATGTAGCGCAGCAGCGTGTCGCGGTCGAGGTCGCCCGCGAGCAGTTCCGCATGGCGCGGCTTCATGCCGCCATTGCCGCAGACGTAGAGGTTCCAGCCTTTTTCCGTGGCGATGACGCCGACGTCCTTGCCCTGTGCCTCGGCGCATTCGCGCGTGCAGCCCGATACGCCGAACTTGATCTTGTGCGGCGCGCGCAGGCCCTTGTAGCGGTTCTCGAGTGCGATCGCGAGGCCCACCGAATCGTCCACGCCATAGCGGCACCATGTGGAACCCACGCAGGACTTCACCGTGCGCAGGGACTTGCCGTAGGCGTGGCCCGATTCGAAGCCGGCCGCGATCAGTTCTTCCCAGATCAGCGGCAGCTGTTCCAGCCGCGCGCCGAACATGTCCACGCGCGCGCCGCCCGTGATCTTGGTGTAGAGGCCGTACTTCTTGGCCACCTGTCCGACCGCGATCAGGCCGTCCGGCGTGACTTCGCCGCCGGGCATGCGCGGCACCACCGAGTAGGTGCCGTCCTTCTGGATATTGGCCAGGAAGTAATCGTTGGAATCCTGCAGGCTCGCGTTGTCGTGCTGGAGCACGAAGTCGTTCCAGCACGAAGCCAGAATATTGGCGACGGTCGGCTTGCAGACATCGCAGCCCATGCCGTGGCCATGCGCGGCCAGCAGGTCGTCGAACGTGCGGAACTTGCCCACGCGGACGAGGTGGTGGAGCTCCTGGCGGGAGTAGGGGAAGTGCTCGCACAGGTGGTTGTTCACCGCCATGCCCTGCTTCTTCATCTCCGCCTTCATGATCTGCGTCACCAGCGGCACGCAGCCGCCGCAAGCGGTGCCGGCCTTCGTGCACGACTTGAGCGCGCCGATGCTGGTGGCGCCGTCGGTCACGGCCGCGCAGATCTGGCCCTTGCTCACGTTGTTGCACGAGCAGATCTGGGCCGTATCGGGCAGCGCGTCGGCGCCGAGCGCGGGCCTCGCCTGGCCATCGGACGACGGCAGGATCAGGAATTCGGGCGACTCCGGCAGCTCGATGCGGTTCAGCATCATCTGCAGCAGCGTGCCGTACTCGGTGGCATCGCCGATGAGCACGCCGCCCAGCAGAAACTTGCCGCAGTCGGAGACCACGAGCTTCTTGTAGATCTGCTTGCGTTCGTCGGTGAACTGGTACGAGCGGCTGCCCGGCACGTTGCCGTGCGGATCGCCGATGCTGGCCACGTCCACGCCCATCAGCTTGAGCTTGGTGCTCATGTCCGCGCCCGCGAACTCGGCGCCTTCACCGGTATGGCCGCGCAGATGCTTCGCGGCCACGCGGGCCATGTCGTAGCCGGGGGCCACGAGGCCGAAGATCTTGCCCTGCCACAGCGCGCATTCGCCAATCGCGTACACGTGCGGGTCCGACGTCAGGCAGTTGTTGTCCACCACGATGCCGCCGCGCTCGCCGACGGCGAGGCCGCTGGCGCGCGCGAGTTCGTCGCGCGGACGGATGCCGGCCGAGAACACGATCATATCGACCTCGAGGTGCGTGCCATCGGCAAAGTTCATGCGATGGGTCGCGGTCTCGCCATCGACGATCTCGACGGTGTTCTTGCCGGTGTGCACGGTCACGCCGAGCGATTCGATCTTCTGGCGCAGCATGCGACCGCCGCCGTCATCGACCTGCACCGCCATCAGGCGCGGCGCGAACTCGACCACGTGCGTTTCCAGGTTCATGTCGCGCAAGGCCTTCGCGCATTCCAGGCCCAGCAGGCCGCCGCCGATCACGACGCCGCGCTTGGCGCGCGTGCCGCACTCCTGCATGGCCTCGAGGTCTTCGATGGTGCGGTAGACGAAGCAGTCCGTGCGGTCCTTGCCCGGCACGGGCGGCACGAACGGATACGAACCGGTGGCCAGGATCAGCTTGTCGTAGGGCAGCGTTTCGCCGGTGGACGCGGTCACGGTCCTGGCGACGGTATCGATCGCCGTGGCCTTCGCGTTTAGGCGCAGCAGCATGTTGCCGTGCTGCTCGAAGAATCCTTCGGGCACCAGCGACAGATCCTCGGCCGACTTGCCCGCGAAGAATTCGGACAGATGCACGCGATCATAAGCGGGGCGCGGCTCTTCGCAGAGCACGGTCACCTCGAGGTCGCCCGCGCCGTCGTTGCTGTCCGCTTCGGCGAGGACTTCGAGGAACTTGTGGCCGACCATGCCGTGCCCGACGATAACGATTTTCATGATGGCTGTCCTGGGGATGTGGGTGTTGTTCAGGGTTGCGTGCCGAGTGCGCTGTCGTAGAGCGCCTGCTCGCGGGCCTTGTGTTCCGCGCTGAAGCGGACGGCGATGGCGCACAGCGCCGCGAGCGTGGCCGTGATGCCCAGCCACGTGAGCGTCTGGTGCAGGTCGCCGAGGCCCTTCATCAGGAAGCCGGCCGCCACCGCGCCGACATTGCCGCCGGCGCCGATGATGCCGGCCACGCCGCCGAGCGCCTTGCGGTCGATGAACGGCACCAGCGCATACGTCGCGCCGCAGGCCATATGGGTGAACAGGCCGAACAGCAGCATCGCGACGATCGCGAGCGTCACGCTCGAGGCTTGCGCGAACCACAGCAGGCCCAGGCCTTCGCCGAGGATGAACACGAACAGCAGCATCGAGCGGGCGTCGAGGCCACGGCGCTGCGCGGCCTTGTCGGACAGCCAGCCGCCGAGCGCGCGGGCGAACAGCGCGAGCAGGCCGAAGCTGGCGGCCGCGAGGCCGGCGGACTTGAGCGACAGGCCGAAATGATCGACGTAATAGGTCGCCGCCACGTTATGGATGAACAGCTCCACGCCGAAGCACGCGCCGTACGTAATGAACAGCATCCACACGCGGTAGTTGGCGCTGGCCGCGCGGAAGCTGGCCCATCCGCCACCGCCCTTGCCACCCGAAACGGCAATGCCGCGGGCACGCAGGTCGGAGAAATTGCCTTCGGGCGAGTCCTGCGTGAAGCGCCAGTACACGACGGCCATGATCAGCATCAGCACGCCGGGCACGATCAGCGCGATGCGCCAGCCGAGCGTGTGGTCCACGCCGAGGAACAGCACGGCGCCGAGCAGCAGCGGCATCAGGCCCTGCGCCACGCCGCCGCCCGCATTGCCCCAGCCGGCCGCCGCCGCGTTGGCGGTGCCGACCACGTTGGGCGCGAACATCACGGACGTGTGGTACTGCGTGATGACGAAGCTCGCGCCCACGGCGCCGATCAGCAGGCGGAAGAACAGGAACGTCTCGTAGTTCTGCGCCAGCGCCACGCCAAGCACGGGCAGGGCGCCGATGGCGAGCAGGCCGGTGTAGGTCTTGCGGGGGCCAAAGCGGTCGCACATCGGGCCGATGACCAGGCGCACGAGAATCGTGACCGCGACGGCCGCGATATTGATATTGGCAATCTGGTTCGGCGTCAGGCCGAATTCGCCCTTGAGCACCGGCATCAGCGGCGCGCAGGCGAACCACGCGAAGAACGAGACGAAGAACGCCATCCAGGTCAGGTGGAAGGCGCGCATCTGCGGCGTTTTCATGCTCAGCAGATCGATTCGGGTGGCTTTGCCGATCATTCGTGGCTCCAAAAACAAAAGGCGTCCCGAGAGGCTGGTCATGGACCAGTTCTGGGGACGCCGTTGTCCTACCGCCAGCTACATGGAATAGCCAGCGTGCGATGTGGGGTGGGCGGATCGCCGTTGATCGGCCCGCTCCCTATATCGCAAGCCGTGTGCCAAGCCTGAATATGGCGTTCGCGTTACTAATTCGAGCGGAAAGTGCGGGAAACGCCCGGTCGATGCACCGTAACCGGCGCGCCACCATGGGGCGATCGCACGGTCATGGTGCAGCGCAGCGTTTTGGGGCAGCGCGCGGCGTTCAGGATGCCGTCGGGGGCTCGGTCGCCTGCAGCACCATATCGTTCGGCGCCACGGGCTCGCCATGCTCGTCGAGGAGCGCCACGCGGACCTTCAGGCCGGACGATCGCGCGCGGACCTCGGCCGGGCCCTGGCCGCAGGAGGTCAGGTGTGCGTCGCCCCATTGCATGAGGCCCACCAGCACTGGCAGCAGTTCGACGGCCGAGCGTGTGGGGTGATAGCCGAACCGTTCGCGTTCGCCCGGTTCCTTGTAGCTGACCTTGCGGAGCAGGCCGGCTTCGGTCAGCGACTTGAGCCGCGCCGACAGGACGGCGGGCGAGCACTGAAGCCGCGCGAGGAAGTCGTCGAAGCGACGGACGCCCGAGAACACGTCGCGCAGGATCAGGATCGTCCACTTTTCGCCCACCAAAGACAGCGCGGCCGCGATCGAGCACTGGCTCAGGTCGATAGGTGGCGGCAGCGGCGCTGGAGAGGAGGTGGGGAGGGAAGAGGGGGTCGAAGGGGTCGCGGAAGACATGATGCTTCCACAATAGCACGCTGACTTCATTTGCAAAAGTCAGGATAGTGCCTATACTCCTGACTACGAATTAAATAGTCAGGTTTCGACATGGCACGGCATGACACCAACGCGCACGGCGCGGCGATGCACTGGACCCTCTGCGGCAATCGCGAAGTCAAGGTGCGGAGCGCCCGGACCGACGATATGTCGGCACTGCGTCGGTTTATCGACGGGTTGTCGCGCGAATCGCGCTATTTCCGTTTTCTGTCGGGCGGGCAGGTCGGCGATGCGGTGATCAGCCGGGTCCTTGGTCGGCACGAGGGGCGGAATATCGCGCTCGTGGTCACGGATGGGGACGAGGTGGTCGCCAATGCGGTCTATGTGGTCAACGACGCCGATGAGGCGGAGTTCGCGGTCGTGGTCGCCGATGCGTGGCAGGGACGCGGTCTGGGCCGCCGGCTGATTCAGCATCTCCGGCAGCTGGCGCGGGCCGAGGGCCTGCGGGGCATGCGCGGCGACGTGCTCAGCGAGAATCGCCGCATGCTGGCGTTGATGCGCGAGTTCGGTTTCAGCACGCGCCGCACGCCCGGCGATGCGTACACGCACGAAGTCCGGCTATCGCTGGCGACCACGTCGCGCGAGAGCTGGCTCGCCCGCGACTGGTTCCAGGGCTGATCAGGCGGGGACGCCTTCATCCGCAACGTTCCGCTTGCCGCGCGCGGTCACCGTGCACCCGATCGACGCGACGATGATGCTGCCAATGGCCAGCCACTGCACGGCCGTCAGCTGTTCATGCAGGAACACGAGCCCGGCTAGCGCGCCCATGGCGGGCTCCAGGCTCAGCAGGATGCCGAACGTCCGGCGCGGCAGCCGCTTGAGCGACACCATTTCCAGCGAATAGGGAATCGCGCTCGAGAGCAGGCCTACCGCGAGCCCCGAGATCAGCAGCGAGGGCGCGAACAGTTCGCTGCCCGCATGCGCGATGCCGAACGGAAACACCACGATGGCCGCCACCGTCAGGCCCAGCGACGTGGCCTGCCCGCCGTGTGCGCTGCCCGCCATCTGCCCGAACACGATATAGAGCGCCCAGCCGACGCCCGCTGCCAGCGCATAGCCCAGGCCGACCGGATCCAGATGCGTGGCCGCATCGCCCAGCGGCAGCAGCATCCACAGCCCGACCACCGCGAACCCGATCCACAGGAAGTCGATGGCCCGGCGCGACGACAGCACGGCCACCGTCAGCGGGCCCATGAATTCGATCGCGATGCACAGGCCGAGCGGAATGCTGCGCAGCGCCATATAGAACAGCAGGTTGGTCGCGCCGAGGGAGGCACCGTAGAGCGCGATGACACGCGCGTGGTGGCCGGACAAGGGCAGGCGCCATGGGCGCCAGACCGCGAGCAGGATCAGCGCCGAGAATCCGACGCGCAGCGCGGTGGTGCCCTGGGCGCCGACCACGGAGAACAGGCTCTTGGCGTACGAGGTGCCCACGCAAAGCGATGCCATCGACCCGATCAGCGCGAGGACGGCGATGAGCGTGGCGCTCTGGCTGGTGCGGGAGGGTGGCACTTCGGGTCCTGTGGCGGTGGTCTGGGGAGCCGCATCATCGCCGAGCGTCTGGCGGCGGGCCATACACACTTTTGGCATTTGCCGCTGCACAGTTGTGGTGCCGGCAGGCACCGCCGCACTGGCAGCCAGGCAGTGGGGGTTCTATGGTGTAAAGACCCTCAGCCCCGGAGATTGCGATGGAAGCCAACACGCCACGCCAGCCTGTGCGTCATGTCGTCATTACCGGCGCGGCCGGCGCGCTGGGCCGCGCGGTGGCCAGCCGCTTCGCGGGCGAGGGCGCCCGGCTCGCGCTGATCGACCACAGCCTGCAGCACCTGCAAAGCGTCTTCGCGCATCCGGAGCCGGACCACGGCGGCCATCTGCTGCACGCGGCGGACGTGACGTCCGACGCCGCGATGGCGCCCGTTGCCGCGGCGATCCTCGACGCGTTCGGCTCGGTCGATGTGCTGGTCCACGTGGCCGGCGGTTTCGAGATGGGCGAACCCACGCATACGCTGAGCCGCGAATCGTGGACGCGCATGATGGACCTGAATGCGTGGTCCTTCATCGCCGTCACGGGCCATTTCATTCCCGCGATGATGTTCCAGCGCAGCGGCAAGGTCATCGCGGTCACCGCGCGTGCCGCCTCGGCAGGTGCCGCCACGATGGGGGCCTATATCGCGTCCAAGAGCGCCCTGCAGCGCCTCGTCGAAAGCCTGTCCCGCGAAGTCCGGGACGCCGGTATCAACGTCAACAGCATCGCCCCGAGCATCCTCGACACCCCGGCCAACCGCAACGGCATGCCGTCATCGGACCCCGCCCGCTGGGTCTCGACCGGCACCGCCGCCAGAACCATCGCCTTCCTCGCTTCCGAAGGCGCGCAGGCGATGCACGGGCAGCATATCGTGCTGGATGGGCTGAGCTAGGCGTCCACGCCCAACGGCGGCGCGATGTCCTCGAGCGATCGGCGTTCGGCATCGACGCCGTATCGCAATGCCAGCAGCCCCGCCACGATGACCAGTAGCGCGCCGATGCCGTAGCCCGCTGCCACCGCGTCGCGGCTGCCCGTTTCGATCAGGGTGCCGAACAGCACCGGTGCGATGAAACCGCCCGTGCCCGTGCCCACCGCATAGAAGATGGAGATGGCGAGCGCGCGCATTTCCAGTGGGAACACTTCGCTCGCGGTGAGATAGGCCGAGCTCGCGGCCGCCGAGGCGAGGAAGAAGACGCCGGACCAGCAGAGCGCGAGGGACCTCGCGTCGAGCATGCCGTGCATGAACGCATAGCCCGTTGCGGCGAGGCCCGCGCCCGACAGGCAGTAGGTCAGCGCAATCATCTTGCGCCGGCCGATGCGGTCGAACAGCGGGCCGAGGATAAGCGGACCCGCGGCGTTGCCCAGCGCGAACGGGAACAGGTAGAGCGCCACGCGTTCCTCGGCCACGCCTTCGAAGCGCGTGAGGACGAGGGCGTAGGTAAAGAAGATCGCGTTGTAGAAGAATGCCTGCGACACCATCAGCACGAACGTCACCACGCTGCGCGTGCGATAGCGTTTCAGCAGGATGCCGACCACTTCGCGCAGCGACGGCGACGGCCGGCCCGCGTAGGCGACCTTCGCATGCGTGGCGGGCACGTCCGCGAGCGGCCCGCGCTGTCGCGTCACCTCGGCCTCGATCTGCGCGATGATCCGTTCGGCTTCCTCGTGCCGCCCATGCGTGGCGAGCCATCGGGGGCTCTCGGGCACATGCCGTCGAATCAGCACGATGGCCACCGCGAGCACCGCGCCGAGCGCGAAGCACGCGCGCCAGCCCCACACGGGGCCCAGCACGCGCGGGTCCAGCACCACGAGGCTCAAGCCCGCGCCGAGCGCGGCACCGAGCCAGAAGCTGCCATTGATCGCAAGATTCACGCGGCCGCGCACGCGCGCGGGAATCAGTTCGTCGATCGCGGAATTGATGGCCGCATATTCGCCGCCGATGCCAAGCCCCGTGAGAAACCGGCAAACGGCGAAAAACGCGAAATCGGGGGAGAACGCCGTGGCCAGCGTCGCGCCCATATAGACGAACAACGTCGCGAGAAACAGCCGTTTGCGGCCGAGGCGGTCGGCCATGCGGCCGAAAACGAGGGCACCGGTGACGGCGCCGAGAATGTAGAGCGAGCCGCTCCAGCCTACCTGCGCGGCAGTGAGCGCCAGCGTATCGGAGCGCTCGAGCACGGCTCCCACGGAGCCGACCAGCGTGACCTCCAGCCCATCGAGTACCCATGCGATGCCAAGGGCGATCGCGACGCGCCAGTGCCATGGAGACCATGGCAGCCGGTCGAGCCGGGCCGGGATGTCGGATTGCCAGCCGGTTGTGGTCAACAGGTCGGGTTCAGCAGTCGCGGCCGACGGCCTTCAGCATCGAGCGGCCGTGGTCGGTGATCTGGGGCAGCGATCGATCCTCCGAGGATTCGATGCTGACCAGTTGTCGCGCGATCAACGCGTCGAGATCGACCGGATCGATCTCGGGATGGTCCGGTGTCGTATCGGTACGAGTATGCGGGCCACTGCCGATCAACATCAGCGTGGCAAGTTCATGTGGGCTCAGCACAGTGTTCTCCTTGGCGAGAGGGGAGCGGTTTGCTGGGGACGCGGCGACGCTTCCAGAATGAGAGCGTCTTTCGAGTGGCGGCATGCTGCGGCGCATGATGGCCGCATTCAGCAGTCATTGCTTTGACGAGGGCATCCCCCCGGGGTTCCGGAGAAGTACAAAACCGCTACAAAACGCAGGGCCTTTGCATAAAGATCTGCGAAAAGTTTCTGTGCCTCTCAGAGACCGATGGCCAGCCCATCGCTGCGCGGATCGTGCGCGCCGGCCAGCCGATAGTCATCGTGCGTGATCGCTATGACGCCAGGATGTCCGGCAAGCGGACTTTGCGCGGCAATCGGGCTGATTTCATGGCCCAGGCGCGTCAATGCCGTCATCACGCCGTCACCCGCGTCTGCCTCGAGCTTGAGCGTATCGCGCGTATCGGAGAACGTCCGCCCCAGCAGGAACCGTGGCTGCGAGAGCGCCTGCAGCGGATTCATGCCATGGTCGATCAGCCGCGTGAGCACCGTGGACAGCGTCTGCGGCTGTCCGTCCGCACCTTGCGTGCCATAGAGCAGGCACGGCCGCCCCTGCTTGAGATACATCCCCGGATTGAGCGTGTGAAACGGCCGCTTGCCCGGCGCGAGCGCATTGTGATGACCGGGCGCGAGACTGAAGGCCGCGCCCCGGTTGTGCCACAGGATACCGGTGTCGCCCGCCACGACACCGCTGCCCCAGTCGAAATACACGGTCTGCAACACGCTCACGCAGCGTCCCTCGCTATCGGCCGCCGCCAGATAGACCGTATCGCCATGCTGATACACATGCGGCCACGGCAGCGCCCGCGCGCGGTCCACGCGCGCGGCCAGCGTATCGAGCCGTTCGCGCGAGAGCATCGCCGCAACGGGAACGTCGGCGAACTCGGGGTCCGCGACATACCGGTTGCGTTCGATAAATGCCTGTTTCACGGCCTCCACGAGCAGATGGTAGTAATCGGCGCTGCCCTCGGTCACGCTCGCGACATCGAACCGGTCGAGAATACCCATGATCTGCAGCGTGGTAATGCCCTGCGTGGGCGGCGCGAGGCTCAGCAGCTCGCCCCCGCGGTACGGTACGCGCAATGGCGCTTCTTCACGCGCGCGCGTCGCGGCAAGATCTGCCATCGTCAGCGGCGACCCCGCGGCCTGCAGCCCCGCGACGATGCGCTCGGCAAGCTGGCCTTCGTAGAACTCGCGCGCGCCATGCGTGGCAATGCGCGCGAGGCTGCGCGCAAGCGCCGGCTGCCGCAGCGTTTCGCCGACTTCGGGCATGCGTCCGTCCGGCATGAACGTTGCCGCGAAACCGGGCCATTGCTCCGGATGCGCGCGCAGCTCCCCGGCGCGGAAGTCCTGCCAGAAGCGTTGGGACGGCGTGACCGGAAATCCCGCATCCGCATGCGCGATCGCGGCCTCGAACAGCCGCGGCCACGCGAGCTTGCCGCCCCAGCGATCGCGGCTCAGCGCAAACGCGCGATCCCACGTATCGACGGTGGCTGCCGTGGTCAGCGCGGAGCCGGGCCCGCGCACGGGAATCGCGCCGTCATAGGCGGGGGGCGTCATCGCGGCCTGTCCGATACCGGAGAGCCCCTGCACATTGCCGTCACGATCGCTGACGATCCAGAACGCATCGCCGCCGAGTCCCGTGAAATGCGGATAGGTGACGGCCAGCGTCGCGCCCATCGCGATGGCCGCCTCGATGGCATTGCCACCGGCGCGCAGGATCGCCGCGCCGGCTTCGCTCGCCAGCGCGTGCGGGCTCGTGACCATGCCCCGGGTGGAGTGAGCGAGCGTGCCTGTCATGCGTCGTGGCCTCCGAGATAAGCCTGTACGAGCGCCGGATCTTTCGCCAGCGCCTCGGCGGGACCGCTCGCAACCACGCGGCCTTCTTCCAGTACGTAGGCGCGATCGGCCAGCGACAGCGCGAGCGCCGCCATCTGGTCGACGAGCAGGATCGTCATCGACGACTCGCGCAGCGTGTCCAGCGACGCGAACAGTTCGTCGATGACCTTCGGCGCGAGGCCCAGCGAGGGCTCGTCGAGCAGCATCACCGTGGGGCGCGACATCAGTCCGCGCGCCACGGCCAGCATCTGCTGCTCGCCGCCGGACAGCAGGCCTGCACGCTGGTGCTGGCGCTCGCGCAGGCGCGGCCACCGCGCGAACATCGACTCCACGCGCTGCATCATCTCGGCGCGCGAGATGCGGCCCGACGGAAATGCGCCGAGGCGCAGGTTGTCGAGCACCGAGAGTTCGGGGAAGACCTGGCGGCCTTCGGGCACGAGCACCACGCCCATTTCCGCGATGCGCGCGGCATCGAGACGCGAGAGATCGGTGCCGTCGAACGTGATGCCCCCGCTCACGGGCCGATGCAGGCCCGCGAGCGCGCGCATCAGCGTGGACTTGCCCGCGCCATTGGCGCCGAGCAGCGCGACCATCTCGCCCTCGCGCACCTGCAGATCGACGTCGTGCAGCACGGGCGCCGCTCCGTAGCCCGCGCGCAGCGCGCTCACGCCGAGCACCTCGGGTGGAAGCTGGTCCGCGGCGGCGCTACGGGAGCGCGAGCGCACGGGCGTCGCGGACGCTTCGCCCAGATACGCGCGCCGCACGGACGGATCGTTGCGAATCTCGACCGGCGTGCCCATCGCGAGCCGCTGGCCCGCATCGATCACGACGATGCCGTCGGAGACATCCATCACGAGCGACATATCGTGTTCGACGAGGCCCACCGCCACACCGCTGTCCGCGATGCGGCGCAGCAGCGCGCCGAGCGTGGCCTTGTCCTCGCGCGAGAGACCGGCCGCGGGTTCGTCGAGCAGCAGCACCGACGGCTGCGTGGCCAGCGCGCGGGCAATCTCCACGAGGCGGCGATCGACGTGCGCGAGATCGGCCGCGCTCGTGTCGGGGTCGCCCGCATAACCGCACGCCCGCAACAGCGCGCGCGCCTGCTCGCGCACGGCCGGCGCGGTAAAGCGCGCGATGCCGAACAGCGTGCCCAGGCGGCCGCCCGCGAGCGCGATGGCAACGTTGTCGAGCGCGCTCATGCCCGCGAACAGCTGCGTGGTCTGGTAGGTGCGCGCGATACCCTGGCGCGCGCTATGGCACGCGCCGCGCGAGGCGAGCGGCGCCGCGCCGAGGCGGCGGCCGCCTTCGCGCGGACGGTAGTAGCCCGACAGCATGTTGAGCACCGTCGATTTGCCGGCGCCGTTCGGGCCGATCAGGCTCGTGACGCTGGCGGCCGGCAGCTCGAACGAGAGGCTGTCCACCGCGCGCACGCCGCCGAACACCATCGACAGGCCCAGCGCCGACAGGCCGCGGCGCGACTCGGGCGCGCGCGCGGGCAGCGAGACGGTATCGCCCGCATGGCGGCCCTCCGCATGTGGGCCCGCCTGCGCGCCCGGCGCACGGAAGCGGCGGAAGATATCGACCACCACGCCCACGATGCCGCTCGGCGCCACCCACAGCACCACGAGCAGCAGCAGGCCGAAACACAGCAGCCGCAGATTCTCGAGGCTCGACAGCATCTCGGGCAGCAGGCCGACGACCACGGCACCCACGAGCGGCCCGGCCACCGTGCCCGCGCCGCCGATCATCACGACCAGCACGAACAGGATCGATTGCAGGAACGAGAACATGCCCGGCGTGATCATCCCCTGCAGCGGCGCGAACAGGCCGCCGGCAAGGCCCGCCAGCGCGGCCGAGCACGCAAAGCCGACGGTCTTGACCACGAGCGGGTCGATGCCGATGGACGCGGCGGCGGTTTCGCTGTCGCGCACCGCGCGCATCGCCGCGCCCCAGCTGCCGCGCGAGATGCGCGCATAGCCGGCGACGGCGATGCCGAGCGCGACGATGGCGATGAGGGCGATCGCACGTTCGCCGCCCTCGACGCCGGGCAGCATCGGCTGCGCAATGCCCATCAGGCCGTTCTGGCCGCCGGTAATGGCGCGCCATTCGACCGCGCCGTGCTCGACGATAAAGCCGAACGCGATGGTGACCATGGCGAGGCCCGGTCCCTTCACGCGCAGCGCGGGCAGCGCGAGCAGGGCGCCCAGCACGGCGGCGAGCAGCGTGGCCACGGGCCACGCGGCCCAGAACGACCAGCCGAACTGCCCCGTGAGAATCGCGACCGTATAGGCGCCGATCGCATAGAACCCGACGTGGCCGAACGACACCTGCCCGGTCAGGCCCAGCAGCAGGTTCAGGCCCACGCCGCACAGCGCGAGCATGGCCACGCCGGCAATGACGAAGACGAAGTACCCGTTGAGCGTGAGGGCGAGCGCCGCCGCGGCCAGCAGCGACGCGCACACGGCGCCGATCTGCCATGCCGAGCCGAGGCCGAGCAGCGGCGCCCTGAGCGGCGCGGAAACGATGGACTGGGAGCCAGTCACAGCGGAAGAAGACGTCATCGATTGGGAAGCGGGCGAGTTCATACCTTGCGAACCTCCGCGCGGCCGAACAGGCCATCGGGGCGCAGGGCGAGCAGCGCGATCACCAGCGCGAACGTGATGATCTGCGTGTAGCTGGAGCCGAGGGAGGCGGTGACGAGCGCTTCCGCGACGCCGAAGATCAGGCCCGCGATCATCACGCCCCAGGCGCTCGACAGACCGCCGAGAATCGCCACGGCAAATGCCTTGAGACCGAACACGGTGCCCATGTCGGCCTGCACGTTGAACAGCGGCGCGATGAGCACGCCGGCCACGCCGGCCAGCAGCGTCGACAGCGCGAAGGCCACGGCGATGGTGCGGCGAATGGGAATGCCCATCAGGCGCGCGGCGTCGCGGTTCTGCACCACGGCCAGCATTGCCACGCCCCAGCGCGAGCGGCGCAGCACGTAGTGCAGCACGGCCGCGAGCGCGAGGCCCACGACGGGAATCACGAGCTGCAGCGGATAGACGCCGACGCCCGTGTCGCCGAGCTGCAGCGACGACATCGCCAGCGGCGACGGCAGGCTGCGCGGCTCGGTGCCGAACCAGAGCATCACCACGTTGTCGAGCACGATGCCGAGCGCGACCGTGGCCATCAGCCATGCATTGGATCCGCGGCTCGCGAACGGCCGCACCGCGAGGAACTCGACGGCGAGGCCATAGAGCGCGCACAGTGCCAGTGCGAGCACGATCGCGAGCGGCATCGGCCAGCCCAGCGTCTGCGCGAAAGTGTAGGTCAGCACCGCGCCGAGCATCATCGAGCTGCCCTGCGCGAAGTTGACCGTCGCGGAGACCGCGTAGGTAATGTGGAAGCCGAGTGCCATGAGCCCGTACATGCTGCCCAGGCCCAGCCCGCTGATCAGCGCGGAAATCCAAAGCATGGTGAATCCTTGATAACTTCGGTGATGCCGATTACTTCGTGCTGCCGACCGGAACGATGCGGTTGTCGATGAACTGCGCCCACACGTAGTCGTTCTCGCTCAGCGCGTCATGCGTCTGCGCGTTGAACGGCTTGACGTAGGTCTTGATCAGGCCTTCGTAACGGTCGATCTTGTAGAAGCCCTCGCGAATCGCATCGCCCTTGGTGCTGCCGGCCTGCGCGATGGCGAGCCCGGCCAGCTGCATGGCGTCGTAGGCGTTGGCCACACCGACGGCCGGCGTGATGTCGTCCGGACCCTTGACGTCGCTGTACTTGGCCTTGAGCGCGTTGACCACCCGCGTGCTGACCGGCGTCTGCTGGCCGAAGAAGCTGTATGTCTGCACGAAGTGGACATTCTTCGCGTTGGGACCCGCGAGTTCGGTGAAGCGGCCGCCGGCCGGACCCCAGTGCGATACCACCGGCACCTTCCAGCCCATGCGGTCGAGCGACTTGACCACCTGCGCGGACGGGCCCACGTTGCCGACCATCAGCAGCACATCGGCACCCGCGGCCTTCAGGCGGCCCAGCTGCGGCACCACGTCCACGTCGTTCGCCTCGAACTTCTCGATGCCGGCCGGCTTCATGCCCTTGGCCGTCAGCGCGGCGACGATGCCTTTCTCGTTCGACTCGCCCCACGGGTTGTTCACAAGGATCAGGCCCACCTTGCTGGCGCCGAACGCCTTCTGCGCGTACTGGAGCATGGCCTTGTCCACGACTTCATCCACGGCCGACACGCGGAACACGTAGTTCGGATTCGCGCCGTTGTGCGTGATCGGCGTGCCCGCGGCCCACGGGCCCACGAACGGCACCTTCTCCTGGTTCGCGATGGGCACGATGGCCATCGAGACCGGCGTATCGAGGCCGCCGAACAGCACCGCCACCTTCTCCTTGTAGATCAGCTCGCGCGCGGCCAGCACGCCCTTGGCGGGGTTGCCTTCGTCGTCGCGGCGCACGAGTTCGAGCTTGCGGCCGCCGAGCAGGCCGCCCTTGGCGTTGATCTCGTCGATGGCGATCGTCATGCCACGGGTCAGCGCTTCGCCGGCGCGGGCGGACTGGCCCGAGAGCGCGGTGATCAGGCCGATCTTGATCGTGTCGGCGGCGTGGGCGGGCAGGGCGCAGAGCACGCAGGCGGCTGCGGCGACCGTGAGCATGGCGCGGCGGGCCGGGCGTTGAAGTTGGGACATGGTGATCTCCGGGGGACGATGGATGGGCAATCGGTTAGCGAGCCCTCCGATTGCAAGAGCCATGCCACACACGTCTGCAAAACCGTGCATAAGCCGCAAACACCAACAGCATCAACGTGTAGACGATCTGGCTTGGTTTTTGCGAACGATCCGTACGATCTGTTGCATACGAAGATTTGCCCCGATTGCGCGCACGTTGCTGGTGCGCGATGAGCCAGAACGGGGCGGCCCATGCCTCCGAATGCGACATTCCCCAGATAAACAAGGCAATCCGTCCATGACGCATCCCTCCAGTCCGACTTTCGGCCCCTCGTTTGGCCCGCTCCGCACGCACGGCCGTTTTCCGTACCGGCCCATCACCGACGTGGACCGCTTTCGCTGGCCCAACGGCGCGAACCTCGCCGTGTACCTCGGCTTCAACATCGAGCACTTCGCGTTCGGCGAGGGCCTCGGCGCCAATCTCGGGCCCGTCTCGCCGCAGCCGGACGTGCTCAACTACAGCTGGCGCGAATACGGCAACCGCGTCGGGGTATGGCGGTGCCTGGAGTTGTTCGACCAGCTGGAGATGCCCGCCGGCGTGCTGCTCAACACCGCGCTCTACGACCATTGCCCCGAGGTCATCGATGCCTGCGTCGCGCGCGGGGACGAGCTGATCGGCCATGGCCACACGAACGCGCACCGCCAGAGCGAGTTCGACGAGGCGGGCGAGCGCGCGCTGCTCGAGCATTGCCGCGCGCGCATCCGCGCGCAGGCGGGCGTGGCGCCGGCGGGCTGGCTGTCGCCGTGGATCTCGGAGACGCTGCAGACGCCCGACCTGCTCGCCGAGACCGGCTATCGCTATACGCTGAACTGGGCCCACGACGACCGGCCCATCCGGATGGAGACGCGTGGCGGCCCGCTGTGGTCGATTCCGTATCCGCAGGAGCTCAACGACATTCCGATGATCATCGCGCGGCAAATGGACGCGGCCGCGTTCGCCGACATGATCATCGACCAGTTCGACGAGATGCTGATGCAGGCGAATCATCCGCAGCATCCGCAGCCGCTCGTGATGGGCATCGCGCTGCATCCCTATCTGGTGGGGCAGCCCTATCGGCTGCGGCACCTGCGCCGCGCGCTCGCGCATATCGCCGCCCGCCGCGCGCAGGGGGAGGTGTGGTTCACCACGCCGGGCGCGATCTGCGACGTCATGGACCAGCAGTATCCGCTGGCCCGCGCGCAGACTGCGCTCGCGGCTTCACGCTAATATCATGGCGAATATTTTCCCGATGCCTTCCATGCCTGCCAAAGCCTCGCTGGGTCCCGCCGTCAAGCCTGCCAACAAGTCCGCCAGCAAGCCGGACCCGTCCGATGAGGACGTGGGCGATGGCGGCGAGAGCAACGACGAGGGCAGCGTCGACGCCCGCATCTATCGCGCCGTGTTCGACGGCGTGCTCAACCATCGCCTGACGCCGGGCACCAAGCTGCCCGAACCCGAACTGTGCCAGCTGTTCGGCGTGGGCCGCGCGGTGGTGCGGCGCGTGCTGGAGAAGCTTGCGCACGACGGCATCGTCGCGTTGCGTCCGAACCGCGGCGCGGTCATCGCCGAGCCGACGCCCGAGGAAACGAGCCAGATCTTCGAGGCGCGCCGCGCGCTGGAGCGCGTGCTCGTGGAACTGGCGGTCCAGCGCGTGACGGCCGCCGACCTGCGCGACCTGCGCCGGCAGCTGGACGAGGAACACGATGCGATGCATCGCTTCGACCAGCCGTCGTGGGCGCGGCTGGCCAGCGGTTTTCATCTGCGCATTGCCGCGCTCGCGCGCAATCCCGTGTTGCAGCGCTACCTGACCGAACTGGTCTCGCGCTGCTCGCTCATCGTGGGCCTGTACGAGCCGCCGGGACACGCGCCGTGCGAGCATGACGAGCATGCGGCGATCGTGGCATGCATCGAGGCGCGCGACGCGGCCGGCGCGGTGGCGCTCATGGAGGCGCACCTGAACGACCTCGAGCAGCGCATCGAGACGTCGCGCATGCAGGGCGAGAAATCGCTCGCGCAGATGCTCGGACTCGGAGGCTGATATGGAAGTCGATTTCGAAGCCATTACCGAATACCAGCGCTACAAGCTCATGGCGAGCCTGATCGTGCCGCGGCCGATCGCGCTCGTGACGACGCTCGGCCCCGACGGCACCGCCAACGCGGCGCCGTTCTCGATGTTCAACATGCTGGGCGAGGAACCGCCGATCGTGATGATCAGCGTCAACCGGCTCGGCGATGGCGCGCAGAAGGATACGGCCGCCAATATCGAGCGCACGGGCGAGTTCGTCGTGCACCTGAGCGACGAGCCGATGGCGGAAAAGATGCATCGCTGCGGCGAACGCCTGCCCCCGCACGTGAGCGAGCTGGCGCACGTGGGCCTGACGGCCGCGCCGAGCACGGCGGTGGCGCCCCCGCGTATCGCCGAGGCACCGGTGGCATTCGAATGCCGGCTATGGGAAACGCTGGCGACCGAAAGCCGCCAGATCTTCATCGGCCGCGTGCTGCGGCTGCATGCGCGCGAAGGGCTGATCGATACCGAGACGTGGCGCGTGCGGCTGCAGGACTATTTCCCGGTCGGACGGTTCGGCGCGAGCTTCTACGTGACGACGCGCGACCGGTTCTCGCTCGAGCAGAGCGCGGGCAAGCCGGCCGTATCCACGGCCATCGACGAAATGTAGCGACTCAGGCGGGATGCATGACCACGAGCATGGCCGTCGCCACGGTCTTGCCCGGGTTCGAAATCGCATGGGGCAGGTCGGCGCCGTAGCGCGCCGTTTCCCCATGCCGCAGCTTCTTCTCGTCGTCGCCGGCGCGCACCGTCATCGCGCCCGACAGCACCGACAGGTGCTCCTGCGTGCCCGCCTCATGCGGGTCCGATGCCAGCACGCCTCCGGGCTGGATCGTCAGTTCATACCATTCGAAACGTCCGGCCAGCTCGATCGGGCCGAGAATCCGCAATTCGCAGCGGGTGTCCGGGCTCTTGAGCGCCGGAATCGCATGCTGCTGCACCACGGCGATCGCCGGTGCGGGGCGTTCCGCGCCGCCGTTCTCCAGAAAATCCGTGAGGCTCACGCCCAGCGCATTGGCCAGCCGCCACAACACAGCCACGGTCGGGTTGGCGAGGTTCCGTTCGATCTGCGACAGCATAGACTTGGAGACACCGGCGCGGCGCGACAGCTCGTCCAGCGACAACTGCTGGCTCTGGCGTAGCGACTGCAGCGCGGTGCCGACTGCCGGCGGGCCGTCGGATGAGGCGGAGGGGGGAAGCTGGGGAGGTTGCGCGGCCACTTTTCGTTCTGTATAGTGCACGAATTGTTCGTTATATGAAACTCGTTCGATTTATCGATCGAGTGACCCAGACACTACCACCGGGAGTCAGCGCATGTCGAGTGCAGAGGCTTTCTACGCGTCCGTCCGCGCGGAACTGGACGCCATCCGCGAGGCGGGACTCTACAAGTCCGAGCGCATCATCGCCACGCCGCAGGGCGCCGTCGTGCGCACCGCCGACCAGCGCGAGGTCATCAACCTGTGCGCGAACAACTATCTGGGCCTGTCGTCCGACCCGCGCGTGCTGGAAGCGGCACACGAAGCACTGCGCACGCATGGGTACGGGATGAGTTCGGTGCGCTTTATCTGCGGCACGCAGGATGTGCACAAGGAACTGGAGGCGCGGCTTGCGCGCTTTCTGGGCACCGAAGACACGATCCTTTACGGTTCGGCGTTCGATGCCAATGGCGGGCTGTTCGAGACCCTGCTCGGCGCGGAAGACGCCGTTATCAGCGACGCGCTGAACCATGCGTCGATCATCGACGGCATCCGGCTGTCGAAGGCGCGCCGCTATCGCTACGACCATAACGACCTCGACGACCTGCGCACGCAACTCGCGCAGGCGGCGGCCGACGGCGCGCGGCACAAGCTCGTGTTCACGGACGGCGTGTTCTCGATGGACGGCACGGTGGCACGGCTCGACGAGATCCGCGCGATCTGCGACGAGTATGGCGCGCTGCTCGGCATCGACGAATGCCATGCCAGCGGCTTCATGGGCGCACGCGGGCGCGGCACGCACGAGGCGCGCGGCGTCTTTGGCAAGATCGACATCATCACGGGCACGCTGGGCAAGGCGCTGGGCGGCGCGTCGGGCGGCTTCACCAGCGGCCGGCGGGAAGTCGTGGAGTTGCTGCGGCAGCGTTCGCGGCCCTATCTGTTCTCCAATACCGTGGCGCCGGCGATCGTGGGCGGCAGCCTGAAGGTGCTCGACATCCTGGAAGCGAGCACCGAGCTGCGCGACCGGCTCGAACGCAATACCGCGTTCTTCCGCGCGGGCCTCGGCAAGCTCGGGTTCGATATCAAGCCTGGCGACCATCCGATCATCCCGATCATGGTGTACGACGCGGAACGCGCGCAGGCGCTGGCCCAGCGGCTGCTGGAACTGGGCGTGTACGTGGTCGGCTTCTTCTTCCCGGTGGTGCCGCGGGGCCAGGCGCGCATTCGCGTGCAGATGAGCGCCAGCCATGACGAGGCCACGCTGCAGCGCGCGCTCGACGCGTTTGCGCAAGCCGGACGCGAGCTGGAGCTGATCTGATGCCGAATGTTCCACCCAGGATCCTGATCATCGGCGCGAACGGGCAGCTCGGTTCCGAACTGGCGACCGCGCTGGCGGAACGCCATGGCCGTGAGAACGTGATTACCTCGGACGTGGTGCCCACGGGCCGCCATCTCCATCTGACGCACGAGATGCTCAACGTGACCGACCGGGGCGAGCTGCTCACGGTGGTCGAGCGCCACGGCATCACGCAGATCTACCTGCTCGCGGCGGCGCTGTCGGCCACGGGGGAGAAGGCGCCGCAGTGGGCGTGGAACCTCAATATGAACGGGCTGCTGAACGTGCTGGAGCTGGCGCGCCAGCATGGCATCGAGCGCGTGTTCTGGCCCAGTTCCATCGCCGCGTTCGGCCCAACCACGCCCGCGGTCGACACGCCGCAGAAGACCGTGATGGAGCCGACGACCGTGTACGGCATCTCCAAGCTGGCCGGGGAAGGGTGGTGCCGCTGGTATTTCGAGAACCACGGCGTCGATGTCCGCAGCGTGCGCTACCCGGGCCTGATCTCCCACAAGACGCCACCCGGCGGCGGTACCACGGACTACGCCGTCGATATCTTCCATTCGGCGGTCAAGGGCGAGCCGTACACGTGCTTCCTGGAGCCCGATGCGCGCCTGCCGATGATGTATATGCCCGACGCCATCCGTGCCACGCTGGAACTCATGGAGGCGCCGCGCGAGGCCGTGCGCGAGCGCGGCAGCTACAACCTCGCTGGCATGAGCTTCACGCCCGCCGAGATCGCGGCCGCCATCCAGGCGCGCGAGCCGGGCTTCGAGATCCGCTACGCGCCCGATTACCGGCAGGCGATCGCCTCGGGCTGGCCCGACTCGATCGACGACAGCGCGGCGCGCGCGGACTGGGGCTGGCAGCCGGAATTCAGTCTGGATGCGATGGTCGAGGACATGCTGCGCAGCTTGCGGACGTAGTTCCCGCGATTTGACTAACCTGAAAGGGCGGCCACTGTAGCCGCCCTTTTTTTCGGCATCTGTGTTTCGCGGACAGGCGTTTGTGCGCCCAAAATGCATCGTCAGGCGAACCATCGATCTATATGCATTCAAACTATTCCATATGAAATAGTTTGCATTCTAATAATGTTGCGCCTATCATTCTGCCCATGAAACAGATAGACGCCCTTCGCTTCGCCTTCACCGGACAGCTCATGCTGGCCGGCCGACAATGGCGACAGATCAGCCACCACGCGCTGGCCCATCACAGCGTGTCGGCGGCCGCGGCCGCGCCGCTCCTGTTTATTCGCCGCCTCGGCGGTGGCGTCCGGCAGGTGACGCTGGCCGACTACGTGGGCGTCGAGGGGGCCACCCTCGTGCGGCTCGTGGATCAGCTCTGCGCGGCGGGGCTGGCCAGGCGCGAGGTCGATCCGCACGATCGCCGTGCCAACAGCCTCTCGCTCACGGAAGCGGGCGACGCCGCCGCCATCGAGATCGAGGAAGCCCTGCGCAACCTGCGCGCCGAGGTCTTCGCGGACATCAGCGCCGAAGACATGGCCGCGACGCTGCGCGTGCTCGAGGCCCTTGCACGCGCAGCGGCGGCGGCCGGCGGCACGGGCAAGGCGGAGGCCTGAGCGTCATGCCGAACTGGCCTTCCGCGCGCGACTGGCTGTTCTCCGTCAAGGCGTTCATCGCCTCGATGCTCGCGCTCTGGATTGCGCTCTATATGGGATTGCCGCGTCCGTACTGGGCGATGGCGACCGTCTACGTCGTCGCGCATCCGCTGACCGGCGCCACGCGTTCGAAGGCGCTGTACCGCGTGCTCGGCACGCTGATCGGCGCGGCCGCGGCGGTAGCGTTCGTGCCGATGCTCGTCAATGCGCCGCCGCTGCTGATGGCGGTGGTATCGCTGTGGGCGGGCGCGTTGCTGTATCTCGCGCTCATGGATCGCACGCCGCGCAGCTATGTCTTCATGCTCGCGGCCTATACGCTGGCGCTTATCGCGCTGCCGACCGTCGACAATCCGTCCGGTATCTTCGACGTGGCCATCGCGCGTTCCGAGGAAATCTGCATCGGTATCGTCTGCGCGAGCGTCGTCGGCGCGGTGCTGTTCCCGACCAGCGTGACGGCCGTGCTCGGCGATCGCACGCGGCAGTGGATGACCGATGCCGCGGTGTGGGCGACCGATATGCTCTCCGCTAACCCGCAGGCACGCGCCACGCGCCACAAGAGCCGGCACAAGCTTGCCGCCGACATCCTTGCGCTCGACCAGTTGATCAGCCAGCTGTCCTATGACACCGACTCGGCCGGCCGCGTGCGCGCGGCGCGCGAACTGCGCGGCCGCATGACGATGCTGCTGCCCGTGCTGTCGTCGCTGGCCGCGATCGTCGAGTCGATGCAGGCGCATCGCGGCGTGCCGGAAGCGCTGGCCGCGCGCATGCGCGCGGTGTCGGACTGGATTCAGGCCGGTGCGCCCGCGCCGGCACCGACGATCGGTGACCTGTCTGGCGACCTGTCCGGCGACCGGTCCGGTGACCTGTCCGCGGGCAGGCGGGCCGCCGTGGCGGCCGATCAGGCAGCGGCCATCCCCGCCGATACGACCGCCGTGCAACCGGCATCCGCGCCCGACGCGGTCGATCCGCGCGACGCCGACAACTGGGACGCCGCGATGCTGACCGCCGCGACCGATCGCCTCCAGCAGATGGTCGCCCTGTGGCAGGACTGCGTGTCGCTGCGCAATGCGATCTGCCGCCGCGACAAGGGCGCCTATGAACCGATGGCCGGCTGGGTGCCCGCGTTCCGCCGCTGGGAAGTGGGCGGCGCGCGCCACTACGACCACGGCATGCTGTTGTTTTCCACGGGCACGATCGCGCTCGGCATCTTCCTGATGGGGATGATCTGGATCTGGAGCGGCTGGTCCGATGGCGCGGGCGCCGTGGCGCTCGGCGCGGTGGCATGCTGCTTCTTCGCGGCGGCCGATGAGCCCGCGCCGATGATTCAGAGCTTCTTCAACGCGAACGTCGCCGCGGTGGTGATGGCGATGGTGCTGCTGTTCGCGGTGCTGCCCATCGCCCAGAACTACGAACTGCTCGTGATCTCTTTCGCGATTCCGTTCCTTGGCATCGGGCTGCTGATCGCGCAGCCGCGTTTCGCGCCGATCGGCCTTGCGCTAGGCGTGGTGACCGCGACCGACATCGGCGTCCAGGGCGCGTACAGCGCCAACTTCACGACGTTCTTCAACGGCAATATCGCGGGTATCGCAGGCATTCTGTTCGCACTGCTATGGACGCTGACGGTGCGCCCGTTCGGGACGCAGGCCGCGGTGCGCCGGCTGGTGCGCGCGAGCTGGCGCGATATCGCCGATCATGCGAACGACGGCGATCCGGGCAGGCAGACGCTGCAACACACGCAGTTTCGCGCGCGCATGCTGGACCGCGTGTCGCAGCTCGTGCCGCGCCTTGCGGCCAGCGCCAGCGAGGTGTCCTCGGACGGCTTCAACGAAGTGCGTGTGGAGCTCAGCACGCTCGCGCTCCAGCGCGAATTGCCGAATCTCGAACCGAGCCAGCAGCATGCGGTGCGCCGCGTGTTGCGCAGTGTCGCCGGCTATTACGAAGCGCGGCTCAAGGGCAAGCTCGAGGCGCCGCCCCCCGCGCTCTGCACGCGCCTGTCGCGCGCGCAATCGCTGGTGCGCTCGCCCATCGCGTTGTCCGCGCTCGTCGAGATGCATGTGTCGATGTTCCCGCCGGCGGTATTGCCGGCTCCCATACCCGTAAAGCCATGACCCCCGGTGAAATCAATGTCTACGGTGTGTTCGTGCCCGTCCTGCTCCTATGGATGCTCGTCGCGTTCGCGCTCATGTCGGTGGTGCGCGCCGTGTTCGTGCGCGTGGGCTTCTACCGGCTCGTGTGGCACAGGTCCCTGTTCAATCTTGCTCTCTACGTGATCATCCTGGGTGGGGTGGTCTATTTTGCGCCCTCGTTTGCGCCGCTGTTCTCATCATGAAACTAAAAATATCTTCCATCGGGCCGGTTGTGCTCACGTTGGCCGTGGTCGCGGTCGGCGCGGTCGTCGTCAAGCATCTGTGGGACTACTACACGGTGGCCCCCTGGACGCGGGACGGTCATATCCGCGCGGACATCGTGCAGGTGGCGCCCGACGTGTCGGGGCTGATCACGCGCGTCAACGTCAAGGACAACCAGCGCGTGAAGCAGGGCGAGGTGCTGTTCGAGATCGATACCGATCGCTATGCGCTGGCGCTGCAACAGGCGCAGGCCACGGCCGCGTCCATTCGCGCCACGCTGGCGCAGTCGCGGCGCGAAGCGAAGCGTAGCCAGACCCTGGCGGACGTGGTGTCGAAGGAAGTCGTCGAAGAAGGGTTTGCCAGGGTGGCGCAGCAGGAAGCCAGCCTTGCGCAGGCCGAAGCCGCGATCAACGTGGCCAGGCTGAACCTCCAGCGCACGCGCGTGATCAGCCCCGTCGATGGCTACGTCAACGACAAGCTGCCGCGTCTTGGCGACTACGCCACCACGGGCCGGCCGGTGCTGGCGATGGTCGATGTGAATTCGTACCACGTGGAAGGGTATTTCGAGGAAACCAAGCTTCATGGCATCCATATCGGCTCGCCGGTCGATATGCGCGTCATGGGCGAGTCGCGCGTGCTGCATGGCCGCGTGCTCAGCATCGCGGCCGGTATCGAGGACCGCGACCGCACCACCGGCGCGAACCTGCTGCCCAACGTGAACCCGACGTTCAACTGGGTGCGGCTGGCGCAGCGCGTACCGGTGCGCGTGGTGTTCGACCCGATGCCGGACGATATCCGCCTGATCGCGGGACGCACGGTCACGGTCACGGTGCGTGGAGAAGAGAAGAAGGCCGAGTCGCCTCAAGGCGCGGCCTCTGACGTTACTGGAGTATCGAAGTGAAACCCGTCGTTCATGTCCTGGCCTCGGTGGTGCTGTCGTCGATGCTGGCGGCATGCGTGACCGTGGGGCCCGACTACAAGGTGCCCGAGAATGCGGTCGTCAACAACAAGGCAGCCAACGGTCCATTCGATGTCGATAGCCCGGCTGTCGCCCTCGCGCCGGTGCCCGATGACTGGTGGCGTCTCTACGACGACCCGCGCATCGACGACTTCGTGAAGCAGGCGCTCGTCGCCAATACGGACCTGCGCGTGGCCGCGGCCAATCTGCGGCGCGCGATCGCGCTCTATCACGAGGTGGAATCCGAGAACCTCGTGCAGGGCTCGGTCCACGCCGATGTGGCCCGCGGACTGGTGGCGGCCGAGCCGCTGCTGCATGAAGAGAAGGTGCCGGTGTTCAATTTCGGCGATACGGGCTTCCAGGTGTCGTACCTGATCGACTTCTTCGGCAAGCTCGCGCGCGCCGACGAGGCCGCGCTGGCCAACGCGCAGGCCAGCCAGGCCGCGCTCGACCAGGCCCGCGTCGGCGTGGTGGCCGAGACCGTGCGCGCGTACGTGCAGGGCTGCACGGCCACGCACGAACTGCATGTCGCCGAGCATCAGCTGGCGCTGCAGGAAGATGCGGTCAAGCTGTCGCGCCGGCTTGCCGACGCGGGTCGCGGCCAGCCCGTCGATGTGCTGCGCGCGCAGGCGCAGGCCGAGGCATTGCGTGCCGCACTGCCGAGGTTCAAGGACCAGCAGGAAGTCGCGGCGTATCGCCTGGCCGTGATGATCGGCAAGCCGCCCACCGCGCTCGACGCGTCGGCCGTCGCCTGTACCGCCGTGCCGAAGCTGCGTCAGCCGCTGCCCGTCGGCGATGGCGCCGCGCTGCTCAAGCGCCGCCCCGACGTCCGTCAGGCCGAGCGCGAACTCGCCTATGCCACGGCCCGCATCGGCGTGGCCACGGCCGACCTCTATCCGTCGATCAGCATCGGCGCGTCGGCCGGCTTCTCGGGCATCCTCGAACATCTGGGGCAGTCGCAGACCGCGCACTGGAGCGTGGGTCCCGGCATCACGTGGAACCTGCCGACGAACGGCGTCCGCGCACGCATTCATGGCGCGGAAGCCGGTGCGGACGGCTCGCTCGCCAAGTTCGACGGCGTGGTCCTGAAGGCCCTGCGCGAAACGCAGACCGCGCTGTCGTCGTACACGCGGGAGCTGGAGCGCAACGATTCCCTGCGCGCCGCGCGCGACAAGTCGGAGGCTGCCGCAGGGCAGAACCGCCAGCTCTGGCAGGCGGGCCGCTCGCCCTACCTGCAATCCCTCGACGCCGACCGCACGCTGGCCAACAACGACGCCACGCTGGCCGCGTCCGACGCGCAGGTGGCCATGGACCAGATCAACCTGTTCCTGGCGCTGGGCGGCGGCTGGCAAAACCCGCCGAAGATCGAGGAACACAAGATCGCGGAAAAGGAGTGAGGCAGGCGGCCCGGTGTGGACAACCCGGGCCTTCTATCCTTAGTCGTTTTGCTTCGTTCATCCGCCCGACCCGCTGCGTTAAGGTAGATCACCTTGATGCCGAATTCGGAGAAATCTGTGGCTAAGCCGCTCAAAGTCGTTGCCGTCAACGGCAGCGCCTATCAACCGTCGCGCACGCGCGTGCTCGTCGAGGCCCTGCTGGCCGAACTTTCGCAAAGCCTTGTCGTGGAGGCGCAGGTCGTGGACCTGGCCGAGATCGCGCGCCCGCTGGGCGCGGCGCTGTCGCGCGACGAGTTGCCCGCGGAGATCGAGGCGCAATTGGTGGCCATCGAGTCGGCGGATCTGCTGATTGCCGCGGCGCCCGTGTATCGCGGGTCGTTCCCGGGCCATTTCAAGCATCTGTTCGATCTGGTCGGCATGAACGCGCTGATCGACAAGCCCGTGCTGCTGGCCGCGACCGGCGGCAGCGATCGCCATGCGCTGGTGCTCGAGCACCAGTTCCGTCCGCTGTTCGGTTTCCTGCAGGCCCTGTCGCTGCCGATCGGCGTGTATGCGTCGACGGCGGATTTCAATGGCTACGAAGTGGGCAGCCCCGCGCTGCAGGAACGCATCCGCCTTGCGGCCGAGCGCGCCGCGCCGCTGTTCGCCGACGCCGCGCGCCAGCCGCTGCGGCGCGTGGCATAGCGTTCCTGCGGTCTCTGCGTTCTCAGATACCGAGAATCTTCTTCGCTTCGCCGAGGGACTTCATCGAAGCATCGTGATTGCCGGCCTTGTGCTGCGCCTCGCCCTCGGCACGCAGCTTGGTCACCTTGGCCTGGTCCTCCGGCGAGAGCGCCGGCTTGGTCGACAGCTTGGCGTCGATGGCCTTCATCTCGTTGGGACAGTTGTGGGCGAGTGCCAGTCCACTCGCGCCAAGCAGCACGAGCGAAGCGAGAATGTGGGTGGTGGTACGCATTGTCGGTCTCCTGTCGTGACGAAACGGCATTCGGGGAATGCCGCTTCAGCATAGTGCATGCGTCACGCCATTGCAGGCGGCGCCCCTCCGCGGCTTCTCCCCCCGCCCGCTCAACAATTCCGCATGACCCGCATGCAGTAACGTCGATTTACGGTCCGGCTCCCGGCACCAACAATGGTGTCATCCACATCGAGGATGTCGAACATGTCAGAGATCACCATGCAGGCGCTTGTCGTCGAGCAGGCCGGCGCGCCGCTGCGCCGGGTCACGTTGCCGCGTCCCGTCGCGGGACCGGGTCAGGTGCTCGTGCGCATTGCGGCGAGCGGCGTCAATCCGCTCGATACCAAGATTCGCGCGGGCGCTGCCGCGCATGCGCGGCAGCCGTTGCCGGCCGTGCTCGGGCTGGATCTGGCCGGCACGGTCGAAGCGTTGGGCGAGGGCGTGAGCGAGTTTCGTCCCGGCGATGCGGTGTTCGGCATGACGGGCGGCGTCGGCGGCGTGCAAGGCTCGCTGGCCGAGTACGCGGCCGTGGATGCCGCGCGGCTGGCGCACAAGCCGGCCGGCCTGTCGATGCGCGAGGCCGCGGCGTTGCCGCTGATCGTCATTACCGCGTGGGAGGGACTGATCGACCGCGCGCGCGTGAAAGCCGCCGACAAGGTGCTCGTGCACGGCGGCGCGGGCGGCGTCGGCCATATCGCGGTGCAACTGGCGCGCGCGGCCGGGGCGCAGGTGTTTGCCACGGGCAAGGCCTCGCAGCGCGCGGTCATCGAGCAATTCGGCGCTACGTTCATCGACCACGAGGCGCGTACCGTGGCCGACTACGTGCAGCAGTTCACGGGCGGCGAAGGCTTCGACGTGGTCTACGACACGGTGGGCGGCGCGGTGCTCGACGCGTCGTTCGCGGCCGCGCGGACCTACGGCGGCCACGTGGTCAGCTGCCTGGGCTGGGGCACGCACGCGCTGGCGCCGCTGTCGTTCCGCGCCGCGACGTACTCGGGCGTCTTCACGCTGTTGCCGCTGCTGACCGGCCGCGGCCGTGCGCATCATGGCGAGATCCTGCGGGAGGCGGCGCGGCTCGCGGAAGCGGGCAAGCTGGCCGTGCTGATGGACCCGCGGACCTTCGGCTTCGACGATGCCAATGCGGCGCATGCTGCGCTCGAATCCCGCACGGCGCGCGGCAAGGTCGTCGTGGATGGCTATGTGGCCCGATAAGGCAATGCGATAGCATTGTTTCCGGCAGAATAGTATTCGATAGTATTTCTTTTCGCCTTGCCTTCGCTGGACGGCTGGCACATACTATAGAAGCGTTTTGCACGGAAAAGAATGCTATGTCATTACTTTCGCAGTCGCAGGCCATGCGACGCCAGCGGGGCATCACCATCGCGGACCTGAGCCGCATGGTAGGCATGGCCGCGCAGAATCTGTCGGCGATCCTGCGCGGCAAGAAGGACAGCCGCGCCTCGACCTTCGAGGCGCTTGCGGCCGCCATGGATGCCGAATGGGTGATGGTGCCCCGGGAGCGGCTGATGGAGGTCCGGCAGGTGCTCGAAGGGAAGGGCGCCGGGCCCGACCGCGCCGCCCGCTCGTCGCTCGACGTGTTTCTGAGCCCCGGCCGGGAGCCCGCCGAATGAGCTTCGAACTGCATCCGCGCTTCCTCGAAGTCCGGCTTTACGACCGGCTCTGCGGCTACCTGTGCGAAGCCGGCGGCAATACGCGCTTCGTCCCGTCGGAGGCCTTCCGCGGCGATGCCGACCGGCCCACGCTGAGCCTGTCCATCACCGTGCCGACCGAAGCGGGCCGCGCGGCCACCTCCGAGGTCCTCGACAACCCCTTCCACCCGGCGATCTACAACACCGGCGCCGAGCTGCCGCCCTACTTTGCGGGCCTGCTGCCCGAGGGCGAACTGCGCCAGCGCCTCGAGGCCACGCGGGCCAATCCTGAAGACAAGGACGATTTCGGCGTGCTCGCGTCCGCGGGCAACGACCTGCCGGGCGCGGTCGTGGTGGTGCCGGCCGATATCGGCGCGCTACCCGAATACGTTCGCACCTACGGCGTGACGGGCGGCGCCGACAATCTCGAGATCGCGGTCGTGGAAGGCGCGACGGAGGGCGCGGCATCGGTCTCGGGCGTGCAGAACAAGCTCGCGCTTTCCACCGTGCGCAAGGGGGAGCGGTACACGCTGCCGACCCACGGCAAGGTGTCCGACATCATCGCCAAGCTACCGGCGAAGAACGACGATGCGCAGGTGTTCAACGAGTTCGTCTCGATGCAGCTGGCCGCGGCGGCGGGCGTCAATATCGCGCCGATCCAGGTGCTGCCGATGTCGAGCATCGACGTCGACGGCCTCGCGGCGTCGCTGGGCGATGGCCTGCCGGGTCGCGGGCTACATTACCTCGCGGTGGATCGTTTCGACCGCGGCCCCGGTGGCCGCGTCCACGCCGAGGACGGTTGCCAGATGCTGGGCCGGATGCCTAGCCGCAAGTACGCCAATGCCGATGCCTATGTCCGGCTCGTGGCCGTGCTCTATCGCCTGAGCCCGAGCGGCGTGCAGAACGTGCGCCAGTTCTTTCTGCGGCAGGCCGTCAATACGCTGATCGGCAACAGCGACGCGCATCTCAAGAACTTCTCGGTGATCTATCACAACGGCCGCTTGCCCGAGCTGTCTCCCGCGTACGACATCGTGTGCGTGGCCGCGCTGCCGAACTTCACGTCCTATGGACAGAACGTGGCGATCGACGCGCGGCAGCGGCAGGAGACGCTCGCCGATTACGAGCGCATCGCGGAACAGGCCGGTGTTCCGAAACGCATCGCCACGGCCGCGGTGAAAGAGGCCGTGGCGCTCGCGCATGCGCACTGGCCCGCGCTGCTGAACACGCTCGATGCGCCGCAGCCGATCCGCGACGTGATTACCGAGCGGCTGGCCACGCTGCCGCTGGCCAGCGCCGGCAGGCCGCGGACGTCGCGCTGACGTTCCGTGTGGAGACGCATCAGCCGGCCCGGGCCCGCGCGCCGTTCGCCGACACCGCGTGCGAGGCCGCCACGCGCGACACGTCCTGCTTCAGCAGATACACCGACACCACGAGCAGCACGAGGTCTTTCAGCAGAAAGGCCGACACGATCGTCATGGCGGGAAAACCGCCCGCGCCTTGCTCCCATGCATCGGGCGCGAACGGCATGATCGTGACCGTCGTGATGAACGTGAAGGTCGATCCGAGTGCGCCCAGCGCGCCGAGTTTCTTGTTCCAGAAGCCCAGGAAGATCAGCGTGCCGAAGGTCCATTCCGCGGTGCCCAGCAGGATGCTGGTGCCCTTGATGCCCAGCAGGGGAATCATCCAGAACGTCATCGGGCCATGCGTGAGCAGCGGTAGCAGTCCGGTGATGACCGCTTCGAACCACTTGTCGTAGCCGAACCACGCGAAGATGATCACCATCGCCGCGCGCAGCAGGTGGTAGTCGAGGTCGCTCTTCAGCAGGACCGATCGGTTCAGTTTGTCCAGAACGGCGTTCATGTTCGTTCTCCATATTGCGTTGAGGGTGAACGCAGTATGGTTGCCGGCCCCCAGCCGGTTAAGGCTCGCGCGGATCGACGGCATGCTCGAAAGTATCAATGACTTCCCGCTCCGCTACTCCGCTCCGCTACTCCGATCCGCTTCCGCGCGGCGCCATTCGGCGGGCGTTGCGCCCATGTGGTCCTTGAAGGCGCGGCGGAAGGCCGCGACGGACTGATAGCCGACGCGCTCGGCAATCGCTTCCGTGGAAGCGGTCGATGCGCGCAGGGTGTCCGCGGCCAACGCCATGCGGATATCGGTCAGCAGATCGCTCGGGGAACGCCCGATCTTTTCCTGGAAATGCCGCAGGAGCGTCGCGCGCGACATGTTGCAACGCGCGGCCAGCGCCGGCGCGGTCCAGGGATGGGACGGACGGTCGAACATGGCCATCAGGGCAGGCGCCAGCCTCGGATAGCCCACCAGCGACAGCAGGCCGGCCGGCGGCGCCTCCGACTCGCTGGCCAGCCGCAAGGCGAGCGCAAACAGTGCGGACGACAGGCCGTTGAGCATCGCCATGCCGCCGAGCGCGTCGGCGGCCGACTCGTCTCGCATCAGGCCGACCAGGCCCATGACTTTCGCGGCGGTCGCTGTCGGTGCGGGCAAGGGCGGCGCGGCACCCCGGGCGATGAGCACGGCAGGCAGGTAGCGACGCACCAGCCGCTCGTGCTGGGGGTCCACGATAAAGCGGCCGCACAGCATATCGAGTCGTTCGCCCGCGCCAGGATTCTCGCTGACGACGATATGGGAGGCATCGCGCTTGCGCACGGCCAATGGATCCCTGCCGCTTCCGTCATGCAGGAAATGCGCGTCGCCATGGGACAGGATCACGATGTCTCCCGCATGGAGGGGGTATCGCGTCTTGCCGTCCTCGAGGATGGCGGTGCCGGCCACGATCACGTGGAACGGCATTTCCCCGGCCGACGAGGGCGCGTAGTTCACGCGCCATGGCGCGCCGTAGAGGCATCGAACCTCCAGACGGCCCCTGACGCGCATGATGTCGAGAAGGTTGCTCAGCCAGTCCATCGTTACACCGATTTCACTTCCCCGCCGTCGATACGCAGCACCGTACCGGTCATCCACCGGGCCGCCGGCGACACCGCGAACGCCATCGCCTCGGCAATCTCGGCCGCCTCACCGAAGCGCGCAATACCGGCCTGTGCGAGGAACGCCGCGCTGGCCTGCTCGATGGTCACGCCCTTTGCGGCGGCTGCGTTCTCCAGCATGCCGAGCCGGCGCCCGGTCATGATCGCGCCGGGGGAGATGCTGTTGACCTGCACGCCGTCCTCGATACCGCGCTCGGCGAAAGCCTTGGCAAGCGCCTCGATCGCGGCGTTGATGGCGCCCACGGCAGCGGCGGCCGGCTTCGGGGTGATGGCCGCCGTCCCGGACGTGAACACCACCGCGCCGCGCGATATCTTCAGCGCCTGCCACGCCGCGATGGTCAGGCGCCGCGCGCCGTGGAACTTGAGTTCCATGCCCGCCTGCCATTGTGCGTCGGTCATCCGCAGCACGTCCACGCCGGGGACCGCTCCCGCGATATTGAGCAAGGCATCGATACGACCGAAGCGCTCGAGCGTGCGTGTCACGACGATGTCGCCCGCCGTGGGTTCCATGAGGTCCAGGTCGACGACGAGGGGTGTGCTGCCGAGCGCCCTGATCTGCGCGGCGACGGAGGATAGTTGTTCGCCGGCGCGCGCGACGATGGCCACGTTTGCAAAGTCGCGTGCGAGGCGCAAGGCCGTCGCCCTGCCGATACCCGAGCTGGCGCCCGTCACGATGGCAACCGATTCCGACATGAGTGATCTCCCTGATGCATCGAGCATGTTGTGATGCGGGCCAATGTAATCGCAACGGGCGCCGCGATTGTGCTCAGGAATGCAACGGTGTTCTTCGTCCGTTTTCGGCGTAACCGTCAAATTAACGATTGAAAAGTTACGCGAGACAACTAGGATGGAGCCTCCAACACAGTCGCTCAGGAGGCACCATGAAAGCAATCGTTCTCGATGGATTCGGCGGGCTCGACGCCCTGCAGTACCGCGATATCCCGAAACCCGAAGCCGTGCCGGGCACGGTGCTCATCAGGATCAAGGCGTTCGGCATCAATCACGCGGAGATGCATATGCGCCGGGGGGAATGGGCCGAGGCAGCGCCCGTGAGCGGTATCGAATGCGTGGGCATCGTGGAAGCGTGCCCGGGCGGCGAGTTCGCGGTGGGGACGAAGGTGGCCGCCTTCATGGGCGGCCTGGGCAGGACGATCAACGGCAGCTATGCGGAATACACGCTCGCGTCCGTCAACAACGTCGCGGCCATCGAGTCGGATCTGCCGTGGGCGGAGCTGGCCGCGCTGCCCATCACCTATGCCACGGCATGGACGACCCTGTTCCGCAACCTCGACCTCCAGGCGGGCCAGACGCTGGTGATCCGCGGCGCCACCTCGTCACTCGGGCTCGCGGCGGTGAACCTCGCGGTGGCTGCCGGCGCAAGGGTGATCGCCACCGCCGTGAACGACACGCAGTTCGAGAAGCTGCGGAACCTGGGCGTCATGCGATGCGAGCTGGAGAGCCCGCGGCTATCGGAGCGGCTTGCCGACAAGGGCCAGATCGACGCCGTGCTCGATCTCGTCGGCAATAGCGTGGTACTCGATTCGCTCAGGATCGTGCGGCGCGGCGGCAAGGTATGCCTTGCCGGCTGGCTGGGCGGCCTCGATCCGATTCCCGACTTCAATCCGCTGCTGCAGATGGCGAGCGGCGTCTACCTGACGTTCTTCGGCAGCTTCGTGTTCGGCTCGCCGCAGTTTCCGGTCTCGGATGTTCCGCTGCAGGCCATCGCGGCCGACGTCGCGGCGGGACGGTACCAGGCAAAGCCATCGCGTATCTTCCGCTTCGACGAGGTGCGCGAGGCGCATCGCGTGATGGAAGCGAACGACGCGAAAGGCAAGATGGTCGTGGTGCACGACGATGCCTGACGGCGCCTGACCGGGGCCGCTCAGCCCTCGATATCGGGGTTCGCGCGCAGCGTCTCCGCCAGCCAGTCCATGAACGTGCGCACGGCCGAGTTGATATGGTTGCGATTCGGATAGACGATCGATAGCGGGGTGGTCAGCGTTCTCGCATCCTGCAGGATCTCGACGAGCCGGCCCTCGCGGACGGCCTCGGCCACATAGAAGCGTGTGGGCTGGATGACGCCGAGCCCGCGTACCGCGCTCTCGATATAGGCGGCCCCCTCGTTGACGGCGAGCCGTCCCTTCATGGCAATGGCAACCGGGCGGCCATCGTCGATAAACTCGAATGGCAGGATGCGTCCCGTGCGAGGGGAGGCGTAGTTGACGGCGACGTGATGCTCGAGGTCGGCGATGGTTCGCGGCACCCCATGCCGCTTCAGGTAGGCCGGCGACGCGCACGTGGTAATGCGCGCATCGCCGATGCGGCGGGCCACGAGGCTCGACTCCTCGAGCTCGCCCGCGCGGATCACGAAATCGACGCCTTCCTGGATCAGGTCGATATTGCGGTCGGCGATGCCGATCCGCACATCGATATCGGGATACTCGGCGTAGAACGCCTCGAGCGCGGGAATCACGAGCGATCTTGCTATCGAGCCGGACGTATCGATGCGCACCGTACCTTGCGTGACCGTGCGCGCGTGGGTCAGCTGCGCTTCCACTTCGGCAAGGTCCGTCAGGATCTGCTGGCAGCGCTCGTAATAGAGCTTGCCCGCATCGGTCAGGCTGACCTGGCGCGTGCTGCGGCTCAGCAGCCGCACATCGAGCTGCTCCTCGAGCGTCTGGATGGTGCGGCTGACCGACCCCCGGGGGATATCCATGAGGTCCGCCGTCTTCGAGAAACTTTGTGTCTCCGCGACTTTCGTGAAGATCCGGATTGCTTCCAGCCGACCCATTCGCGTGCCCCAACCCAAACGTAGTGTGAAGCCGCCAGTGTAACCACTGACCGCCCGGTTTGCGCCGTCAGGTTTCCGTGCCCAGCGCGGCAATCGTGGCATCGAGCAGCGCGCGCAGTCTCAGCACGCGCCGGAGGTCCTTGTGATAGCCCACCCACACGTCGCGGCCCGGCGGCGCGGTGTCGGTGTCGGTGTCGGTGTCGATACGCCGGAGGCCGTCGATGCGCGCGGCCAGCAGGCAGGGCAGCACGGCCACGCCGACGCCAGCCGCGCACAGGCGCGCCTGCGCCTCGCGGTTGTTGCTGCGGAACACGACATGCGCGTTGGGCAGCCGCGCATGGAGCCACTGCACGTCGGGCAGGTCCGCGAACGCGGTGTCCATCGTGATGAGGCCGATGCCCGTGCCATCTCCCGGTGTCGGCGCCGCGGCATCGCGCGCGGTATATAGCCCGTACTCCATGCGCATGAGTTTCCGCTGCGCGATATCGGGCGCGTCGAACGGCAGGATGCGGAACACGAGGTCGGCCTCGCGCCGCGACAGGTCCATCAGCCGGGACTCGGTCAGCAGTTCCACGCTGACACGCGGGTGGGCCTGCACGAAGGCCGCGATGACCGGTGCCAGCACATACACGCCGAACCAGTCGGACGACGACACGCGCAGCGTGCCCTCGAGCACGTCGTCATGGCCGGCGAGCGTGCGCTCGAGCGCCAGCGCTTCCTGCTCCATGCGCTCGGCATGGCCAAGCATCGCGGACCCTTCGTCGGTCAGTACCAGCCCGTCGGCGGTGCGCTGGAACAGCGCGTGGCCGACGGCCTCCTCGAGCGCGCGCAACCTGCGGCCCATCGTCGGCTGCGTCTGCCCGGTCGCGCGCGCGGCACCCTGCAGCGTGCCCGCCCGCGCGATGGCCAGAAAGATCCGGATGTCGCTCCATTCCATGGCGCAACGCCTCAGAGCTGGGCCGCGTGATGCCGGATATGGTCCTCGATGAAGGTCGAGATAAAGTAGTAGCCGTGGTCGTAGCGAGCATGGCGCCGCAGCGTCAGCGGCTGCCCCACGGCCTGGCAGGCCGCCTCGAACGCTTCCGGATGCAGCTGTTCGGCGAGGAATTTGTCGTCGAGGCCCTGATCGATCAGGATGCCGTTCGGAAACGGCGCCGACGCCTGCGCGGCCATGAGCGCGCTCGCATCGTGCTGGGCCCAGCGCGCGCGATCGTCGCCGAGGTAGCCCGTGAACGCCTTTTCGCCCCACGGGCATTGCGACGGCGCGGCGATCGGCGCGAACGCCGACACCGACTTGTACCGTCGCGGATGCCGCTGCGCGAGCACGAGCGCGCCATGTCCGCCCATCGAATGGCCGAACACGCCGACGCGGTTGCGATCGACGGGGAGGGACGTGGCGACGAGGTCGAACAATTCGTCGGCCACGTAGCTCTCCATGCGCCAGTGCATGCGCCACGGTGCCTCGGTGGCATCGACGTAGAAGCCCGCGCCCACGCCGAAGTCCCACGCATCGGCCTCGCCCGGCACGTTCGCGCCGCGCGGGCTCGTGTCCGGCGCAACGAGCGCGAGACCATGTTCGGCCGCGTAGCGCTGCGCGCCCGCCTTGATCGCGAACGTCTCTTCCGTGCAGGTCAGGCCCGCGAGGTAGAAGAGCCCGGGCACCGGCGCCGCGCCGGCGGCCAGCGCCTGCGGCGGCAGGAAGATCGAGAAGCGCATCGGCAGTCCGATCGCCGACGACTGATGGCGGTAGAAGCGCTGCACGCCGCCGTGGCAACCGTGTTCGGACAGCAGTTCCATGTGCGGGCCTTAGTAGAGCACCACCGAACGGATCGACTCGCCGCGCTTCATGAGGTCGAAACCCTCGTTGATGCGCTCGAGCGGCAGCGTATGCGTGATCAGGTCGTCGATATTGATCTTGCCTTCCATGTACCAGTCGACGATCTTCGGCACGTCGGTGCGGCCGCGCGCGCCGCCGAACGCCGAACCCTTCCATTCGCGGCCCGTCACGAGCTGGAACGGACGCGTCGAGATCTCGGCGCCGGCCTCGGCCACGCCGATGATGATCGACTTGCCCCAGCCCTTGTGGCAGCACTCGAGCGCCTGGCGCATGACCTTGGTGTTGCCGATGCACTCGAACGAGTAATCGGCGCCGCCATCGGTCAGCTGGACGATGTGGTCCACCACGTTCTCGACGTCGCTCGGGTTGATGAAATGGGTCATGCCGAACTTGCGCGCCATCGCTTCGCGCGCGGGGTTCAGGTCCACGCCGATGATCTTGTCGGCGCCGACCATCTTGGCCGCCTGGATGACGTTCAGGCCGATGCCGCCGAGGCCGAACACCACCACGTTGGCGCCGGCTTCCACCTTGGCCGTGAACAGCACCGCGCCCACGCCCGTGGTCACGCCGCAGCCGATGTAGCAGATCTTGTCGAACGGCGCGTCCGGACGCACCTTGGCCAGCGCGATTTCCGGCACGACGATATGGTTCGCGAAGGTGGACGTGCCCATGTAGTGGAAGATGGGCTTGCCGCCGATGGAGAAGCGCGAGGTGCCGTCGGGCATCAGACCCTTGCCCTGCGTCGACCGAATCGCCTGGCACAGATTGGTCTTGCGCGACAGGCAGAACTTGCACTGGCGGCATTCGGGCGTGTAGAGCGGAATCACGTGGTCGCCCGGCTTCAGCGACGTGACGCCGGGGCCGACGTCGGTCACGATGCCCGCCCCTTCATGGCCGAGAATGGCCGGGAAGATGCCTTCGGGATCGGCGCCGGACAGCGTGTAGTAGTCGGTATGGCAGATGCCGGTGGCCTTGACCTCCACGAGCACCTCGCCCGCGCGCGGGCCGTCGAGTTCCACGTCTTCGATGGTCAGCGGTGCGCCGGCTTTCCAGGCGATGGCGGCTTTGGTCTTCATGTTGGCTCCTTGGCGAATACAGATGCGGATGCGGGCCCGGTGCCCGCGAACAGGCCAAGACTATACGGCGATCGCGGCATGTCGGCCAGCGCCTGCGCGATTATCGGCTAGCGGCGCATTATTCCCGCGAAGTCAGCGTTTCCGCGAGCGGCGCATCGGCGGGCCGCGTTGCCTTCGGCAACTGTCCCTCGTGATGCCGCCCGAGCCACCACCCGAGCGCGGCCCAGGCGATGGCGAGCACCGCGCCCGCGAGCGCGACCACCGCGGGATGCCCGGACAGCGCATCGATCGCGGTCTTCACCCACGCGCTGACCGCGTCGCCGGCACGGTAGACGGCGGTGTCGATGACGTTCTTCGCCTTGTACTTGGTTTCCGGATCGACCACGGTGAACAGCATTTCGCGGCCCGGCCGCAGCAGCGCGTACTCGCCGACGCGCCGCACGATCATCGCGCCCGCGAGCACGGCAAAGGTCGGATGGAACGCGAGCACGACAAAGCCCACGGTGACGAGCAGCGGCACCGACGTGAGCAGGGCGGTCACGCCATAGCGCCGCGCCACGCGGCCCGAGAAGAACAGCTGCACGAGGATCGTCAGCGCCTGCACCGTGGCGTCGAGCGCGCTGAACACCTGCGTCTGCTGCGCGCGCGACGGGTAGGCCTCGGCCACGAGCCGCGCCTGCTCGAAGTACAGGAACGTGCTCGCGGTGGCGAGCAGGATCACGAACAGGCTGATGCCGAGCAGGTAGCGCGAGCGCATGACGAGCGTCAGGCCGGCCCAGAGTCCGCCGCCTACCGCGTGGGAAGGGTCGGTGGAAACGGGGCCGGCATCGTCAGCGCTGGCTAGCCTGCCGACCGCGCCGGCGCCTTCGCGCGCGCGCCAGCCGAACAGATATCCCACACCGGGCAGCGTGGCCGCCAGCAATGCCGCGGACAGCAGCATCAAACCCGTCAGCCCGATGCGCTCGACGAGCCAGCCGCCGAGCACCGGTCCCGCCAGCCCGCCCGTGCTGGCGCCCGCCGCGATCAGCGCGAACAGCCGCCGCGCCTGCCCGGGACGGAACACATCGGCCATGAGGCTCCATGCGACCGAGACGACAAACAGGTTGAACACCGAGAGCCACACATAGAACACGCGCGCGAGCCATACGTTGTCCGGCGCGCGCTGCGTGGCGAACGCGAAGGCCAGCAGGTTCGCGATAAAGAACGCGTAGACCCATGGGACGAAGCGGCGGCGCGGCAGCCATGCGCACACCGCGCCGTAGATCGGAATGGCCACGAGCATGACCACGAACGTGGCCGTGAACAGCCATTGCAGATTGCGGACGCCGCCCGCGATACCCATGGTCTCGCGCACGGGGCGCAGCATGAAGTAGCTGGCGAACAGGCAGAAGAAGAACAGGAAGGCGGCCACCACCGCGCCGGTCTCGCCGGGCTGGAGGCCGAAGCCGCGCAGCAGCCGGTTCGGCTGGGACTGTGGGGCGGGGGCAATCACGCCAGCAGGGCCGCGATGCGCGCGCGCTCGCGCGTGTCGGGCATGCGGCCGTGGCCGGCCGCGAGGTTGTCGGCCATGTTCTTCGGTTTGGACGTGGCCGGAATCGCCGACGTCACGGCCGGATGGCTGACGATGAATTTCAGGAACAGCTGGCCCCACGAGTTGCAGTCGATCTCGCCGGCCCAGTCGGGCAGGGGACGGCCCTTGACCGCCGCGAAGATATTGCCGTCCTGGAACGGGCGGTTGATCAGCACGGCCACGCCGCGGTCCCGCGCGAGCGGCAGCAGCACGTTCTCGGCATTGCGGTCGCCGGCCGAGTAATTGACCTGCAGGAAGTCCACGCGCTCGCTGCGCAGGATCTGCGCGAGCTGCTCGTGCGATTCGTCGCGATAGTGCGTGATGCCGATATAGCGAACCTTGCGCTGCTCCTTGAGCTGGCGCATCCAGCGCAGGTTCTCGCGCCAGTCGACGAGGTTGTGCACCTGCAGCAGATCAACGGTATCGGTGCGCAGGTCCGCGAGCGACTGGGCGAACTGGGCCGGCGCGTTGGTATGGCTCGTGGAGATCTTGGTGGCAAGGAACACGCGTTTGCGCGCTTGCGCCGGCTGCGCGGACGCGATCAGGTCGCCCGTGACGGCTTCCGAGTTGCCGTAGCTCGGCGCGGTATCGACCACGGCGTTCGACGCGTCGCGCAGCAGCAGCGAAAGGACTTCGACGAGTGGCGCGCGTTCCTCGCTGCCCTTGCCCACGTCGAATGTGCCCGAGGTGCCCATGCCGATCACGGGCAGCGCTTCGGTGGTGCCGGGAATGGTGCGGCGCAGCGGTGCCGCCACGGTAGCGGCGGCGGCCGTGGCGCCCAGCGCGCCCGGACTGACGGGTAGCGCGAGCGCGGCGGCGAGACCAAGGAAGGTGCGGCGGTCCAGAGTGCGGCGGTCCAGGGTTCGGCGGTCCAGGGTGCGGCGGTCCATTGACATGGCGGCGTCCTCAGCGTCGGGTCCGGTGACCATAGCGCTTTGGGCGTCGCTTGTAAACATGCGCGGGCCGGACGCCCTCAGTCCGCCTTCAGCGTGACGTGCCGGATCCCCTGACGCACCATCTTGGAGTACGGACAGACGCGTTCCGTCTGATGGATCAGTTCCTCGGCGATCGCCGCATCCATGCCGGGCAGATGCACGCGCAACTCGGCGGTCAGCATATAGAGGCCATCGACGGGATCGCGGCCGAACTCGACATGGGCCTCGACCCTGGCGTCACGGATGGGAATACCCGCGCGCGTGGCGAGCAGAAACATCGCGCCGTGGAAGCACGCGGCATAGCCGGCCGCGAACAGCTGCTCGGGATTCGGGCCGCCGCCGGGGCCTTCGAGATCCTTCGGCATGCGCAGGTCGAGGTTCAGGTCGCCTTCCTTCGAGCACGCGATACCCGAGGCGCGGCCGTGGCCGGTCTCTCCGCCCGTCACCACGACGGTGGCATGGTAGAGCGGCAGGAAGTCCCTGCCGGTGTACTTGTCCAGCAGCGCGGTGGATGGCGGGCGGAGGTCGGACATGCGCGAACGTCCGGACTAGCGCTTTGCCTGCGAGGCGACCCACTGTTCGAGGCCGATGTTGCCGAGGCGTGCCTGGCCGGCCGGCACGAGCGTGTCGTCGGCGAGTCTTGCGCCGAAGTACCGGGCCTCGGGGTCGCTCACGATCTTGCGCGTGTCGCCGGTGAGCGCAAAGTACCGCGTCATCAGCTCGCTCATGCGCAGGCGGTCCGGGCCCGCCGTTTCCACGATGCCATTGACGGGCGAGGCCAGCGCGGCATCGGCGACCGCTTCCGCCACGTCGTCGGAGGCCATGGGCTGGATATACGCGGTGGACAGATGCACGGCGTCGCCCTGCGTGCCGGCCTGCGCGATGCCGCCGAGGAATTCGAAGAACTGCGTGGCCTGCACGATCGTGTAGGGGACGCCTGCTTCGCGGATCAGCGCTTCCTGCGCGATCTTGGCGCGGAAGTATCCGCTCTCGGCGAGCTTGTCGGTGCCGACGACGGACAGCGCGACGTGGTGCTTCACGCCTGCGGTCTTCTCCGCCGCCAGCAGATTGCGCCCCGACGTCTCGAAGAACGCGAGCACGGCCTTGTCCTCGAACGAGGGCGAGTTGGCGACATCGACCACGACGTCCGCGCCTTGCAGCGCCTGCGCGAGGCCTTCCCCGGTGAGGGTGTTCACCCCGGAGGCCGGCGACGCGGCCACCGCCTCATGCCCGCGCGCGCGCAGCAACGCGACGACCTTGCTGCCGATCAGGCCCGTGCCGCCGATGACGACGATTTTCATGATGTATCCCCAGCAATGAATGAATACCTCATGGTAGTCAGTGACCATTGGTGCCGGAAGCGACGTCAACGGACGCAGCGTGTTGCCGTTCGGGCACCAATGGCTGGCGGCTTGCGCTCGTCAGAGAGGAAACGGCAACGCGATATCGAGTGCCCGCGTTCGCTCCGTCACCTCGTCGATAAAGACGCGAATGCGCGAAGGCAGCTGCTTGCGACTCAGGTAACAGACATAGTGGCCGCGGTCCGCGGGCGCATAGCGGCCGAGGCAGGCCACGAGCCGTCCATCGCGCAGCGGTTCGCACGCCTGATAGGCCGCCAGCTGCGCGATGCCATGCCCCGCGAGTACCGACTGGAGCACGAGATCCGCGTCGTTGAACGTCTGCCGCGACGACGGTGCCAGCGTGAGCGGCCGGCCGGCGACCTTGAATTCCCACTCGGTGATCCGGCCATTCGTCCCGCGATGCATGACGCATCGATGCGCGGCCAGCTCGTCGAGCGTGGCCGGCAGCCCATGCGCGCGCTCATAGTCCGGCGAGGCGCAGGTGATCAGCTGCATCGGAATCAGCTGCCGCGCGATGACCTGACTGTCCTCCATGCGCCCATCGCGAAACGCCACATCGACGCGATCGCTCGTAAAGTCGGCGGGCCGGTCGTCGAGCTGGAAATCGAGGGAAATATCGGGATAGCGCGCATGAAACGCCCCGAGCATCGGCGCGATCACGCGCCGACCGAACCCGGTGGCCGCGCGCACCCGCAGATGCCCGCGCGGCGGGCCGCTGCGCAACTCGTGCATATCCTCGATGGCCTGCGTAATCCGATCCATCCCCGGACTGCAGTTCTGGAAGAAGGTCTCGCCCTCGCGCGTCAGCGAGGTGCTGCGCGTGGTCCGCACGAACAGCCGCGCGCCGAGTTGTGCCTCGAGCTTCTGCACATTGCGGCTGACCGCCGAGCGGCCGATGCCGAGCCGGTCGCCGGCCCGCGCAAAGCTGCCTTCGCTGACCACGGCGAGAAATGCGACCACCCCGGCATAACTGGTCGCAAAGCTCGTCGCGAGCGGGTCGGCGGAGGACGCGACGGCGGAAGGGGAGGCTGGAGTGCGGGCAAGAGTATCCATACCCGCATAGACGAGCCACGGCCGCTGCTTGTGACAACGACCGTGCAAAAAAATCGCCGTGTGCCCCAGCCGGGGAGGGTTACTTCACCGGCGTCAGGATCGGCGCGCCCTTGTCCTTGAGCAACAGCACAAGGAATCTGGCGGGCTGCGTCTTGCTGGCATTGCGCCCCACGGTATGGACATCGCTGGGACCTTCGTGGAACGACTGCCCCGGTCCGAGCGTCACTTCCTTGCCACCCTTGACGCCCATGACGATCGACCCTTCGAGCACGTAGATAAAGCCATGCGCGTCGTGGCGATGCACGGGATCCGCGGCACCGGGCGCGTACTCGACGGTGATCATCACCGCTTCCTTGCCCGGGTAGTCGGGCAGCGCCTGCGTCATCACGGGCGTGACGGTCACGCCCTCGAAGCCGGCGGCCGCCAGCGCCGGGCGCGCCACGGCGAGCGCGCCGGCCAGGCACAGCATCGTGCCCAGCCGGGTGCTCCACTGCGGCATGCCGAAACCAGTCTTGGCATTGCCCATGGCGTTACTCCAGGTTGGCCTTGGTGAGCCCGAACATCTTGTCTTGCGTGCCCGGCTCGCTCTGGAACGCGATGTTGACGCGGTTCCAGGCGTTGATGGTCATCACGTGGTACGTCAGGTCGACGAGTTCCTGCTCCGAGAACTGGGTACGCACGCGTTCGTACACGTCGTCGGGCACGCCGTGCGGGGGCAGCTGCGTCAGCACTTCGGTCCACGCGAGCGCGGCGCGTTCGCGCGGCGAGAACAGTTTGGATTCGCGCCAGATGGCCACGTGGTAAAGGCGGAGTTCGCGCTCGCCATGGATCTTGGCCTGCTTGACGTGCATGTCGAGGCAGAATGCGCAGCCATTGAGCTGCGAGGCGCGGACTTCGATCAGATGCTGGATCGGGCCCTCGATCTTGCTGGCCTTGCCCAGCGCCATGCTGAACTCGGCGAACTTCTTGAACAATTCGGGGGCTTGCTCGATGTAGTTGAGGCGTTGCGTCACGGTGGCTCCTGTCGATCTGAGGGATGGGATCCCGGCGGGAGGGCCGGGGGACCGTGGCAGCCCAGGGGCCGCCGCTCAGAAGAATCTTAGGGAGCCGGAGCGCGCTCCGGTAGGCATGTGGAGGGGCTCATATTGTTGAGCGCCGGACACCAATGTGGCGTCAGGCCGCCAGCCCGGCGCCGCGCCCGGCGGCAATGCGCGCGAGCTTGTCGGGATTGCGCTGCACGAGGATGCGCACGATGCGCTCGCCGTCGGTCTCGTACGACTGCGCGGACTCGAGTGTCTCGTCCACGTATCGCAGCAGTGCCCATTCGCCATTGAGCCGCACGAGCTCCACGCGCACCGCCGCGCCAAAGCGGCGGTGCCCCGCGTAGAACAGCTGCGCGATACGGCGCCCGCCCTTGAGCGGCCACGGAAAGCTTTGCGTCTTGCCGCCGCCGTCGCCGATGAGTTCGGCATCGGGCGCCAGCATGCCGCTGAGCGTGGTGAAGTCCCCGACCGCCATCGCGTGCGCGAACGCCTGCAGCAGCCGGTGATGGATCTCGCGCGGCACCGCGAAGCGGGGGCGCTCTTCGCGGACCTGCGTGCGTGCGCGGCTTACGAGCTGCCGGCACGCGGCCTCGCTCTTGCCGACGATGGCGGCCACCTCGCCGTAATCGACGTCGAAGACTTCGCGCAACAGGAACGCCGCGCGTGCCTCGGGCGTCAGCCGTTCCAGCACCCTCAGAAAGGCCACGGACAGATCGTCCGCGCGCTCGCGCAGTTCCTCGGGCGTCGGCGGCGAGGCCTCCAGCAACGGCTCGGGCAGCCAGATCCCCGCATAGTGCTCGCGCTGGACCCTGGCCGCGCGCAGGCGGTCGATCGCGATGCGCGTGGTCACGGCCACGAGCCACGCTTCGGGATTCTCCACGCCGTCACGGTCCGTGCCGTGCCAGCGCAGCCAGGCATCCTGCACGGCGTCCTCGGCCTCGGCCACCACGCCGAGCATCCGGTAGGCGATACCGAGCAGGCGTGGGCGAAGCTGATTGAAGGTCCGGGTGAGGTCGTCCATGGAGGCGTCGTCGGAAAGTGCCGAGCAGTGTCGCGCGAGTGGCTTCCCGCGACAAGCCTCTTTTGCAGGCTTTCGCGTGGCGGGTGGCCGGTGAGGGCATCGGAAAAGGCTGATTCCGGTGGGGGTGTTTTGAGAAACGTCCCATATACGGGGAGGGGGGCGATGCGAAGAATGGCTCTGTCGCCGCGTCGTGGCGATCGTTGCGCAGTCGGCGCCGTGGCGCGCGATGGAAACCGGTTCGGCGCAGAAAGGAGAACCCCTGCATGTATCGCATGACCTGTCGCGAGACATCGGACTTCACGATCCCGCCCTTAATACGCGGGGTACCGTCGTGACGGTGTCTTGAGGGGCCGGACGGTCCCATCGGGGACCGTCCGGTTTACAGGCTTGGTAACGGCGTTACGACATTGTCACTGGGGCTTGAGGCCGTTGTAGAACGCGGCGAGATTGGCGATGTCCGCGTCGGACAGGGGCTTCGCCATCATGTTCATCATCTCGTCCTTGCGCTTGCCCGAGCGGTAGTCCTTCAGCGCCTTGATCAGGTACGGCTCCGTCTGCCCCGCAAGGTTGGGCGCTTCGGGCAGCTTGGACATGCCGTCGAGACCATGGCAGGCGGAACACTGCACCGCCTTCGCGCGGCCCGCCTGCGCGTCGGCGGCCATGGCTGGCACGGTGCCGGCCACGAGGGCCGTGGCCAGCGAGAAGCAAAGCACCGCGTTCCGTAACGCTACCGTCATGTTGACCCCTTCATTGAGACTCCTTCATTTACTTTGCCCCGGCATACGAGATGCGATAGATCGCGCCGGCATAGTCGTCCGACACCAGCAGCGACCCGTCCGCGAGCGGCATCACATCGACCGGGCGGCCCATGTATTCGCCGGTGGGCGTAAGCCAGCCTTCGGCAAAGACCTCGGTCTCGCCCGCGGTGCCGTCGGACTTGACCGCCGTGTACATGATGCGCGCGCCGATCGGCTTGGTACGGTTCCACGAGCCGTGCTCGGCCGCGAACACGCCGCCCTTGTACTTGGCCGGGAACATGCTGCCCGAGTAGAACGTCATGCCGAGGTCGGCCGCATGCGCGGCGTATTCGACTTCGGGGAACACCACGTTCGCGGGCACCTTGGCATCCTTGTACTCCACGGTGCGTACCTTGCCGCCGCCGTACCACGGGAAACCGAAATTCAACCCGGCCTTGGGCGCGCGATTGAGTTCGCCCGGCGGCTGGTCGTCGCCCATGCCGTCCACCTGGTTGTCGGTGAACCACAACACCTTGTCGGCCGGATTGAAGTCCATGCCGACCGAATTGCGGATGCCGAGCGCGAAGACCTCGCGGTTCTTGCCGTCCTGATCCATGCGGATGATGCCCGCGAGGCCGGCCTTGTCGAGCGCGGCCAGCTTGTCCTTCGGCGGCACGTTCCACGGCTGGCCGAGCGTGATGTACAGCTTCTTGTCCGGACCGATGCGGCAGGTGCGGGCGCCGTGGTTGAAGCTCTCGAACTCGGTCGGAATCAGCTTGCCCTGCGGCACGACCACGCCGGCGGCCACGTCGGGGCCGCCTTCGCCGAAGAATTGCGCGGCCGGGAACGCCAGCACGCGGTTCTGCTCGACGACGTACAGCACGCCGTCGGGCGAGAAGCAGACGCCGTTCGGTACCTTGAAGGCGATCGACGTGGCAAAGGCCACCACATCGTCGGCCACGCGCCGTTTGGTGCGGTCCGTGATCTGCCAGACGCGATTCTTGCGCGTGCCCGCGAACACCACGCCCGTCGACGGTTCCACCGCCATATGGCGCGCGTCGGGCACGACCGCATAGAGCTCGATCTTGAAGCCCTGCGGCAGCTTGATCGCCTTGAGATTCTCCCGCAGCGCGTCCGCCTTCTGCCCGGTCTGCGGCACGCTTTCGGGCGTGGCGGTACCGGTCGGCTTGAACTGCTGGAGCTTGCTGAGATTGTTGTCGGCCGCGAAGGCCGGGGTGGCGGCGGCCAGCCACGCTGCGGCGGCCAACGGCAGGAGCCTTGGAAGGTAGCTCATGGGATTGTCTCCGGAGGTTTCTGTCTACTTTTGAGCCCGCGACTGCAAAAGGAACAACCATCCAACGGAACGTCGCCACGTTCGCTCGGATCCCCTGCCTGGCGGGGTGATGACACGACGGGTATGACAGGAAAGAGCTTAGGACAAACTTTTGTGCTGTGGAAAGCTCGATTTCCGGAGGAGACGGGTGGGGACCTATATCTAGGTATAGGGAGCGGGACGCTGTGAGCGGGCCGCAACGGGCCCGGAGGGCCCCCCTGGGGCGGGGGACCCGATAAAAAACCGGGGCTTAGCCCGCCGTGTGCTTCCCATCCTGGTCCGGCGGCGCCGAGACGCCGGTCCGGTCCATCCCGGCGAATACGCCGGAGAAGCCGTTGGAAGCGGTATGGCTCGAGCCATCGGGCAGCCAGTCGGTCATCCGGCTGATGGCGCCGTTGCCATCGTCGGCGCGCCCGCGCGCGCCTTCCGCGTAGGGGTCTCGGGCGCCTTCGGCGTAGGGGTCTCGCGGTCCGTTATGGAACGTGTAGCCATAGCGGTCACCGGAAGTGGCGCTCGTGCGCGGCTCCGAGGCGGAAGCGTTGGCGAGCGAGGCGGCGCCGGCGATCAGGGCGGCCAGCGAGAAATGAATGATGCGTTGCGTCATGTCGAACTCCGCAGAGAGTCAAATGGGCATCTGGTCTGCTCCCCAGCCAGGGCCCTTGTCGAGGGGCGGTGTGGATTCAAGACATCCCGGCCGAGGTGCCACCCCCGTGCACCACGGCCGTGCCTGAATCCTAGGGAGCAAGGCGCGCGAGCGCAGCCATCCATGCGGACGCCCGGACCGCGCATAGGTCTCGGGACCCTATCCGCCTGTATGGGCGTGGCGATGCAGAAGGGCAGCCCGTGGTGAAATCGGGATGGGAAACGCCGAAACAGGGATTGGGCACCGGGAAATGCGAGCGGAGTGATGTGTGCGTTTCCCGGCATTGACGCGATGCGGCATTTTGTCGCGTGAATGGGGTTTCGCTTTTGTCCGACATCGCAGACAATGCTGCCGCTGACGATTGCGTAGTAGTACGTAGTGGTTGCGCACTCGATCACGTTTTCCGCAATTCGCACGGACTCGGGCGAGGGGTTCGCCTTCGCCCGCCTATACGAACATATAGTTATCCGGGCGGAGGGCCACCCCTATGATCCGGCCCACGGGTGCTGCGACGATTGGGTTGCAGATCGCCGCATGCTCACGAGGCTGGGGTACTCGCTTGCAGAACACGCTGATTGTTGCAATCGTCGACGATGACGAATCCGTTCGCCTGGCTACGTCCAGGCTTGTCCGTTCGCTGGGTTGGGAGGTGCGGCCGTATGATTCGGCGCGCGCGTTCCTGGACTCGGGAAGGATTGGCGAAGCGGACTGTGTCATCACGGATTTCCAGATGCCTGGCATGACCGGGCTGGAGATGCAGCGCACATTGACCGAGCGCCATTATTCGGTGCCGGTTATCTTCATCACTGCCTACTGCACGGATGCGGTCAGGCGGCAGGCGCTCGACAGTGGCGCGATGTCGGTGCTGCCGAAACCCGTGGATGGTGCATCGGTGAAGGCCTGTCTCGAGCGGGTGGCATTGGACGCGGGATAAATTCCCGCAAACCACGCACGCCCCCAGCACGGAACATCGCACGGACCCTCGCATCGAAGTCCCCGGCCGCGGCGCCGGGTGGTTTGCCACGCGCGCGCCGTGGCACAATCGGCTCCCCATGCATCCCAACTCCCGAATGCTGTCGATCATCGCCGGGGTTTGTGCGTTGACCATATTCATGGTCGATGCGATGACCCCACTGGACATCGCTATCGCGGTGCTCTACGTCGTTGTCGTGCTGCTGGTGGCGTCCACCGGCTCGCGCAAGGCCACCATCACCGCCAGCGCGATCTGCGCGGTGCTGACGGTGCTCGGCTATCTGATCTCCACGCCGCCGAATTCCGGGGTGGCGCCGCTCGCGCGCTGCTTCGTCAGCCTGCTGGCCAACAGCACGGCCACGCTGCTGGCCTTGCGCGGGCTCGGCAACACCGCGCGCCTGCGCGAGCAGATCCAGATGCTGAACCTCACGCACGACGCCATCGTCGTGCACGACATGGACGACATCATCACGTTCTGGAACCGGGGCGCGCATGAAGTCTACGGCTGGACGGCCGCCGAGGCCGTCGGCCAGTCGATCCACGCGCTGACGCGCACCACGTTCCCGATCCCGATCGAGCATATCCACGACGAACTGCTGCGCGTGGGCCACTGGGACGGCGAGGTGCAGCGCGTGCGCAAGGACGGCCAGCTGCTGACCATTTCCAGCAGGTGGGCATTGTGGCGCGACGCGCGCGGTAACCCGGTGGCGATCGTCGCGACCAGCAACGACATTACGGACCGCAAGCGCGCGGAAGCCGCGCTCGCGCGCAGCGAGGCGTTCCTGTCCGAGGCCCAGCGGCTCAGCAAGACCGGGAGCATGGCGCTCCAGCCGCCGTACTCGGAAATGACGTGGTCGCCTGAAGCGTATCGGATTCTCGGTTACGATCGCGATGTCACGCCGTCGCCGGAGCTCATCGCCGCGCGCACGCACCCGGACGACCTTGCGCGCGTCAGCGCGTCCCGGCAGATGTTGCGCGAAGGGAAGCCCTATATCGATCTCGAGCACCGATTATTGATGCCCGATGGCAGTATTCGGTATGTGCACTTCGTCGCGCGGCGTACCAACGCCGCGCCGCTGCTTCCGGAGTATGTGGGCGCGCTGATGGACGTCACCGATGCGGCTGTCACGCAGGAAGCGTTACAGCGTTCGCAGGCGGAACTCGCGCACGTGACGCGCGTCACAACACTCGGCGAGCTGGCGGCATCCATCGCCCACGAGGTCAGCCAGCCGCTGGCGGCGATCGTGACGTGCGGCGACTCGGCCGTGCGCTGGCTGGATCGCGCGCCGCCCGATATCGCCGAAGCCCAGCTGTCGATCGGGCAGATGGTCCGCGATGCGCGCCGCGCCACGGATATCATCCATCAGATCCGTTCGATGGCGAAAAAGCGCGATCCGGTCTACGAGCGACTGGACCTCAACGTGCTCGTAACGGAAGCCGCCAGCCTGGTGCGGCGAGAATTCCAGGCCAACCGCGTGGAGCCGGATATCCGGCTCGCGCCGACGGCACTCTATGTGTCGGGAGACCGCGTGCAGCTCCATCAGGTCCTGATCAACCTGCTGGTGAACGCGGTACAGGCGATGGCGTCCATTCGCGACCGCCGCAGGGATTTGTGGGTCGTCACCGAGCGCGTGCAGGGCGTGCGCTATGCGGCGATCACCGTACGGGATGCCGGCTGCGGATTTCCGCCGGCGGATGCGGACAAGCTGTTCAACGCGTTTTACTCCACAAAAAAGGACGGCATGGGAATGGGGTTGTCAATCTGCCGCTCGATCGTCGAAGCCCATGGAGGAAGAATATGGGCCGAATCGCCTCCGGAGAGAGGTGCGACGCTACGGGTGGAACTTCCGTTGCATGAGGAGGTACTCCAATGAGTCACGGGACGGACGGTGCCGCGGGGAGCGCGATCGTCTACGTCGTCGATGACGACGAATCCATGCGCAACGCGGTGCGCATGCTGCTGCGGTCCGTGGGATTTCGCGTCGAGGTGTTTGCCACGGCCGCGGAGTTCCTGGAGCAGGAACTCGAGGATGCGCCCAGCTGCCTCGTGCTCGATGTTCGCCTGAAAGGGCAAAGCGGGCTGGCCGTTCAGCAGCAGATCATGGAGGAGCGGGTACCCATTCCGATCATCTTCATGACCGCGCACGGCGACATTGCGATGTCGGTCAAGGCCATGAAGGCCGGCGCCACGGACTTTCTCGCAAAGCCGTTTCGCGATCAGGACATGCTGGATGCGGTGGCGGACGCGCTCGCGCGCGACGAGGAACGCCGCAATTCCGACCGTTCGCTGTCCGAGCTGCGACGACGATACGACTCGCTCACGCCCCGTGAACGCGAGGTAATGGCGCTGGTGACGCGCGGGCTCATGAACAAGCAGATCGCTTCGGAGATGAGCCTCAGCGAGATCACGGTCAAGCTGCATCGCGGCCAGGCCATGCGCAAGATGGCCGCGCGGTCCCTCGCGGACCTCGTTCTCAAGGCCGAAGCCCTCGGCGTGGCGCCGGCCAACTGACCGCCGATGGCGTACCCGGCCCGGATCCGCGATGGATCCGGGTTTGGGATGGAGGGCGTCCCCGGATGGGGCGGTAGCGGGCGATTCCGCAAAAACCGGGCGTCACCCTATACAAAGGTATAAGGTCTACAAACTTAATCACGGCGTGCGTAAACGGATGTCTGTCTGGTTGTCGGCAAGCGGCTGATATACCTTGGAAGGCATGTTGGCGGTGCATGGTTGCACTGCCTTGCCAACCCCCAGATAGCAGGTTTGACATGACCGGAACTACCGCATACAGCCCCGATATCAGTCCTGAACTCGCCACCCCGGTGCGCCCCGCGTTTGCCGACTCCCCGATCGGGGAGGAGGTCAACTGGCGTGAACACTCGGCGGGGCTGGACGCCACGGCCGTGCGTTCCCGGCATGTCCCCGTGGCACGCTGGATTCGCCCCGACGCGGGCCCGCTCGAGGTCAGCCACGATGGCTTCGACGCGCATCACTGCATCGGCCTGAGCCTGCGCAGCCTCAATTGCACGTTCCAGTCGGCGGGCCGGCTGATCGTCCAGGGCCGCGTGGCGGCCGGCGCGGTGCAGATCACGGCGCCGCGCGTGCCCGTCAACGCCACGTTCGAATCGGCCAGCGACGTGCTGCACCTGTTCGTGCCGCAGGGCGTGCTGGCGGATTGCCATCAGGATTTGTTCGGGCGTCCGCACAACGGCGATATCGTGCTGTCGGACCCGCGGCTGATCACCGATACGACGATGGAACGCCTGGGCCAGGCACTGGCGATGGCGCATACGCAGGACCCGAGCCTGGGCCGCCTGTTCATCGACAGCGTGAGCCTCGCCATCGTGTCGCGTCTGGTCAGCAACCACTTCAACCGCGTGGCCACGCAGTCGCGCCACGTGTCGGGTCTGCCGGCATGGCGCCTGCGCCGGGTGGTGGAATATATCGACGCGCATCTCTCGGAGGCGATCGGCCTGGCCGATATCGCCGAGAGCGCGGGCCTGACGCGCATGCACTTTGCCGCGCAGTTCCGTCTTGCCACCGGCCTGCGTCCGCACGAATACCTGCTGCGCCGCCGGATCGAGCACGCACAGGATCTGCTGCGCGACGACAAGGGGAGTGTGCTGGACGTGGCGCTGCGCTGCGGCTTCCGCTCGCAGGCGCACTTCACGACGGTGTTTCGCCGCTTCGTGGGGGATACGCCTTACCGCTGGCGCAGCAAGGTCGCCGTCACGGGCTAGGCGGCGCGCCGCGCGCGGCGCGTTCCCCTCTCCCGCGGGGAGAGGGGAGCGGGGCAGGGGGAAGGGTCAAACGATTGTGGCCAGTCCCAGCGTCAGCAGCAGTGCCACCACGGAGATGATCGTCTCCGCGACCGACCAGGTCTTGAAGGTCTGGGTCACGGTCATGTTGAAGTACTCCTTCACCAGCCAGAAGCCCGCGTCGTTCACGTGCGACAGGATCAGCGAGCCGGCGCCGGTGGTCAGCACCAGCAGTTCCGGACGCGTGCCCGGCACGCTCGCCGCGATCGGCGCGACGATGCCGGCCGCCGTGGTCATCGCCACCGTGGCGGAACCCGTGGCGATCCGGATCAGCACCGCCACCAGCCAGCCCAGCACGAGCACCGACACGTGCGCGCTCGTGGCCACATCGACGATGGCGTTCGAGATGCCCGAGTCGCGCAGCACGCGGCCGAAGCCGCCGCCCGCGCCGACCACGAGCGTGATGATGGCGGTAGGCGCCACGCACTCGTTGGTGAACTTCAGGATGGTCTCGCGATTGAAGCCGCGTGCCTTGCCGAACGTGAAGAAGCTCACGAGCGTGCCGATCAGCAGCGCCATCACCGAGTTGCCGATCAGCTTCAGGAAGTCGTTGGCAAACGTCTTGGGCGTCGTGAACAGGTCCGCCCAGCTGCCGATCAGCATCAGGATTACCGGCAGCAGGATCGTGAACACCGTGATGCCGAAGCTCGGCAGTTCATGGCGTTCCGCCGCTTCCTCGGTCAGTTGCTCGGCCAGCGGGTTGATCGCGGGCAGATCGACGTAGCGGTCCATCAGGCGCGCGAACAACGGACCGGCGATGGCGGCCGTGGGAATGCCGACGATCAGCGCGTACATGATCGTGCGGCCCATATCGGCACCGTAGGCGGACACCGCGAGCAGCGCGGCCGGATGCGGCGGAATCAGGCCGTGCACGACCGAGAGACCCGCCACCATCGGAATCCCCACGAGCACCATCGACGTGCCTGTACGCTTGGCCACGTTGAAGGCAATGGGCACGAGCAGCACGAAGCCCACTTCGAAGAACACGGGCAGGCCGACGATGAACGCGATGGTCACCATGGCCCAGTGCACGTTCTTCTCGCCGAAGAAGTCGATGAGCGTGAGCGCCACGCGCTCCGCGCCGCCGGACTCCGCCATCATCTTGCCGAGCATGGTGCCCAGCCCGATCACGAGCGCGATATGCCCGAGCGTGCCGCCGACGCCGGCCTCGAACGACTTGACGATGTCGCCCATCGGCATGCCCGACGAGAAACCGAGCAGCACCGAGACCACGACGAGCGTGATGAACGGGTTGAGCTTGAACTTGGCGATCAGGATCACCAGCGCGATCACGGCGATCAGCGCGTACACCAATAGCGTGGTTCCGGTTACGGCACCCATGTTGTCTCCTTACGGATGTATGTTGATTGGCTCGTTGGGGAAAAAGGAATTACCGCTTGTAGGCGATGCAGTCGATCTCGACCTTGCAATCGACGACCATCGACGACTGCACGCAGGCGCGGGCCGGCGGGTTCGCGCCGAAATACTGCTTGAAGATCTTGTTGAACGATGCGAAGTCGCGCGCATCGTCCAGCCATACGCCGCAGCGCACGATGTGCTCGGGGCCGTAGCCCGCCTCGGCGAGGATCGCCAGCACGTTCCGGATGGCCTGATGCGTCTGCGGCACGATGCCGCCGTCGACGACTTCGCCGTCGACCATCGGGACCTGGCCCGAAACATAGAGCCAGCCGTCGGCGCTGACCGCGCGGGCAAAGGGCATGTGCTGGCCACCGGTGCCGGTGCCGCCTTCCACGCCGTATCGTTTGATTTCCATTGGGGATTCCCGTGGAGAAGTGGAAAGATCTATGCGCGCGCCGCCGGCGCGCGCGGGAGAAAGCGCCCCGCGCGCAGACCCGTGGGCGCGCGGTGCTGCCATGAGAGTTCGCCATTGACCCAGACCGCCTCGATGCCCTCGGCCGGCGCCACCGGCTCGGTGAACGTCGCGGCGTCGCGGATCGTGGCGGGGTCGAACAGCACGAGGTCGGCCCAGTAGCCCTCGCGCACGAAGCCGCGTCCGGCCAGGCCGAAGCGCTCGGCGGAGAGGCCCGTCATCTTGTTGACGGCCACCGTGAGCGGAAACAGTTCGCGGTCGCGCGCGTAGTGGCCCAGCACGCGTGGGAATGCGCCCCACAGCCGCGGATGCGGCAGCGGGTCGTTGGGCAGGCCGTCGGAGCCGATGACCGTGGCCGGGTGGCGCAGGATGCGATCGACGTCGGCGTCTTCCATGCCGTGATACACGGCGCCGGCCGGTTGCAGGCGGCGCGCGGCCGCATGCAGATCCACGCCCCATTCGGCCGCGATATCGGCGAGCAGGCGGCCGCCCATCGCGGGCTCGGGCTCGGACCACGTGATCAGGATGTCGAAGTCGCTCGTCACCTGCTTGAGGTCGAGCGTCGAAGAACTGGCCGCATAGGGGTAGCAGTCGCAGCCGACCTGTTGCCAGCGCTGGGCCTGTTCGAGCGCGCCCAGCACCTCGCCGCTGCGGCCCCAGTTGGCCACGCCCGCGCACTTGAGGTGCGAGATCACGACGGGCACGCGCGCATGGCGGCCGATGCGGAACGCTTCGTCCATCGCGTCGAGGATCTCGGCGAATTCGCTGCGCAGATGGGTCGCATAGAGGCCGCCGGCGTTCGCAAGCGGCTCGGCCAGCGCCAGCACTTCTTCGGTGGGCGCCGAGAATGCGTTCGCATACGCGAGTCCCGTGGACAGGCCGAGCGCACCGGCATCCAGCGCCTCCTGCAGCTGCGCGCGCATGGCCGCGATTTCCGCGGCGGTGGCCGCGCGGTCGAAGCGGTCCATATGGTTGCTGCGCAGCGCCGTGTGGCCCACGAGCGCGGCCACGTTGACGGCCGGCTGCGCGGCATCGACCGCCGCCACGTAGCTGCGGAAGTCGGGGTAGCGGAAGGCCTCGGCATGGCCGAGCAGGTTCATCGGGTCCGGCGGGTCGCCCGCGAGCGTGACCGGCGCCGCGCTGATGCCGCAGTTGCCGACGATCACGGTGGTCACGCCCTGCGAGAGCTTGGGCGTCATGGCCGGTTCGCGCACGACATTGGTGTCGTCGTGCGTGTGCACGTCGATAAAGCCCGGGGCCAGCGCGAGGCCATGGCCTTCGACCACATGCGCGGCGCTGTCGGGGTCGATCGGCGTGTCTTCGTCAAGCCATGCGATGCGCGCGATGCGGCCATCGCGCACGCCGACGTCGGCCATGCGCGGGGCCGCGCCGGAACCGTCCAGCAGCAGCACGCAGCGAATCAGGGTATCGAACAGGTGGGGCATGTCAGTCTCCCAGCGGCTGGCGGCTATCGGCGTGCGTGCCGCGGTGGTCGTCCAGCACATACTTGATGCGGCGCAGACGTTCCTGGCTCTGGTCCTGGTGCAGCAGCGCGATCTGGGTCGCCAGCACGTCGAGCACGAGCAGCATCGCGTAGCGCGAGGCCGACGGCTTGAAGATAAAGTCGGTCTCGAGCGTGCGCACCGGCAGCAGCACGTCCGCCAGCGCGGCCAGCGGAGAGCCGAGCGCGGTCACCGCGACGAGCTTCGCGCCGTATTCGCGCGCGATCTCGCAACTGGCGAGCATCTCGGGCACGTTGCCGCTCGCGGAGAACGCCAGTACCACGTCGTCGCGCACGAGGGTGGCGGCCATCATCTTCTGGAGCAGCGCATCGTGATAGCTCGCGGCCGGATGGCCGAGCCGCGCGAGCCGGTGACTGGCTTCATCGGCGAGCATCGTCGAGGCACCGCCCATGCCAAAAGCGTAGACCATGCGGGCATCGCACAACAGGCGCGCGGCGGTTTCGATGCGTTCGGGGTCGATCATCTTGCGATTGGCATCGAGCGCGGCCACCGCGTCGGCATGGACGCGATCGGCCAGCGTGGCCGGTGCGGCCTCGTGCGCGCCGCCCGCGTGGGCGCCGCCGCTCGGCAGAAACCGCGAGCCCACGGCAGTGGCCTGCGCCAGCCGCAGCTTCAGGTCACGCACATCGCGGCAGCCCAGCGCCTTGGCCAGGCGCGTCACGCTCGCCTCGCTGACCCCGGCCTTTCGCGCGAGCGCGTTGATGCTCGCGGCCGCGGCGCCGGCGACATCTTCGAGGATCACCTGCGCCACCTTCTGCTCGGCCAGCCGCAGCGCGGGGCCGCGCTCGGCGATGCGGGTGAGGATGTCGAAGGGGGCGGTCATGGCGTCTCGTGTTACTTTCTAACAAACGGTGGCGCATGGTAATTTCCCGCTATTATTACGTCAACCCGCGTATTTACCCCAAAGCAATAACGATGCATGAGACAAAGTATCAGCCGGGCATGATCGACCCGGTGAACAAGGCACTGGGCCGTCTGCCGGCGCCCCTGGCCCCGGACTCGGCAGGCGAAGTCGGCTGGCGACTGCTCGACGAAGACCTGAGCCTGCCCGCCGCGGTGCTCTACGAGGATCGTCTGGCGCACAACCTCGACTGGATGCGCCGCTTCATGGGCGAGTACGGCGTGCAGCTCGCGCCGCATGGCAAGACCACGATGGCCCCGAAGCTGTTCGCGCGCCAGCTCGCGGAAGGCGCATGGGGCATCACGCTCGCCACCGCGCACCAGACGGCCGCCGCCCATGCCCACGGCGTCACGCGCGTGCTGATGGCCAATCAGCTCGTCGGCCGACGCAATATGGAAATCATCGCGGACCTGCTGCAGGACCCCGATTTCGAATTCTTCACGCTCGTGGATTCCGCCGAGCTCGTCGATCGGCTCGGTGCGTTCTTCCACCAGCGCGGGCAGCGACTGCAGGTGCTGCTCGAGGTCGGTGTGACAGGGGGCCGCACGGGTGTGCGCGACGCCGCGCAGCAGGCCGCGGTGCTGGCCGCGCTGCAACGCTGGCCCCATGCGCTCTCGCTGGCGGGCGTGGAAGTGTACGAAGGGGTCGTGCAACAGGAGTCCGAGGTCCGCGCATTCCTGCGCCGCACGGTCGCCGTCACGCGCGAACTCGCGGCGGCCGGCGCGTTCGGCCGGCAGCCCGTCATCCTGTCGGGCGCCGGGTCGGCGTGGTACGACGTCGTGGCCGAGGAGTTTTCCGGCGCGAACATCGGTGCCCCGGTCGACGTCGTGCTGCGCCCCGGCTGCTACCTCACGCACGACGTCGGTATCTACCGCGCCGCGCAGGAACGCATCCTCGCGGGCAACCCCGTTGCGCAGAAGATGCGCGAAGGCCTGTTGCCCGCGTTGCAGCTGTGGGCCTACGTGCAATCGATTCCCGAACCGGGCCGCGCGATCGTCGGCCTTGGCAAGCGCGACGCGGCGTTCGACGCGGGCCTGCCGATTCCCGCGCGCCACTACCGGCCGCAGGGCGCGACCACGGCGCCGGTGGACACCCCGCCGCATTGGAAGATCACGGGCATGATGGACCAGCATGCCTACCTCGAGATTCGTGCTGGCGATGACCTGCGCGTCGGCGATATGATTGCCTTCGACATCTCGCATCCGTGCCTGACGTTCGACAAGTGGCGCCATATTCCGGTGCTCGACCGTCAGTTCCGCGTCATCGATATCGTGCAGACCTTCTTCTGAGGAGCGACTGCGACATGAGCATCGACATTCTTGCCTACGGCGAGCCGCTGGTGGAATTCAACCAGCAGCCCGACGATCCCGCGCGCTACCTGCAGGGTTTTGGCGGCGATACATCGAACTTCTGCATCGCGGCCGCGCGCCAGGGAGCCACCACGGGCTACATCGCCGCCGTCGGCGCCGACAGCTTCGGCGAGCGCCTGCGCGAGCTGTGGACGCGCGAACGCGTGGATACGCGCCACGTCAGCGTGAATCCCTCCGCGCCCACGGGCGTGTATTTCGTCTCGCACGACAGCCACGGCCATCGGTTCGACTACCTGCGCGAAGGTTCGGCGGCGGCCCGCTACCATCACGAGCAGCTACCGCTTGCCGCCATCGCGCAGGCACGCTTTCTTCACGTGTCGGGCATCAGCCTCGCCATCAGCACGAGCGCGTGCGACGCGGGCCTCGCCGCGATGGAGCATGCGCGCAAGGCCGGCGTGCAGGTTTCGCTGGACACCAATCTGCGCCTGCGGCTGTGGTCGCTCGCCCGCGCGCGCGGCATCATGCGCGAGGCCTTTTCGCTGACCGATATCTGCCTGCCCAGCTGGGACGACATCACGGTGCTGACCGGACTCGACGACCGCGACGCGATCGTCGATTACCTGCTGGGCTGCGGCATCGGCCTGATTGCGCTGAAGCTGGGCGAGGAGGGCAGCTATGTGGCCACGCCCGAATCGCGCGCGCTGGTGCCGCCGTTCCCCGTGGAGCCGCTCGACGCCACGGGCGCCGGCGATTGCTTCGGCGGCAGCTTTATCGCGCGGCTCGCGGCCGGCGCCGATCCGTTCGCGGCCGCGCGCTACGCCAATGTGGCCGCCGCCCTGTCCACGACCGGTTATGGCGCGGTAGCGCCGATCCCGCGCGCGGAGGCCGTGCTCGCGCGGCTGGAACATTCGGTCTCCGTGATTGCCTGATTCTTATGCCGGGCCAGTATCGGCCCGGCCCAAACGCTCAATGTCATGACAACTCCTTCGACTTCCCTGCTGGAACGCCTGTCCAACGTGCCGGTGATTCCGGTCCTCGAATACCACTCCGTGGACGAAGCCCTGCATGTCAGCGAGGCGCTCGTCTCCGGTGGCCTGCCGTGGCTGGAGATCACGCTGCGCACGCCGGTGGCGCTCGACGCCATTCGCGAGGTCGCCAAGGCGCTGCCGCAGGCGGTGGTCGGCGCCGGCACCGTGCTGAACAGCGATCAGCTGCACGCCGTGCGCGACGCGGGCGCGCAGTTCGCGGTATCGCCGGGCCTGACGCAGACGCTCGCGGACGGCGCGCGCGATGCGGGCATCGCGCTGCTGCCGGGCGTGGCCACGGCCAGCGAGGCGATGTTCGCGCTCGAGAACGGCTTTACCTTCCTGAAATTTTTTCCGGCCGAAGCGGCCGGCGGCGTGCCGATGCTGAAGTCGCTGTACGGCCCGCTCGCGCAGCTGAAGTTCTGCCCGACCGGCGGCATCGACGCGAACAAGGCGCTGACCTATCTGGCGCTGCCGAACGTCGTGTGCGTGGGCGGCTCGTGGGTCGTGCCGAAGGATGCAGTGGCGGGCAAGGACTGGGCGCGCATACGCGGTCTGGCCGAGGAAGCGTCGCGACTGCGCGGCAAGTAAGACGCGTTAACGAAGAACGGGCGCCCGAGGGCGCCCGTCTTGTTGACGGTTGGGCAGCGACTTACTTGGCCCGCTCGGCCGAGTTTTCGAGCTTCTGGCCGCCCTTCTGTACATCCTGACCAACGCCGGCCATCGTGTTGCAACCGGCCAGGAACGTGGCAACCAGCACGCCGAGGATCCATGCTTTTTTCATTGTCCGACTCCTATTCAAGGGTAGTGTGCGCCGGGCAGAATTTACCGGCTGCCCTGACGGTAAAGATGGACGATGGAGGCTTGCATGTAAATTGGACAACGTCTGACACGCGTGTGCGTGTTCCTCTGACACGCTAGCCGGAGCCCAGCAACTGGCGGGCGCGCGCGGCAATCGCACCGTGCGTCTGCGCGAGCCAGTGCGCGGGAAACGGCTGGGCCAGCAGATAGCCCTGCATGCCGTCGCAGCCCCAGTCGCGCACCATCTGGAGCTGCCCGCGCGTCTCCACGCCCTTGGCGCACACCACCGCGCCTGCCTGCCGCGCGAGCGCGCAGGCGGTGCGCAACGGCTCGGGATCGTCCGCGCGCGTGGCGTGGCCCACATGGCGCGCATCGAGCGTCACCGCATCGGGCCGCAGCAATTCCAGCGCGCGCATCGCTGCGGGCGTGTTCGTGAAGTCGCCGAGCGCGATGCGCACGCCGGACGCGCGCAGCATCGCGGCCTTGCGCGAGGTCATGGGGTCGTCGGGCACGATATCGGCCGGCACTTCGATGCAGAGGCGGCCATTCGGAATGTCGAACGCCTCCACGCTGCGGCGAAGCAGGTCCAGGGTCTCGTTGCCATGCAGCTGGGCGCTGGACGCGAGCAGCGTGAACTGGACCGGCGCCACGGCCTCGGTGGCGCGCATCAGCGGCAGCATCGTCTGCAGCAGCCAGGCGCCCATCTGATGCATCATGCCCAGCGATTCGGCCACGGGGAGAAAGTCCTGCGGCGCAACGCGCCCGAACAGCGCATGTTGCCAACGTAACCGCACCGTATAGCCGGACACGTCGCCGGTGCCGAACATCGCGCGCGGCTGCAACTGCAATCCGAACTCGCCGCGCGCCAGCGCATCGGGCAGGGCGGAGATGAGGGAGGCCAGCCGCGGCGAGGCCGGCGTTGCCGCATTGCCGATGCCATCGCCGCCGCGGCGGTACACCTGCAGCATCGCGTCGAACGCCAGCTGGAGGTTACGCTCCGTCGCGGTTTCAGGATGGTCGAGCGCGCTCCCGATGCTGCAGGAGAGGAACAGTTCGTAGCCATCGATCTGGAAAGGGCGGCCGAGCGCGGCGGCGATGCTCGCGCCGATCGCCGCCGTGTCGCCATCCTGGGGCAGCACACAGGCCGCGCCGAGGTCGGCGGGCCCGAGCCACTGGGCAACGAGCGGCGCGGCCACGTTCCCGACGCGCGTTTCGATGTGCTCGCGCAGCCGATGCGCGCGCTCGAGGCCGATCGTCTCGCAGACGTTCTGAAACCGGTCGAGCCGGATGACGAATACCGCGAGGGGGTGCGCGCCGCGCAGGGCGGCGCGGTGAGCGTCGAGGGCGGCGATGAACGTGGCGGGCTGCACGGCGGGCCGCACGCCACCCGCCTGCGGAGTGTCCGCTGCATCGCCGGTGAGGCGCCTGGCACCCCCGGTATCTGGATCCATCAGTCTTCGTGCGCCCCTGCATTGCGTGACCTTACGCAAGCGGATCGCATACCCGTTGAACAAGTGCTTATGTAATCGTTTTCAGCCCCGTCGCTCTGTCGGCGCGAATGCTTGTAGTTGGATGGTGCAGGCTCGCATCATACGGCAGCCTGAGAGAGAATCAGAAGACACGAAGCTGTTCGAGTGCGGTAGCCGCCGCTTGCTGTTGTTTCTCGTCGATGAGCGGGAATGTCCTAACCTTTGGCGTATTGACCCGGGGACAACGCATGAAGTAATGGGGAGGGCGCGGTTTTCCCCTCCCCGTGGGCGCCTTCGCGGTGGATCGTCAGCCCGTGGTTTCGGGCTCCGGACCGTCCTCGGGCGGAATGCGGCTGGCCAGCACCTTGTCGATGCGCTTGCCGTCCATGTCGATGATCTCGAATTTCCAGCCGTCCCACTCGACGGTGTCGGCGGTCTGGGGCAGGCGGCCGAGCAGCAGCAACAGCATGCCGGAGAGCGTGTGATAACGCTCCTTGTCCTCTTCCGGCACGACGCGGATGCCGGTGCGGTCCTTGAGTTCGGGTATCGGGATCAGGCCATCGAGCAGCCACGAACCGTCGTCGCGCTGCACGGCCCATTCCTCGCCGGCCGTCTCGGTCTTGAACTCGCCCGTGATGGCCTCGATCAGATCCTGCAGCGTCACGAGGCCGAGCACCTCGCCGTACTCGTCGATCACGAACGCCATCTGACCGCCCGACGCCCGGAAGTTCTCGAGCAGTTCCATGCCCGTAACGCTTTCGGGGACGAACACGGCTGCCTGGAGCACGGCCGTCAGTTCGGCCTTCTCGCCGCGCAGACGGCGTGCCAGCAGCTGGCGCGCGCTCACCACGCCGAGAATGTCGTGCATGCCGCCGCGCACGACCGGAAAGCGCGAATGATCGGACTCCTCGATGCGGCGCAGGTTCTCTTCCTCGGTCGCTTCGACGTCGAGCGCGATCACATCGCCGCGCGGGACCATCAGCGAGGCGATCTGGCGATCGTCGAGGCGGAACACGTTGCGCACCATCGTGTGTTCGTGGTGCTCGATCACGCCGGCCTCGGAGCCCTCCACGAGCAGCGCGTGGATTTCTTCCTCGGTCACGGCGGGGCCGCGGTCCGATTTCACGCCGAGCAGGCGCAGGACCAGCAGCGTGGAACCGGACAACAGCTTGACGAAAGGCTTCGAGGCGACCGACAGAAACGAGATGGGACGCGCCACGAGGCGCGCGATGGCTTCCGGTGCCAGCTGGCCCAGCCGCTTGGGCACGAGTTCGCCGAGCACGATCGAGAAATAGGTCAGGCCCGCGACGACGATCGCGGTGGCCACATAGCCAGCCGTGGTCGCCGGCATGCCGAACTGTTGCAGCCAGACGCCCAGCGGCGCGGCGAGCGTCGATTCGCCGACCACACCGTTGAGCACGCCGATCGACGTGATGCCGATCTGCACGGTGGAGAGGAAGCGCGTGGGATCCTCGCCAAGCTTGACCGCGGCGATCGCCCCGCGATCGCCGTCTTCGATCAGACGCTGCAGCCGCGCCTTGCGCGCGGTGACGAGCGCGATCTCCGACATCGCGAAAAGACCGTTGAGAAGAATCAGCGCCAGCAGTATGGCAATTTCCATCAGGGTGCACGCCCTTGCGCGCGCGGGTATTGAAGAAGAAGGCCTAGCATACCACCCGCGTGTGACGTAGGTCCCGCAAACCGGGGTCGTGCCCGGCGGCAAACGTGCGGACGTGTTAACATCGCTGCGCCGCCGCGAAGCCTTCGCGACGGCAACGTTACGTCTTCAGGGCGGGGTGAAAGTCCCCACCGGCGGTATGTCGCACGCGGTCATTTCCATGGCCCGCGACGAGCCCGCGAGCGCCCGCATGCGAATGCGGGGTCAGCAGACCTGGTGAGAGGCCAGGGCCGACGGTCATAGTCCGGATGAAAGAAGATGGGGCGCCTCGTCACGACCTGTCGTGCGCTTTCCACGCGCGCGCGGTCGTGCGCGGTCGCCTGTCCTCCCCTGAAACGCCCACAGTCCTTGCCTTTATGGAGCGTTTCAATGCAGAGCATTTCCGCCGATCCCGAAGTTTCCGAAATTTCCAACGAGTCCAGCGTTTCCGGTTCCCTCGCCGAACGCATCGCGCGCGCGCTCGATGCCATGCGTGAAGGCCGCCCCGTCGTGCTGCTCGACGACGACGACCGCGAGAACGAGGCCGACCTGATCCTCGCCGCTGAGCGGCTCACGCCCGCCAACATGGCGATGATGATCCGCGAATGCAGCGGCATCGTGTGCCTGTGCCTGACCGCGGCGCGTGTGCGCGAGCTCGGCCTGCGGCCGATGGTCGAGAACAATCGCAGCCAGTACGGCACCGCGTTCACGGTCTCCATCGAGGCGCGCGAAGGCGTGACCACCGGTGTCAGCGCCGTCGACCGCATCACGACGATCCATGCCGCGGTGTCGGGCGAGGCCGATGCCGTCGTGAGCCCTGGCCACGTGTTTCCGCTCGTCGCGCGCGATGGCGGTGTGCTCGCGCGCCGCGGCCATACCGAGGGATCGGTCGATCTCGCGCGCCTCGCGGGCCTGCAGCCGGCCGCCGTGCTGTGCGAGCTGATGAACCCCGATGGCACCATGGCCCGCCAGCCCGAGGCACTCGTGTTCGCGCGCGAGCATGGCCTGCCCGTGCTCACGATCGCCGATCTCGCGGCGTGGCGGGAAGCGAATGCCTGCTGAGGGGCTGCAAGAAAATTGAAACAATACGCACCGCGGGGGCCAAAGCCCCCGCATGCGTATGCGACAATCGGGTCCTGCTTTTTCTCCCGTCCGCACGAGGGCAGCCCCAATGTCCCATTCAGTTCGTCTCGCCGCGACCGCCTTTGCCATCGCGGCTACCTGCTTCACCGCCGTGGTCCATGCCGATGACGGCATGGAGATGCCAGGTGCCATGTCCGGTGCCATGCCCAGGATGGGTAGCACCACAGGCAGCACCACAGGCAGCGGGCAGGTGGAGGCCGCACCTCCCGATCCGCAACGCTGGCTGCCCGTGCTCGGCACGACCGGCATGGTGTCGTACTTCGACCAGACCGCCGTGCGCCGCCGCGGCAGCGAGGTCGGCGTCGTCGTCGTGCGCAATTCGCCGGCCGGCGTCATCCGCACCACGAGCGGCGAGACCATCCGCTCGTCGCTCAAGCGCATGGTCCTCAACTGCGCCACGTCGATGTATGCCGTGGTGGAGCAGACGCTCTACAGCAAGCGTTTTGCGCGCGGCGAGTCCATCTATACGATCCACGCGCCGCAGCTCGGCAAGCCGCAGCGCGCGCAGACCGGCACCATCGCCGGCGAGTTGATCGACAAGCTCTGCCGCTAGGCCGTTCAGTCGGATACCTGACGCGCCTTCCACTGGCCGTTCGACTGCTTGCAGAACCAGCCCGACCACGCTTCGGTGGCGCTGCCGCGCTTGAGGTCCGACTTCAGCCGGCGGCACGACTGGCCCTTGTCCGTCTTGCTCTGGACGGGCGTGATGGTGCCGTCGATCGCCTGCCGGCGGCCTTCCGCCGGGTAATGCCATTCCACCGCTGTGTCGTCGGCGGTGTCGACGAGCGCTTTCCTGACGATCTGCTGCAACGCGGCGGCTTCCTTCTGATTCAATGTGCCGATGATGCTGCCCGAGAGGTAGTGATCGAAGTAGGCGAGGGCGGGCGCGCTCGCGCCAAGCATCAAAGTGGGGACCAGGCCCGTTAGCAGTGCGGACCGAATCGACTTCCGAGTGGGCATGACGGCTCCTGAACGAAGTGACGGAGATGGGAGGGCGGCGCTTCGGGTCGTCCCGAAGTGGCGCCTCGTCCATTGTATGCGCGCCGCGGCGTGCCGCGTCAGGGTCTCATTCATGTAACCGGCCCGCGCCCCGCACGGCCAAAAAGTGGGCGATCGCCCGCAAACGCTTGTGTGGAGCGGCTTCCAGCCGACAGGGGTTTCATTTTGTTGCAAACCTTGCGTGCAGGAAACGTGACTTTTTAGACGCGAATTGTTAAGGTCTGCCCTCGCATGGTGGCGATGGTCCGGCTCTTGCTCTCTCGGCTCTTGCTCTCTCCCTTCGCCCGCCACGCCACACCCTTCAACCGCAAGATTCAACCGGCCTTCATGACCGTCTCGCCCCTGCCAGATTTTCCGCACAGTTCCGCCTGCCAACCGCCCGAGATGCGCGCCCGCGTCGCCTTCGGACGCCTGCATGGAAGACTGGCGCGATGGCTCGGGGCCGGCGCGGTCATGCTGACGACGATGGTGGCAGCCACCGCCGCGCACGCATTCGACTTCGAAACCGTGTCCGCGCGCGCGCGTCAGCTGGCGGGCGCGCCTTACAAGCCTGCGCAGCAAAATCTGCCACGCGAACTCGCCGAACTGTCCTACGAGCGGTACAAGGACATTGAATACAAGCCCGAGCGCTTTGCGTGGCGCAATGCGCGGCTGCCGTTCGAGCTGTCGTTCTTCCACGAAGGCATGGTGTTCGACCAGCCCGTGCGCATCAATGAAATCGTCGGCGGCAGCGTGCGCGAGTTCCGCTTCGATCCCACGGCGTTCAACTACGGCCCGCACAAGGTCGACCCGGCCAAGCTCAAGGGGCTTGGTTTCGCCGGATTCCGCCTCATGTATCCGGTGAACCAGGGCACCAAGGGCAAGAAGGACGAGCTCGCGTCGTTCCTCGGCGCCAGCTATTTCCGCGCGTTGGGCCGCGACCAGTGGTACGGCCTGTCGGCACGCGGCATCGCCGTGGACACGGGCCTGAATTCGGGCGAGGAGTTTCCGCGCTTCACCGAATTCTGGATCGAGCGTCCGGGCCCGAACGACAAGCAGCTGACCCTGTACGCGCTGATGGACTCGCGCCGCCTGTCCGGCGCGTATCGCTTCATCATCAAGCCCGGCACGGAAACTGTCATGGAGGTCAAGGCGCGACTATTCTTGCGAGAGAACGTCACCAAGCTGGGCCTCGCGCCGCTGACCAGCATGTATCTGTTCGGCGAGAATCAGCCGTCGCCCACCGTCGACGTGCGCCCCGAAGTGCATGACTCGGACGGCCTGTCGATTCATCTCGGCACGGGCGAATGGGTCTGGCGCCCGCTCGTGAATCCGAAGCGTCTGCTCGTGACGTCATTCGCCTCGACCAATCCGCAGGGGTTCGGCCTCATGCAACGCGACCGCAGTTTCGACAACTACCAGGAGATCGGCTCCTGGTACGAGCGCCGTCCCAGCGGCTGGGTCGAGCCGCGCGGCAACTGGGGCTCGGGCCGTATCGAGCTCGTGCAGATTCCGACGCCGGACGAGACCAACGACAACATCGTTGCGTACTGGATTCCCGACAATCCGCCGAAGCCGAAGCAGGCCTTCGACTACGAATACCGCCTGCTCTGGCAGAAGGAGACGGCCAACCTGCCGCCGCTGTCGTGGGTCACGCAGACCCGGCGCGGGCAGGGCCTCACACGCAAGCCTGACGATACGAGCTTCTCGCTGACCGTCGATTTCGAAGGTCCGGCGTTCAAGAAGCTGCCCGAGGAGACAAAGCTGGAGCCCGTGATCTCGGCCGATGCCAACGGCGAACTGCTCAAGACGTCGGTGGTGCGGAACGAGGCAACGGGTGGATGGCGCATGACGATGTTCCTGCGCCGCAAGGACGAGAACAAGCCGGTTGAGTTGCGCGGCTATCTTCGCAACGGCAATACGACTCTTTCCGAGACATGGAGCTACATCTTACCCCCCGGCTAAAGCAGCGCCCGGCCCTGGCGGCAGCATGCGAGCGATATGTCGATCGCCTGCCCGCATCGCCGGAGTTGCGCAGCGAACTGCTCGCAGACGCCCAACCGACGCCGGTGACGTGCGTGCCGGCCGATGGCAGCGAGACGCCCTCGGCCATGATTGAATTGCAGACCCGCCTGGCGGGCCTGCGCGAGCCGTCGAAAGAAGGCCCGCGTCCCGCGTCTCCGGACGCGACGACGCCCGGCGGCGCCACCTATGCTTCCGTGAGCCGCCGCTTCGGCATGGCTTACGGCAATCCGCAGATCGACGGCGAACCGCTGCTCCAGCGTCGCGACGACGGCACCGTGCATGTCAACACGGGGCCCGACCCCGAGCGCGCATCGATGGTGCCGCGCCAGTGGCCGCCGCACGTGGTGAGCGGCTGGCTGCGCAATACGTGGCGCCGCATGGTCGGCCGCCCGCCCGTGCCCGAGACGTGGGACACGCTGCATGACGGGCCCGACGCGGAAGGCAAGTGGCATCCGGCCGGCTCGCATCGCCGCTGGTTCCTGCTGGGCCTCGTGGTCGCGCAGACCGCGGCCGCCACGTACGCCATGACCAACGTGCTGCCGTACAAGGGCGCGGATCCGCTCGAAGTGGCGATCCTCGTGCTGTTCGCGGTGCTGTTCTCGTGGGTGTCCGCGGGCTTCTGGACCGCGATGATGGGTTTCCTCGTGCTGGCCAAGGGCGGCGACAAGCATCTGATCTCGCGCTCGGCCGCGGGCGATGCGCCGATCGACCCCAAGGCGCGCACGGCCGTGATCATGCCGATCTGCAACGAGGACGTGACCCGCGTATTCGCGGGGCTGCGCGCCACGTACGAATCGCTCGAGCGCACCGGGCAGATGGCGCCGTTCGACTTCTTCGTGCTGTCGGACAGCGGCAATCCCGACCTGCGTACCGCCGAACACGACGCGTGGATGGAAGTGTGCCGCGCGGTCGGCGGCTTCGGCCGCATCTTCTACCGCTGGCGCCGTCACCGCGTCAAGCGCAAGACGGGCAATGTGGCCGACTTCTGCCGCCGCTGGGGCAGCAAGTACCGCTATATGATCGTGCTCGATGCGGACAGCGTGATGAGCGGCGAATGCCTGGCCACGATGCTGCGGCTGATGGAAGCGAATCCGGGCGCGGGCATTATCCAGACCGCCCCGATCGCGGTGGGACGCGACACGCTCTATGCGCGCGTGCAGCAATTCTCCACGCGCGTGTACGGTCCGCTGTTCACGGCCGGCCTCCATTACTGGCAGCTTGGCGAGTCCCATTACTGGGGCCATAACGCGATTATCCGCATCAAGCCCTTCATGGAGCATTGCGCGCTCGCGCCGCTGCCGGGCAAGGGACCGCTTTCGGGCGAAATCCTCTCGCACGACTTTGTCGAGGCGGCGCTGATGCGGCGCGCGGGGTGGGGCGTGTGGATCGCCTACGATCTGCCGGGCTCGTTCGAGGAAATGCCGCCGAACCTGCTCGACGAGGTCAAGCGCGACCGCCGCTGGTGCCAGGGCAACCTGATGAACTTCCGGCTATGGATGAAGCAGGGCTTCCACGCGGTGCACCGCGCGGTGTTCCTGACGGGCATCATGGCCTACCTGTCGGCACCGTTGTGGTTCCTGTTCCTGCTGCTCTCGACGGCGATGCTGGCCAAGCACGCGCTGGTGCCGCCGACGTATTTCTCGCAGCCGTACCAGTTCTTCCCGACCTGGCCCGAGTGGCATCCGGAGAAGGCGCTCGCGCTGTTCTCGGCCACGGCGACGCTGCTGTTCCTGCCGAAGATCCTGAGCGTGCTGCTGTTGATGAAGGATGCGCGCAACTACGGCGGTCCGGTACGGCTCGTGCTCAGCATGCTGATCGAGGTGACGCTCTCCGCGTTGCTGGCCCCGACACGCATGCTGTTCCATACGAAGTTCGTGGTCGCGGCTTACAGCGGCTGGGGCATTTCGTGGAAATCGCCGCCGCGGGAAGACGCGGAAACCACGTGGGGCGAAGCATTCCGTCGCCACGGTGGCCACACGCTGCTCGGCCTGGTCTGGGGCGGCGGGGTGTACTGGCTGAGCCCGGGCTTTATCTGGTGGCTGCTGCCGATCGTCGGTTCGCTGGCGCTGTCGATTCCGCTGTCGGTGTTTCTGTCGCGCGTTTCGCTGGGCCGCGCCGCGCGCCGCGCGGGGCTGTTCATGATCCCCGAAGAAACGCAGGTGCCGCGTGAGGTCGTGGAAACGCAGCAGCATGTGGAGTCCGCACATGAAGTGCCGGGCTTCGTCGATGCGGTGGTGGACCCGGTGACCAACGCGCTGATGTGCGCCACGTCCAGCGCGCGCCGCGTGCAACCGGAACCGACGCGCATGCAGCATGCCTCGCTGGTGCAGCACGCGCTGACCCACGGGCCCGGCGCGCTGAGCGCCACCCAGAAGCATCTGCTGCTGGGCGATCCGTTCGCGCTGTCGCGCCTGCATGAACTGGTGTGGGCGTCGCCGCTGGCCGATGCGGCTTGGAAGGAAACGCGCGTGCTGATGCGCCGCGCGGCCAACGTGCTGCCGCTGCGCCCGCGACCGGCCTGACTTTCAAGCGCCGGAACTTCAAACCCCGGAAACGACAAGGCCCCGTCTGACACACGGGGCCTTGTTTTTCGTGGTGGCGTCGTACCGCTACCGCAGGGCCGATACGCAGATCGGCGCGTTGATGTACACGTCTCCGACGCGGCGCTCGCCGCGGTCGTTTCGCGTCATGTAGCGAAACATCATGCTGACCCCGAGCTTGGTCAGGATTTCCACGTCACGGTTTGCGCAGATATTGCGCTGGAGCGGCGCCGCATAGTTGACCTCGAAACTGGCGAGGTCGAGCATCGGGCCGCGATAGTTCGTGAGTTCCAGCTGAAACAGTACGTGCTTGCCCGGTACCGACTGGCAGCGGCGCAGCCGCGTCTCGGCATCGATGTCCATCGGCAGCACGTCGTTCAGCTGCCTGCACGCGCGCGCGAGGATGCTGTCGGGGCGGTTGGTATTGCGCAGGAATTCGGGCACGCCGGCCGCGCCGGTGTTCTGGCCGGTGGCGGCGCCCTTGAGCATGCGCGATAGCGCGTCCGCTTCGTCGACGGCCGGTGGCGTCGGCGGCGGGGCGGGTTGCGCGAGTGGTGGACCGCCTCGCACTGGTGCCGCCTGCACGGGCAAAGGCGGCAGCCAGGTCGCGATAGCGGCCAGGCTCAGCGTGGCAATCAACGGCGAATATTGTCTGGTCATGCAGGATAACGTTGCCGGGGACGGTTCCCGTGATGATCCGTCGTCCGCGATGCGTCTGGCTGCGCGGCCGGCACGTCACGCGCGCCGACAGGCAGGCATTGTACCCTCCACCTCGCCATGCGCGAAAGCCGCGCCACGTATGGCATCCGGCCCATTGCGCGGTTTGCGACAGAATCGTGGATACGGGGAAAGCCACCACTTGACGGGTGTGCCGTCACGCGTTCCCGGGGCACGGTTATGTAACAATCGCCGTTTGCCGGGCCGCGCACCTCCTTCCTCGGGGCCGCTCGCCGTCCCGCCCGCTTTCCGGAATCTCCATGACGTCTCCCCGTTTTCCCCTCTGGCTGCTGATCTGCGCGTCGCTGACCGCGCTCGCGCCGCTTTCCATCGACATGTACCTCCCGAGCTTTCCGGCGCTCGCGGCGGACCTGCACGTCGATATCAGCCGCATCCAGCTGACGCTTGGCGCGTTTCTGATCGGGCTGGCGATCGGGCAGGCGTTTTACGGGCCGATCAGCGATCGCTACGGACGCAAGCCGCCGTTGTATCTGGGCCTCGTGCTCTATGCGCTCGCGGCGGCCGGTTGCGCGCTCGCGGGCAGCGTGGAGTCGCTGATGTGGTGGCGTTTCCTGGCGGCGCTGGGTGGATGCGCGGGCATCGTGGTATCGCGCGCGGTCATCCGGGACAGGCTGGAAGCGCGAGAGTCCGCGCGCGCGTTCTCGTCGCTGATGCTGGTCATGGGCCTGGCGCCGATTCTCGCGCCCATCATCGGCGGGGCGCTTCTCGCGTCGTTCGGCTGGCGCGCGATCTTCTGGGTGCATTGCGGCGCGGCGCTGCTGATTCTGCTGCTCGTGCATCGCCGCATGGAAGAGTCGCTCGATCCCGCGCGGGCGCAGCCGTTGCATCCGGCTTCCGTGATGCGGAGCTATGCGGACCTGCTGCGCGCGCGGGAGTTCGTCGGCTACACGCTCGCGGCGGGCTGCTCGCAGGCGGCCATGTTCGCGTACATCGCCGGCTCGCCGTTCGTACTTATCGAACTCCACGGCATCGATCCTTCGTACTATGGCTTCGTGTTCGGCGCCAACGCGTTTGGCCTGATCTCCATGGCGCAGGTCAACGCGCGGCTCGTGCGCGCGCGTTCGCTGGACGGCGTGCTACGCGTCGCGCTGTTCGCGCCCTGTCTGGCAGGCGTGGTCCTCGCGGCGGCCGCGCTGACCGGGACGGCAACGCTGCCGGTGCTGCTGGTCTGCTTCTTCGTGTGCCTGTCCGGTATGGGATGCATCCTGCCGAACGCCTCGGCCCTCGCGCTCTCCCATCAGGGCCATCGCGCGGGCACGGCATCGGCGCTGATGGGCACGCTGCAATTCACGCTCGGCACCCTCGCGGGTGCCGCGGTCAGCTTCTGGCACGACGGCACCGCGCTACCGCTCGCCGTGGTGATGGCGGTGTGCGGCGTGGCGGCGATGGCGATGCGGTGGTATGGGCATGCCGGTCTGGCGCGCCAGCCGGCAGCCTGAGGACTAGGCGGCCTCGTTCGCCGACTGCGCCGGGGTCATCGGCATCGCCGGCGCGCCCTGCATCACCACCACCTGTGCCGGCATCGGGGCCGCGAACCCCGCCTCGCCGAAGCTTTCGCGAATCACGCGGTTGGTGTCGAAGTACACCTGCCAGTAATGGTCGTTATGGCAGTACGGCCGCACGGCAAGCACGGGGCCCACGAGCGTGAACTCGAGGATCTCGACATCGACCGGCGGTTCCGTCAGCACGTTGGGAATGGCCGCGATGCGTGCCTTGAGCAGGGCCACGGCGGCCGCCGCATCGGTCGAGCCCGCCAGCTGCGCCTTGAGTTCGACGCGGCGGAAGGCATTCGCCGAGAAGTTCTGGATGGTGTCGGTGAAGATCTTGTTGTTGCCGACGACGGTCAGCACGTTGTCCGGCGTATCGAGCGTGGTGGCAAACAGCCCCACCTCGCGCACGGTGCCCGTGACGCCGCCGATGGTCACGAAATCTCCGACCTTGAACGGCCGCAGCACGATCAGGAACGCACCGGCCGCGAAGTTCGACATCAGCCCCGACCATGCCATGCCGATGGCTACGCCTGCCGCGGCAATCAGCGCCGCGAACGTCGTGGTCTGGATGCCGAAGTAGCCGAGGATGCCGATGACCAGCACGACGTTCAGCGTGACCGTGACGATCGAGCCGATATAGCGCATCAGCGTCGGGTCCACCTGCTGGCGCCCCAGCGTTTTCTGCAACATGCGGACGACGAAGTGGATCAGCCACCGGCCGACGATCCAGAAGGCGAGCGCGGCGAGAATCTTGACGCCAAAGACAGTGGCGTAGCCGATGACGACGTCGCGGAAACTGAGCAGCGATTCGGAATCCATGGGCATTCTCCAGTGATGGGAAGCTGGAAACGACGGCCCGCGCGGCGCCGCAAATTGGCAGAAATGCGACAAGCGGGCAAGGCATTATTGGCCCCGCAAATGCGGAAGTTCAAGTAAATAATCCGCAGGAGGGAATAAAGGCGGCCGCCCGAAGCCGCCAATCGGCAGCGGCACCGCAGCCGCGGGCCGCAAAAAAAGCCACCCATTGGGTGGCTTCGGGGGGATGGCGGAGAGAGCGGCTTACCAGTTGGTCTCGCGCTCGGGCGTCGCCGAGATGCGGTGCAGCGTCAGGTCCGCGCCATGGAATTCGGCCTCGGGATCGAGCCGGATACCGACGAACTTCTTGAGCGTGCCGTAGACGACCGTGCCGCCGACGACGGCGATCACGATGCCCAGTCCCGTGCCGATCAGCTGCGCGCCGATGGACACCCCGCCAAGGCCGCCCAGCGCATGGGAGCCGAAGATGCCCGCGGCAATGCCGCCCCACGCGCCACAGAGGCCATGCAGCGGCCAGACGCCCAGTACGTCATCGATATGCCATTTGTTCTGCGCGAGCGTAAACAGATGCACGAACAGCACGCCGGCAATGGCGCCGGTCACGAGCGCGCCGAGCGGATGCATGAGGTCCGAGCCCGCGCAGACCGCGACGAGACCGGCCAGCGGGCCGTTGTACGCAAAGCCCGGATCGTTGCGGCCTGCCCACCAGGCCGACAGCGTGCCGCCGGCCATCGCCATCAGCGAGTTGATGGCCACCAGTCCGCTGATCTTGTCGACACTCTGCGCGCTCATCACGTTGAAGCCGAACCAGCCCACAGCGAGTACCCACGCGCCCAGCGCGAGGAACGGAATGTTCGACGGCGGATGCGCGCTGATGCGGCCGTCCTTCTGATAGCGGCCGCGGCGCGCGCCAAGCAGCAGAATGGCGGGCAGCGCAATCCAGCCACCGACCGCGTGCACGACCACCGAGCCGGCAAAGTCGTGGAACGGCGCGCCGGCCACGCGGGCGATCCAGTCCTGCACGCCGAAATGCTGGTTCCAGACAATGCCCTCGAAGAACGGATACACGAAGCCGACGAGGATGAACGTGGCGACCAGCTGCGGGCTGAAGCGCGAACGTTCCGCGATACCGCCGGAAATAATTGCGGGAATCGCCGCCGCAAACGTCGCGAGAAAGAAGAATTTCACCAATTCATAGCCGTTTTTCTGCGCCAGAACCTCCGCGCTCGACATGAATTGGACGCCATAGGCCACGGTATAACCAATGAAAAAGTAAGCAATCGTTGAAACGGCAAAATCAACGAGGATTTTCACGAGTGCATTGACCTGGTTTTTCTTTCGGACCGTCCCGAGTTCCAGGAACGCGAATCCCGCATGCATGGCCAGCACCATGATCGCTCCAAGCAGGATGAACAGGGCATCCGTGCCAGACTTCCAGTTTTCCATTGTGACCTCATGCGCAAAATGGGAGCGCGAGTACGCAAGAAGCATTCCAGAATGGGCTAAAACGGGGCGAATCGCGCCCGAACGCGGTGCGAAGTGCACCGGGATGGCGTCGCGGCGTCGGCCGGCCACGCCTGCCGCCCGGATGGCGAGACCGGAGCGCCGGGTTTCGATGCCTCGATATGCAGCATTTCGGTGCGTCTTCATGCCGCAAAACGGTGCGTTGCACCACGGTCGGGCGGACGGTTCGGTAGGGCCGGGGTGTCGAACGGGCGGCCCTCGCGGGGCCGTTCGATTGCCCGAAAAGAGGGGTAAAACCCCCGCTAAGTCTTGTCAGGGAACGATTTGCGGCGATTTCCGTTGCATTGGTGCCACTTGGGATTGCGCTTGGCGCGAAGGGCAGATTAGACTGCGCCGATCGGTGATTTGCCGCCTGGCAGATACATCGGTGACGACGACCAAACAAGGGAAATCAGCCATGAATAAAGGTGAACTGGTATCGGCCATCGCCGCGGACGCAGAACTCAGCAACGCCGCCGCCGAGCGCGCGTTGAACGCAGCGCTGGACAGTATCAAGAAGGCAGTTGCAAAGGGTGATTCGGTGACGCTCGTGGGTTTCGGCAGCTTCAGCTCCGGCAAGCGCGCGGCCCGTACCGGCCGTAACCCGCGTACCGGCGAAACCATCAAGATCCCGGCCGCCAAGACGGTGAAGTTCTCCGCCGGCCAAGGCTTCAAGGACGCCGTGAACAAGAAGAAGTAAGACTTTCGCGTTCGACAAGTCGCAAAGCGGCCTTCCGGGCCGCTTTTCTTTTTTCTGCTTCCCATTCGTTTATCGCGACGCTGCGCCGGGTTAAACTGCGCGCGCGAGCCAAGCTCGCTTCTGGCCTGTTTATGGAATACCCGCGATGAACGATCTGTCCCACCAGCTTTCCATGACCGTGCTGATGACGCCGGACATGGCCAACTTCTCCGGCAACGTGCACGGGGGCACCATTCTCAAATACCTGGATATGGTCGCGTATGCCTGCGCCAGCCGTTATGCGGGCCGCTACGTGGTCACGCTGTCGGTGGACCAGGTCATGTTCCGCCAGCCCATCCACGTGGGCGAGCTCGTGACCTTTCTGGCGTCGGTCAACTACACGGGCCGCAGCTCGATGGAAATCGGTATCAAGGTGATTACCGAGAATATCCGCAGCAAGCTCGTGCGCCATACCAATAGCTGTTATTTCACGATGGTCGCCGTGGACGACAACGGGCGGCCAGCCGAGGTGCCGTCGCTGCAGCCGCGCGACGAGGAAGAGCGCCAACGCTTCGAAGCCGCGCAGCAGCGCCGCGCGTTGCGGCAGGAAATGGAAAAGCGCCACGACGACATCAAGCAGCGGTCGGTCGGGTGAGCGGAGCGCCTATGCAAAGCGAACGATGGGGATGGATGATGGTCTGTGGGGCTGCCGTCGCGTGCGCGATGGCGGCGGCGCCCGCCGGGGCGGAGGAGATCGGCAGCGTCAGCACGAACTTCCGCGTGACGGGCTCGGACAAGGTCGTCATCGAGGCGTATGACGACCCGCAGGTGCAGGGCGTGACGTGCTACGTGTCGCGCGCCCGCACCGGCGGCATCAAGGGTTCGCTCGGCATGGCGGAAGACCCGCCCGAGGCGTCGATCGCCTGCCGGCAGGTGGGCCCGATCTCGTTCAAGGGTCCCCTGCGTGCACAGGAGGACGTGTTCTCCGAGCGCATGTCGGTCCTGTTCAAGACCTTGCACGTGGTGCGCGCGGTGGACCGCAAGCGCAATACGCTCGTGTACCTCACGTACTCGGACCGCATCGTCAGCGGCAGCCCGCAGAACGCGGTCACCGCGGTGCCGGTGCCGGCGGAAACCGCGATTCCCGTGAAGTAATCACATCGAACCGCGCGTCAGATCGTCACGCCGCCATCCACGACCACCGCCTGGCCGGTCATGAACGAACTCGCGGCGGAGGCGAGGAAGCACGCCGCGCCGGCGATCTCGATCGGCTCGCCGATGCGCCGCAGCGGCGCCCCCTCCGTCGACTGCCGATAGCGCACCGGATCTTCCCACAGCGCGCGCGCGAAATCCGTCTTGATGAGCCCCGGCGCAATGCAGTTCACGCGCACGTTGTGCGGTCCGAACTCGACCGCGAGGTTGCGTGCGAGCTGGAAATCCGCGGCCTTCGACACGTTGTAGACGCCGATCGTCGGCGACCCCCGCAGTCCGCCGATCGACGACACGATGACGATGGACCCATCGCGCCGCGCGATCATCTGCGGCGCCACCATCTGGATAAGCCAGTGATTGGCAATCACGTTGTTGTCGAGCACCTTGCGGAACTGCTCGTCGCTGACGCCGCTCATCGGACCGTAGTAGGGGTTCGAGGCCGCGTTGCACACCAGCACGTCGATACGTCCGAACACGCGGTTGGTCTCATCGACCAGCCGCTGCAGATCCGCCTTCGATGAAATGCTGGCCGCCACCGCGATCGCGGTGCCTTCGCCATGCTCCGCGTTGATGGCCGCGGCCACCTCCTCGCATGCGTCCAGCTTGCGCGAAGAAATCACCACTTTGGCACCCTGTACGGCCATCTGCTCCGCGATCGCCCGGCCGATGCCGCGCGAGGAACCCGTGATGATCGCAACCTTGCCGGTCAGATCGAACAATGACATGGATGTCTCCCGATTGTTTTTCGATGTCGGCCCATTATGGAGACGCCCCGCACGCGCAGTCCACAGCTAAACACCCACGCCGGCACGCTTATCAGCAAACTTTCTGCGGGCAATTCACGCGATGCATGGCACGCGTTTGGAAGACATCTTCCACGCGATCGTGCCTACCATGGGAGGACAACAACAGCGCGGAGACGCCCGTGAAAACCCTGATCGATCATCTTGGCCAGTACGCCGCCTACCATCGCAACCCCCGCAATGTGTTCACGCACTTTATCGGCATCCCGATGATCGTGCTGGCCGTCACGACGCTGCTCGCGCGGCCCGCGATCGCGCTCGGCGACGGCCCGATGTTTCTGACCCCGGCAATCGTCGTGTACGTGCTCTCGTGCCTGTTCTACCTGCGGTTGTCGCTCGCATTCGGTGCGGCGATGGCGGCGATTCTCGCGGTGTTCGTTGCGGTCGGCGCCTGGCTCGCGGCCATGCCGGACGTGGTCTGGCTCGGCGCAGGCATCGGACTGTTCGTAGTCGGATGGATCATCCAGTTCGTCGGTCACCACTACGAGGGACGCAAGCCGGCGTTCGTCGATGACCTGGCCGGACTGCTGATCGGCCCACTGTTCCTGGTTGCGGAAACCGCGTTCGCACTGGGTTTCGCACGGCGTTTGCGTGTTGCGTTGGGTGCGGCAACGGGTGCCACGACGGGTGCGCACGGACACTAGAAAACAGAGTGTGACAGGGCACCGGGGATGCGAAAGTGGGGGGACGTACCCCACCAACGCATGCATGCTGACGCAAACCAGCGACAAAACACGGGGTTTTCACTGGGTTTCACGTATCTGGCTTACGAAAACTCCTTGACTCGCGGCTGTTTCCGCTATGATTCAGTGCGTACCGGCACCCAGGATCGACAGCGTGTCGATTCGTTGCAAGGCAAGCGTAGTACGACAGCTTTGCAACGGGACGTTGAGATTGGTGCCGGACGTTTTGTTCAACTCTTGAACTCTTGTTTATTGGATATGGCGACCAAAGCGAAACCGACCGCGAAGACTGCAGCGAAGCCCGCTGCAACCAAGACCGCTGCCAAGAAGGCTGCGGCGCCCAAGACTGCTGCCAAGAAGGCCGCTCCGGCAAAGAAGGCTGCTCCGGCTGCTGCGACGCCCGTCGCCAAGCCGCTGAAGGACACCTTCAACAAGTCGAGCCTGGTCGCTCACCTGGTGGCACAGACCCAGCTGGAGCCGAAGGCCGTGAAGACGGTGCTGGCTCATCTGGAAAACACGATCGTCAGCGCGCTGAACAAGAAGGGCGCTGGCGAATTCACGCTGCCGGGCCTGCTGAAGGTGACCGCGCAGCAAGTGCCGGCCAAGAAGAAGCGCTTCGGCAAGGACCCGTTCACCGGCGAAGAGCGCTGGTTCCCGGCCAAGCCTGCCAGCGTGAAGGTCAAGGTCCGTCCGCTGAAGAAGCTGAAGGACGCAGCGGCCTGATAGCCGCCTGACAGTGCGCCTGGTATCTGGCGCCGGTTCTCCGGTGCCAGTCTTGCCGAAGGCCCTCCCTTGTGGAGGGCCTTGTTTTTTTGTGCCGACGGTTCCCGCCGGCGTCATGCGGCCGTGGCGGTGGCCGCGCCGCGCGCCATGCGTCGAATCGCCTGCGGCGGCTGACCGTACGCGCGCAGAAAAGAGCGGCGCATGCGCTCGCGATCGCCGAAGCCCGTCTCGCGGGCGACCACGTCGATCGAATGCCGGCCCGATTCCATCATGAGGCGCGCGGCTTCCACGCGCAGATGCTCGACGGCCTTGGCCGGCGTCTCGCCGGTTTCCTCGCGAAACGCGCGCGCAAACTGCCGCGGGCTCAGATGCGCGGCCTCGGCGAGCTGATCGACCGACAACTCGTCCTGCAGATTGGACCGCGCGTAATCGAGTGCCGCCTGGATGCGGTCCGAGCGCGGCTGCAGCTCCAGCATCTTCGAATACTGTGACTGACCGCCGGTGCGCCGGTGATAGACCACGAGTTTCTTGGCAACGTCGCGCGCCACCTCGGGGCCGCAGTCGCGCTCGACGATCGCCAGCGCGAGGTCGATGCACGCCGTCATGCCGGCCGACGTCCACACCGATCCATCGGTAATGAAGATGCGATCGTCCTCCACCTCGATATCGGGATACCGCTCGCGCAGCATGTCCGCATGGAACCAGTGCGTGGTCGCACGCCGGCCCGCCAGCACACCGGCCTCGGCCAGATTGAACGCGCCCGTGCACGTCGCGCCCATGCGGCGCGCGGTCTTCGCCGTGCGGCGGAGAAACTCGACGAGCGCGGGCGGCGTGGGCCGGACGTCGTTGTCGCCGACCACGAGCACGGTGTCGTAGCGGCGGCGGTTGAAGGGCTCCGTGGTCACCGTGAACCCGCCCGAGCACATGACGGGCCCGCCGTGCTCGGAGAGCAGATGCACGGCATACAGCGGCTCCGGCAGTTCCTTGTTGGCGAACTCGAGCACGGTGGAGACCGCGAGGTTCAGCACCTGGAACCCCGGATACAGCGCGATAGCGATCTTGAGCATGGCAGAAAAGGTGGTTTCTATGACATTTGAGCCATTGCATTATGGCACTAATCTTGGCATCAGGCAGGCGGCATACCCGCCCGCAACTCTCAATGTCACAGGAATCGGAGTCTTCATCATGAGCAAGCAAAACACGGGCAAGGCGGTCGTCACGGGCGCATCGTCGGGTATCGGCGCCATCTACGCGGACCGTCTCGCCCGCCGCGGTCACGATCTGATCCTCGTCGCGCGCAACCGGGGCCGCCTCGAGCAACTGGCCGCGCGCATCGAGCGCGAGACCGGCCGCACCGCGCAGATCGTCGTCGCGGACCTGGGCAAGGTGGAAGACATGAAGCGCGTGGAGCAGCTGCTGCGTGACGATCCGGCCATCACGGTGCTGGTCAACAACGCCGGCGTGGGCGCCGCGGCGCCGCTGCTGCAGGCGGACGTGGACACGATGCAGGCGATGATCGAGGTCAACGTGACGGCGCTGACGCGCCTGACCTATGCCGCCGTACCGGGCTTCGTGGCCCGCGGCGCTGGCACCATCATCAATATCGCGTCGATCGTCGCGGTGGCGCCCACGCTGCTGAACGGCGTGTACGGCGGCTCCAAGGCGTTCGTGCTGGCCTTCACGCAGTCCCTGCAACACGAACTCGCGGACAAGGGCGTGCGCGTGCAGGCCGTACTGCCGGGCGCGACGCGCACGGAGTTCTGGGATGTGGCGGGCCACTCGGTGGACGCGCTGCCGCAGGAGTGGGTGATGAGCGGCGACGATCTCGTCGATGCGGCGCTGGCCGGCTTCGATCAGGGCGAAGTGGTGACCGTGCCGTCGCTGCCCGAGGTGGCGGACTGGAATGCGTTCGAGTCCGCGCGTGCGGCGTTGGGGCCGAACCTGTCGCGCAGCAAGCCGGCCGCGCGGTTTGGCGTGCAATAAAAAACGGCCCCTGCGGGGGCCGTTTTTTCGAGGCGTCCTCCCCGAGGGGAGGGCACATCGACTTACTGCGGTCCGAGCTTCTTGATCAGCGCGTCCAGCTGTTCCAGTTCCGCGCCGGTCAGGTCCGTCAGCGGTGCGCGCACCGGGCCCGCATCGTAGCCGACCAGCTTGGCGCCGGCCTTTACGATCGACACCGCGTAGCCTTGCTTGCGGTTACGGATGTCCAGGTACGGCAGGAAGAACGAGTCGATCAGCTTGCCGACGGTCTCGTGATCGTCCGCGGCGATCGCGCGGTAGAACTCCATCGCGGTCTTCGGGATGAAGTTGAACACGGCCGACGAGTACACGGGCACGCCCAGTGCCTTGTAGGCGGCGGCGTAGACTTCGGCGGTCGGCAGGCCACCGAGGTAAGCCAGACGGTCGCCGAGCTTGCGGCGCACGCGCACCATCGCTTCGATGTCGCCCACGCCGTCCTTGAAACCGATCAGGTTCGGGCACTTGTCCACGACCTTGGCCAGCAGATCGGCACCGATACGCGAGTTGGCGCGGTTGTAGACGATCACGCCGCACTTGGTGGCCTTGCAAACCTCTTCGATATGGTTGGCAATCCCGTCTTCGCTGGCTTCCGTCAGGTAATGCGGCATCAACAGGATGCCGTGCGCGCCCAGACGTTCCGCTTCCTTCGCGTATTCGATCGCCACGCGGGTCGGGCCACCGGCACCGGCCAGGATGGGCACCTTGCCACGGCAGGTTTCCACCGCGGTGCGGATGACGTTCGAATAGTCCTGTTGCGTCAGCGAGAAGAACTCGCCGGTGCCGCCGGCCGCGAACAGGGCCGACGCACCATACGGCGCGAGCCATTCAAGGCGGGCTGCATAGGTGTCCGCGCGGAAGTTGCCTTGCGCGTCGAAGTCGGTCACGGGGAACGACAGCAGGCCTTCGGAGATGATCTGCTTGAGTTCTTGCGGTGTAGTCATGTCGCTGTTCCTGATCGCCACATGGCGAAGAAAGGGTGGTGGTGGTGCGTTGAGATAAGTCATCGTACAACCAAGCCTTTCGGGAAGCAAGTACGATCCGCCATGCTCAGGGTAAGCACCGAGATGGCGTGCGCGATCCAGCGGGCCAGGCCGTGCAAGGGAATTGAAAGGAAACCCAAGCGGGACAACGCTTGGCGGGTTTTCCCCATGATGGTGCCGGTTGCGGACCGTGTGCACCGCATCATAGGGTAAACGCGAGATACTGGTGCAGGAATCGCGTCTCTATAATCGATGTCGTACGACGACTGTTGTGTAGATGACATTCACAAGCCGATCCCGCTGCATGCCGCTATGGGGTCAACGGCTGTGAGGAGACCCGATGAGTTTCAACCCCGCGAATACCGTTCCCGCCGCGCACGCCGACTCCGGCGCGCGCCGCACCAACGTCCGTTACTGGATTCTTCTGCTGATCTTTGTGGTGACCACGGTCAATTACGCCGACCGCGCCACGCTCTCCATCACTGGCCCGGCCATGCGCCAGGAGTTCGGTTTCGATGCCGTGCAGATGGGCTTTATCTTCTCCGCGTTCAGCTGGGCTTACGTGCTGGCGCAGTTGCCGGGCGGCTGGCTGCTCGACCGCTTTGGCGCGCGCAAGATCTACGCGGCCAGCATTTTCGCATGGTCGTTCTTCACGCTGCTGCAGGGCTGGCTCGGCATCTTCGCGACGTTCGCGTCCGCGATGGTCGTGCTGTTCGTGCTGCGTTTTGCCGTGGGCCTCGCCGAATCGCCGGCGTTTCCGGCCAACGCGAAGGTCGTGGCGAGCTGGTTCCCGACGGCCGAGCGCGGCACCGCGTCGGCGATCTTCAATGCGGCGCAGTACTTCGCCGCGGTCGTGTTCACGCCGCTGATGGCCTGGCTCACGCACGAGATCGGCTGGCACCACGTGTACCTGTGGATGGGCGGCCTGGGCATGCTGCTGGCGCTCGTGTGGCTCAAGGTCATGCATAGCCCGGCCACGCATCCGTCGATCAACCAGGCCGAGCTCGACCATATCGAGCAGGGCGGTGGCCTGATCCATATGAGCGGCAGCGACGGCAAGGACGACGGGAAGTCCGCGCCCGCCGGCTGGTTCTATGCGCGCCAGCTTCTGTCCAACCGCATGCTCGCCGGGGTGTACCTCGGCCAGTACTGCATCAACGTGCTCACGTACTTTTTCCTGACCTGGTTCCCCGTGTATCTGGTGCAGGCGCGCGGCATGTCGATCCTGAAGGCCGGCTTCGTCGCGTCGTTGCCCGCGATCTGCGGTTTCCTCGGCGGCGTGCTGGGCGGCGTGATCTCCGACACGCTGCTGCGTCGCGGCTATACGCTGACGGTCGCGCGCAAGGTGCCTATCGTTGCCGGCATGCTGCTGTCGGTGAGCATGATCGCGTGCAATTACGTCGATGCCGAATGGCTCGTGGTCGGCATCATGGCGCTGGCGTTCTTCGGCAAGGGCATCGGCGCGCTGGGCTGGGCCGTGGTCGCCGATACCGCGCCGAAGGAAGTCATCGGCCTGGCCGGCAGCATCTTCAACACGTTCGGCAATATCGCGGGCATCGTGACGCCGATCGTGATTGGCTATATCCTCAGCGTCACGGGTTCGTTCAACGGCGCGCTCGTGTTCGTGGGGGTCAACGCGCTGGTTACGGTGCTCAGCTATCTGGTGATCGTCAAGGACATCCGCCGGGTGGAACTGAAGCACCCCAATTAAGCAGAAAAGCAGAAGGAAGAACCATCATGTCGGTCACGTCCCCACAGACGCTTGAACAGAACATCGAACAGAAGCCGGCACTGCCGCCGCTGTATATCCGCATTCACGAGAACGACAACGTCGCCATCGTTGCCAACGACGGCGGCCTTGGCGAAGGCGCGGTGTTCGCCGACGGCCTGACGCTGCGCGAACGTGTGCCGCAGGGGCACAAGGTGGCGCTCGCCGACCTGAAGCAGGGCGATGCGATCATCCGCTACAACGTGGTCATCGGCTACGCGCAGAAGGACCTGCCGCGCGGCAGCTGGGTCTGGGAGCGCGTGATGGACATGCCGGTGGCACCGGGCCTGACCGATCTGCCGATCGGCACGCGTCTGCCTGCGCCGCTGCCGCCGCTGGAAGGCTATACGTTCGAGGGTTTCCGGAACCCGGACGGTTCGGTCGGCACGCGCAATATCCTGGCCATTACGACGACCGTGCAGTGCGTGTCGGGCGTGGTCGAGCATGCGGTGCGCCGCATCAAGGACGAGCTGCTGCCGAAGTATCCGAACGTCGATGACGTGATCGGCCTCGAGCATACGTATGGCTGCGGGGTGGCGATCGACGCGCCGGACGCGGTGGTGCCTATTCGCACGCTGCGCAATATCGCGCTGAACCCGAACTTCGGCGGCACGGCGATGATGGTGAGCCTGGGCTGCGAGAAGCTGCAGCCGGAGCGCCTGCTGCCGCCGGGCACGATTCCGATCCAGACCGGTGCCGGCGAGGTGCAGGTGGGGGTCGTGTGCCTGCAGGATGACCAGCATGTGGGATTCGGTTCGATGATCGACTCGATCATGACGATGGCCGAGACGCATCTGGAGAAGCTGAACCAGCGCCGTCGCGAGACGTGCCCGGTGTCGGACCTCGTGGTTGGCGTGCAATGCGGGGGCAGCGATGCGTTCTCGGGCGTGACCGCCAACCCGGCGGTGGGCTTCGCGACGGACCTGCTCGTACGCGCCGGCGCGGCCGTGATGTTCTCGGAAGTCACCGAAGTTCGCGACGGCATCGACCAGCTGACCGCCCGCGCGGCCACGCCGGAGGTGGCCGAGGCCATGATTCGCGAGATGGACTGGTACGACAAATACCTGGACCGCGGCCGCGTGGACCGCAGCGCGAACACGTCGCCGGGCAACAAGAAGGGCGGCCTGTCGAACATCGTCGAAAAGGCGATGGGCTCGATCGTGAAGTCCGGCAGCGCGCCGATTACCGGTGTGCTGTCACCGGGCGAAAAGCTCAAGCAAAAGGGCCTGATCTACGCGGCCACACCGGCCAGCGACTTTATCTGCGGCACGCTGCAACTGGCGGCCGGCATGAACCTCCACGTCTTCACAACGGGCCGCGGCACGCCCTACGGCCTGGCGGAGGTCCCCGTGATCAAGGTAGCCACCCGCAACGACCTGGCCCGCCGCTGGCACGACCTGATGGACGTGAACGCAGGCCGCATCGCCACGGGCGAAGCGACGATCGAGGATGTGGGCTGGGAACTGTTCCAGCTGATGATCGACGTGGCGAGCGGGCGCAAGAAGACTTGGGCGGAACACCACAAGCTGTACAACTCGCTGGCGCTGTTTAATCCGGCGCCGGTGACCTGAGGGTCATGGGTTGATTCGCTGAGTGGCATCGATGGGAAGCGCGAAGCTTTCCATTTTTGTTTTATCTTTGTGCCGATTGAAGTTTTTCACTAAGTCACCTTCAGCATGGACTCCAACATCTCGCTGGCCAGATTGCGCTCCCTGGGCTGCCCGATGCGAATGGCATCCGTCAGGGCAAGCAGGGCATACAGACGCGAATCCTTCCGCACGGCGTTCGGTACCGAAGGCGCGAACGGAATGATCGCCGCGCCTTTCGTGTTCCCGCGAGGGTCTGGCCACACTGGCACAATCTCGCCAGCGGACATCAGCTTCCCTTCGAGGACCGGTGCTCCCAACGATGTCGCAATACCTCGCGTTACTTCTCCCGGTTTGGCGGGAAATACGTAGCGGATTCCGTGGATCAACAATTCGCCGAGCGCCTTCGCGTTGGCGCGGGGCACGCCGTCTCTTCGATCTAATTTTGCTAAACCTGCTTCGAAGCACCGTTGGAGTGACAGGCTCACTTGCGACTTGCTGATACCGGTTGAGTCCGCTAGACCTCGGACGCTGAATTCAGCTTTATTCCGCTCCCCCGCATCCGAGTATTCCAGTTCACCCTCGCCACGCGGACTCTCCGCGCGAGAGAGGGTGACCATCGCGCTCGGTGATGCCTTAAGGTGAACATCGCTTCGGTCTTCCCACCCCAGCTCTTGCGCGAGCAGCGCGGAGCCGCCCGGAGCGGCACTCTCCAGCTCCCAGTCTTGCCAGCCGTCTATGCGAGGCCGGCCGGCCTCCCGATCTCTGATCTCGAGGCTCACAAGCTTCAATAGGAGCAGAATGTCTTGACTTTTCATCGCGCGCACCTCCGTGCTGTCCCGTGTCCTAGGACACGGGACATTCTGTTCTCGCGGCGAGGCCATTGTCAAGGCAGAAGTCCCTGCCCGATATGTGTGTCCTGAGTAAATCTGGTGGGCCCGTGGGAGCGTTATGCCTTGCCCGGGCCTACGCGAACGCCTTGCTTGTCGCGCTGAATACAAGGCAGATACCCATAGGCCCGAAGCCGGGCAAGGTCTTGTGGTGCCGATGGTGGCATTGCATTGATGCCCAAGGCGGAGGTCTCAATGCCGAACGAGCCACATTTCGGACAGGTGTACTTGTACCCGCGCAGGGCAGAAGACCGAATGCGTTCTGCGGAGGTTCCGCATAGCGGGCAATTTGCAGGTTGTGGGAGCATGGCCTGGAGGAATTGAGTACTGTATATATATACAGTATAGCCATGCCTTCGCGGAAGGGAAGGGGCGGGTCGATGTTGTTCGTCATCGCGGTCGCATCATTCCTCGAATGGGCCCGGCCCCGCCAACGCGTCCGTCCTCTCGACGGCGAACACGCAGTCGAAATACTTTCCCGCTTCGCGCCACGGTGCACCTTCCTTCCATAGGGCAATAAGGGCCCGGCTGACGTCGACGACATGGTCGTGCCTGCTGCCGACCTGTCGCACGTAGCTGTAGAACTGCTGGATCTTGCCGGGCTGCTGGAAGCGAGGGGAGAACAGCGCTTTCCCGCATTGCGGCTGCGCCGTCGAGCGAAGCGTCACGCGCGCGTCGCAGCTCGAAATCTGCGGCGGCCACGCGCGATTCAGTGCGAAGGGTGGATCGTCGGGCCAGCGCACGCCATACAGCAGGACCTGATACTGCTGCACCGATTCGACGGTGACGCACGACGACTCGGAACCCGCCGCCACGCTGCAATTCTCGATTGCGCCGTTTTTCCAATTTCCCCCGCTCGCTCGCCACGAATCGGTCGATTGACCGATCCAGCGCAGCGTGAACGAGCGATATACCTGTCGCATGCATCACGGAGATGCTCGATTCACGGTCATGGAGGGCAAAAATGGAAATTATCGAGAAGCACCGGGATACCCTGGTGTCGGGGTCTGAAGTCTGGCTGGTTCGGCCGGACCATATCGACGACGTTCTTCGTATCTGCGTGACGCCGAATCGCGTGCCGCAGGCGGGCACGCTTGGCGCACTGGTGGTTGCGACAGATGCGGAGCTTAGCGGCGGTGCGCTCATCAGTACGATCAAGAGTTGCGCGGTGGGGTTGGACCTGCCTCTGGTCTATGGCGTCAGCGTTGGCTATCCGCTCGATGCGAATCCCCCGTTCGCCATCAAGCGAAATCGAGAGCTGACCACGTCATGGCCGGCTTTCGAGCCGGTGACGCCTGCATTCATGGGGTTGCCCGGTATGGCCCCGACGGGAGGGGCCGAGGCGTTTCTTGATTTTCTGGCCGATGAACTCATGCCGGCGCTCGCGGACACGTTTCCCGTCGATCTCGGCGAGGCGACGCTGACCGGGCAGTCTTTCGGCGGCTTCTTCGTCCTGTATGCGTTATTGCACCGCCCCGAGGCGTTTCGTCGTTATCTCGCGGTCAGTCCCTCGTTGTGGTGGGACGATCATGCCTTGCTCGACGTTGCCGCGCGGGTCGTCGCGGAAAGCCCGGCGCCGGCGGCGCAAGTCTACTTGTGCGCGGGCGAACTCGAGCATCGCGCACGGTTCGGCCTGCAGTTTGGCGGGCCAATGCCGGATGCCATCCGGGGCGTCGTGCAGTCGGCACTGGGACGTACCGACATGCCGGGTGACATGTTCATGATGAAACAGATCCTCCAGGGCTGGCACAACGATCGATTCTCCGTCGAGGCGCATGTCTATCCGGAAGAGAGTCACGAGTCGATCATGGGCGCCGCATTCAGCCGTGGGCTGCGCCGCCTGCACGGCACGCTATAGCGGCCGCCAGATCGATAAACCTCGCGATCCACGACCCGATCATCATCCTGCAAAACCGATAAATACATCCAAATAATCAATTTATTGCACGAATTTGTCGCGCCTATACTCCGGTCGCCAGCGCATGACTGGTCTTTGCTTGCAGGCAATGAATACAAGGAGGAGGCAAATGCGTCGAGACCCGAAGTTCCGGGCGGTCCTGACATGGCCGGTGCTCGTGCTGGCGTGTACCGGATGGCTGCATGCATGCGGTGGGGACGATGGGCCGTCATCGTCCGCGCCGCCCGCCACGACGACACCGCCAGCGACCACGGCGACCGCATGCGACACCACGTCGCTTGCTCAGGTGAAGCTGGACGGCGCGTCCGTGACGAGTGCGGCAGCGATACCCGCAAGCAGTTTCACGCCGCCCGGCGCAAGGACGCCCCTTACCGGGTTGCCCGCGTTCTGCAGGATTCAGGGCAGCGCGACACCGACGTCGGACTCGCTCGTCAACTTCGAAGTGTGGGTGCCGACCGATGGGTCATGGAACGGCAAGCTCGTGACCACCGGCAACGGCGGTTACAGCCCCGCGCTCAGCTACGGCGACATGGCTTACGCCATGCGGCAGGGTTATGCCGTCATCGGCGGTGACACGGGGCATCAATCGGCGGATCCGAACGAGATGTTCTGGGGCGTCGGTCATCCGGAGAAGATTGCCGACTGGGGCACGCGGTCGATCCATGCGATTACCGCGCCCGGCAAGACGCTGATCGCGTCGTTGCAGTCGAAGGCCCCTTCGCGCGCCTACTACTACGGCTGCTCGACCGGCGGCCATCAGGGCTACGCGGAAATCCAGCAGTATCCGCAGGACTTCGATGGCGTTATTGCCGGGGCGCCCGGCAACAATCGCATCCGGCTGAATGTGGAGTTCATGCATCGGTTCCTGAGCAATCGCACGCCGGGCGACAATACGACGCTGATTCTTCCGGCGTCGAAGATGGCGATGGTCACGAACGCCGCGGTGGCGGCATGCGACAGCCTCGATGGTGTGACGGATGGCGCAATGGAGGACCCGCGCGCATGCACGACCGCGCAGTTCAACGTCGATAGCCTGTTGTGTACCGGCGCGGACAGCCCGACCTGCCTCACGCAGCCGCAGATCGACGTCGTCAAGAAAATCTACGCGGGCCCGAAGAATCCTCGCACCGGCGAGCAGCTCTATCCCGGCCTGACGGTGGGAAGCGAATCGGGCTGGTCCAGCTACTGGGGCGTCTCGGAGCCGACGCGCGCCGATTTCTGGCGGCTGTGGGTATTCGAGAACCCGCAATGGAACTGGTGGACCTTCGATTACGACCGCGACGTGACATACGCCGATGCCAAGGTCGGCAAACTCGTCGATCAGCGTAACCCGGATATCGGCGCGTTCAAGGCGCGAGGCGGCAAGGCCATCGTGTACCAGGGATGGGCGGACCCCGTGGTCAATCCGCAGGACACCATTGCCTATTACAACGCCGTGCAGACGCTGCAAGGCTCGCAGGGCGCGATGGATAGCTTCTTCCGTCTGTTCCTTGTCCCGAGCATGGGTCATTGCTCCGGCGGCAACAGTGCCACCGTCTTCGGAAACGGCGGCATCGCCGCACCCACCATCGACGCCACGCACGACGTGCTGAAGGCGTTGGACAACTGGGTCGAGAAGGGCATCGCGCCGGACACCATCGTCGCGTCGAAGGTGGCCAATGGGGCCGCCACCCGAACGCGTCCGCTGTGTCCGTATCCGCGCAAGGCCATCTACAAGGGCAGCGGCAGCACGGACGACGCGGCCAGCTTCACGTGCGGATAGCCGGAGGCCCTTACTTTCCCGCCACCCCCTCCAGCAGCGCGCGCACGGTCGCAAGCGGGGCGACCGTGTTCGCCGGCAACCCGTACTCGTTGGCCAGCACGCCGGCCGCGTCCTGATAGTCGATATGCGTCGTGCCGCGGTCGTCCTGCCAGACCACCGCGCGGAGCGGCAGTTCGACCGCCGCGTGCGGGTTGGCCTGCATCGCGGGGGTGCCGCCCTTGGGATTGCCGAACAGGAACAGCCGCGTCGGGCGCAGCGTCGTACCGGCCTGCGTGGCGGCGGCGCTCTGGTCGATATCGGCGAACAGCGTGAGGCCGCGCGCGGACAGCGTGTCCTTGAGGCGCGACACGGTCGTGGCGAAGTCGTGCTGGCTGGTCAGGGATTGCGTGCGGGCGGGATGTTGCATGTCCGAGGGTTGCGCGTGGGCGGTCATGGCGTGCTGGGTCAGTAGGGTGGCCGCCAGCAGCACGGTGCTGACCGTGCGGGTGAGGGCCATGGGGATTCGGATCTGTCTGGTCATGGTTGGCGCCTGTCGAACGGGAAGTATGCCCCAGGTCGGGGCTATCGATCCGTCAGGCGCGCGGCGGCGTTTCAAGGCGTTTCGATGACAGGATGCGCGGACAAAAACGGCGGATGCGCAACGCCTGTAACCGGGCTAAAGGAATGTTGCAGCGCACCGTTAGCCAAGCGGAGTCACCCCGGTATCCAACCGCTTTGCCGCTCCATCATGCCCACGACCCTGACCATCCGGGCCCGTCTGATCGCGACGGTGTCCATCCTGTTCCTGCTCGCGCTCGGCGTCGGCGTCGCCGGCCTGCTCGGCCTGCAATCCGCCACGCGGGCGCATGAGTCCACATACTCCAACCAGCTGGCTTCCGCGCTCGCGCTGTCCGAGTCGGACCTGAGCATGACGCGCGCGCGCACGGCGCTCGATCGCGCGATGCTGTATCCCGACGCGCCGGATGCCTCCAGGCTGCTCGATCGTACCGAGGAGCTGGCCAGGCGTGCCGACGAGGCATGGAAGCAATACCTCGCGCTGCCGCGTGACCAGGAAGAAGATCGCCTTGCGCAAGAGGTCGCCAGCAAGCGCGACGCGGCATGGCGCGATGGGCTCGGCGCGATCATCGCGGCGCTGCGCGCGAACGATCGCGCGCTGGCCGACGAGGTCATGAAGGGCAAGGTCTCGAAGCTCTTTCGCGATGCCAACGAGACTGGCGGCAAACTGGCCAAGTACCAGATGGATCGCGCGAAGCAGAACTACGAATCGTCGCAGCAGGCGTATCGCGCGTTCCGCAATGGCGTGATCGCCGCGATCCTCGTGTCGCTCGTGGTCGCGCTCGTCTGCGCGGTATCGCTGCTGCGCGCGATCATCGCGCCGCTCGACGGTGCGCTGGCGCAGTTCGACCGCATTGCCGGCGGCGACCTCACGCATGCCGTGCATGTGGAACGCCGCGACGAGATGGGACGCCTGCTGGAGGGCCTGGCCCGCATGCAGGATCGCCTTGCCGAAACGGTGGGGCGCGTGCGCCAGGGTTCCGAGTCGATTACGGCCGCCGCGCGGCAGATCGCGGCGGGCAATGCCGATCTGTCGGCGCGGACCGGCGCGCAGGCCGCATCGCTGCAGGAAACCGCCGCGAGCATGGAGCAGATGACCTCGACCGTGCGCCAGAACGCCGATAACGCGCGGCAGGCCAGCCAGCTCGCGGTGAACGCGGTGGACGTGGCGAATCAGGGCGGTGCCGTCGTGGGGCAGGTGATGACGACGATGGCCGATATCAGCAGCGCCGCGAAAACGGTGGCGGAAGTCATCGGCGTGATCGACGGTATCGCGTTCCAGACCAATATCCTCGCGCTCAACGCGGCCGTGGAAGCGGCGCGCGCGGGCGAGCAGGGCCGGGGCTTTGCCGTGGTGGCCGGCGAGGTGCGCAGCCTCGCGCAACGCAGCGCCAACGCGGCGCGCGAGATCAAGTCGATGATCGAGACGTCGCTGTCGCACGTGGAGACGGGCAGCGGTCTTGCCGGTCAGGCGGCCAGCACGATGGAAGACGTGGTGCGCGCGATCCGCCGCGTGACGGACATCATGAGCGAGATTGCCGCGGCCTCGAGCGAGCAGAGCAGCGGCATCGAACAGGTGAATCGCGCGGTGACGATGATGGACGAGGCCACGCAGCAGAATGCCGCGCTCGTGGAAGAGGCCGCCGCCGCGGCCACGTCGCTGGAGGATCAGGCGCACCAGCTGGATCTGACGACGGCGGCGTTCAGGGTGGCGGGTGGGGGCGCGCACGCGCCGCGGTTGCTCGCGGCATGACCCCTCGAAGGTGGCGGTAGGGTTAGGAACGGTTGACGGCCGGTAGAGCGATGCTCTCCAATACCGGACTTCACCGCTCTTGCTCGTAGCATTGACCGACATGTCGCATCTCGTCTGGGCAGTCCCCGCATTGCTGGTCGTCGCCGCGATCGTCAGCGGGCGCGTTTCCGTCGCGGGTGCGGCCACCATCGGCCTCATCGCCTCGATGCCCGTGGCGATGCTGTCCGGCGTCGTGCCGTTCGGCCTCCACGAACTGGCGGTCTCGCTGGCAAGAGGCGCGTGGATCGGCGGGACGATTGCCCCCTACGTGTTCGGCGGCCTGCTGTTCTGGCAGGTAGCGTCCCGCTACGCGGCGAAGATCGCACCGCAGGCGTCAAAGCCCGACGTCCCGGCCTCCGCGCCCGACAGGCGCCGCCGCCTGTTCTTCGCGAGCTTTCTCGTGGGTCCCTTCGCGGAGTCCGCAACGGGCTTCGGCGTCGGCATGCTCGGCACCGTGGGCATGCTCCGGGATTTCGGTATCGCGCCGCGGTATCTGATGGTCTTCGCGCTGCTGAGCCAGACCATGATCCCATGGGGCGGCATGAGCAGCGGCACGGTACTGGCCGCGGCCTACGCCCGCATGACGCCCACCACGCTGGGCCTGTGCTCGACCATTCCGGTCGCGCTGCTGATGCCCGTCTGGCTGGCGATGTTCTGGCGCGCGGCCAAGGGCGCGGGATTCGAAGGATCGGCAGGCGACTGCATCAGGGAGGCACTATGGATCGCCATCGGCATGCTGCTTCTCGCGGCCGCCAATGCCGCCATCGGACCCGAGACCGCGCTGCTCGCGGCGTATGGGTTGCTGATCTCCGCGTATTTCCTCATCACGCAACGGCCGGACAGGACCGAACTGATCGTCGCGGCCCGCAAGGTGCTGCCCTATGTGCTGCTGATCTCGGGGCTGGCCCTGACGCGCCTGCAACCGGCATTGCGCGGCGAGCTGACCGCGCTTGCATCGATCGCGCCGTTTGCCGATCTGCCGCCGTTCCGCCCATTCCTGCATGCGGGCGTCTGGCTGATCGTCGGGGCGATGATTACCGCATGGCTGACGCGGCAAGGCAATCTGCTCGGCGTGGAGGCGCGCGGGGCATGGCGCACGGGCCATCAGGCGATTCTCACGGCCTTTATCTTCGCGATGATGGCGGAGGTGACGACGGGCGCCGGCATCTCCGGCGCCATCGCCACCGCGCTGATGACGAGCCTGCACGAGAACGCGGTGCTGCTCGTGCCGCTGGTCTCGGGTTCGTTCGGCATTCTGGCCAACAGCGGCAGCCCGCCGAACGCGCTGTTCTTGCCCTCGCTGCAGGCGCTCGCCGTACAGGCGGGCCTCAGTATCGCGGCCGTGGCCGCGGTCCAGCACGTGTCCGGTATGTCGCTGGGGTTCTTCTCGCCGGTCCGCATGACGATCGCCGCCAACCTGTCGGAGGGGAAAGGGCTCGAGCGATCGGTCTATCGATTCCTGATGCCGTACGCGGTCGTGGCGTTCGGCATCATGACGGTCATTGCATACGCGGTGGTAACGCTCTACTAGGAACGTTCACGGCATCGGTATCTCGATGCCGAGCTCACCCGCGAGCCACGCCACGAACTTGCGCAGCGCCCTGCGGCTCTTGATATTCGCGGGCACGGCCAGGCTGTGCAGGTTCAGGATCAGGTCTTTCGAGATACCGGCGAAAGGCGCGACGAGCGTGCCCGCGGCGAGTTCCCGTTCCGCGAGGCGTGTGGAGTCGATGATCACGCCGACATCGTTCACGGCCGCCTGAATGGCCAGGTAGTTCCGATCGAACGACGGTCCCCAGACCAGCGGTGTGCTGAGTTCGTTCAGCGAGAACCACTGCGACCACCGCAACTGGCGATCGTAGTTGCACAGACCAATACCGATGGCACGCTGTTCTCCGGCGCGCGCGAGGTCATCGCCGTGGATATCCACGAGAGCAAGCTCGATATCGCGCGCTCGCTCGGCGCCACCGCCGCCTACAACGCGCGCGACCCCGATGCCATCGACAAGATCCGTGCGGCCACGAAAGGCGGCGTCGATTATGCGTTCGAAATGGCTGGTGCCGTGCAATCGATGGAGACGGCGTACAGCATCACGCGCCGCGGCGGCACGACGGTCACGGCCGGTCTGCCGGCGCCTGCGGACCGCTGGCCGTTCCGGCAGTTGAGTCTCGTGGGCGAAGAGCGTACCGTGAAGGGTAGCTACATCGGTTCGTGCGTACCGATCCGCGATGTCCCGCGCTATATCGGTATGTACCTGAACGGCAGCCTGCCGATCGACAGGCTGATGGGCAAGCGCTTCTCGCTCGATCAGATCAACGAAGGCTTCGATCGCCTCCATGGCGGCTAGAGCCTGCGCGACGTGGTCGTGTTCTGATCGTCTTCTGAACATCCGTCACAGAATCGGAGTCATCGAATGAAACAGTACAACCACTTTATCAACAACGAGTATGTCGCGCCCGCCGGGGGCGAGTGGATGGACACGATCAACCCGTACACGGGGGAAGCGTGGGCACAGATTCCGAAGGGCACCGACAAGGATGTCGATCGTGCCGTGGCCGCCGCCAAGGCGGCGATGACGACGGGGCCGTACGCGAAGATGACGCCCACCGAGCGCGGCAAGATGATGCTGCGGCTGGCCGACCTCGTGGCCGCGAATGCCCAGCGCCTGGCCGAGATCGAGGTCCGCGACAATGGCAAGCTGATGTCGGAGATGCTCGGCCAGCTCAACTACCATCCGGAATGGTGGCGCTATTTCGGTGGCCTGGCGGACAAGCTCGAGGGCGGCGTGGTGCCCATCGACAAGCCCGAGCACTTTGCCTACACGACGCACGAACCGGTGGGTGTGGTCGGCGCGCTGACCGCATGGAACTCCCCGCTGATGTTCATCGCCTGGAAATGCGCGCCCGCGATCGCGGCCGGCTGCTCGGTGGTCGTCAAACCGTCGGAGTTCACCTCGGCGTCGACGCTCGAGTTTGCCGCGCTGACCAAGGAGGCCGGCTTTCCCGACGGCGTCTTCAACGTCGTCGTCGGCCTCGGCCCGACGGTCGGCTCCGCGCTGGTCAATCATCCCGATGTGGCGAAGATCACGTTCACGGGTTCGGACGCAACGGGCGCCGCCATCTATGCGCAGGCGGCCAGGACCATGAAGCGCGTGACGCTCGAACTGGGCGGCAAGTCGCCGAATATCGTGTTTGCCGATGCAGACCTGGACAAGGCGGCTGCCGGCGTGATCTCGGGCATCTTCGCGGCCACGGGCCAGACCTGCATCGCCGGCTCGCGTCTGCTGGTCGAGAACTCGATCAAGGAAGCGTTCACGAAGCGCATCGTCGCGCTCGGCAAGTCCGCAAAGAAGGGTGATCCGATGCTGGCGGACACCAATATCGGACCGGTCACCACGCCCGCGCAGTATCAGAAGGTGCTCAGCTATATCGATATCGCGAAGGGCGAGGGCGCGCGCTGCATTCTCGGCGGCCAGGCGGCGGCGGACATGCCCGGCGGCCAGTTCGTCGAGCCGACGATCTTCACGGACGTCACGCCGGACATGCGCATCGCGAAGGAGGAGGTGTTCGGGCCCGTGCTGTCGATCATCGGCTTCGATGGCGAGGAAGAAGCCATCCGCCTCGGCAACGACACGATCTACGGCCTGGCGGCAGGCGTGTGGACCGAGAACATCGGCCGCGCCGTGCGCATGTCGAAGGCGCTCAAGGCCGGCACCGTGTGGGTCAATACCTATCGCGCGGTGAGCTATATGATGCCGTTCGGCGGCATGAAGCATTCGGGGCTGGGCCGCGAGAGCGGGATCGACGCGGTACGCCACTACCTCGAGACCAAGAGCACGTGGATCTCGTACTCGGACAAGGTTCCGGCCAACCCGTTCGTAATGCGATAGGCTGGCCGGCGGCGGTGCGGCGGTGCTACTTCGCGGCGGCTTCCGCCTCCGCGAGCATGCGCATCGCCGCTTCCTGCGCATTGGCGATATGTGTCCGCGCGGCCAGCTCGGCGCCATCGGCATCGCGTGCCTTCAGCAGCTTGTAGAGCTTGTCCATCTCGCGCAGGCTTTCCGGCAGGCGCTTCGGATGCATGAGCGACGTGGTGCGCAGCAGGTTGATGCGCGAGTGCAGGCTCAGCAGCGCTTCCCGCACAAGCGCGTTGCCGCAGTTGTCGAGCAGCACGTCGTAGAGGGCCGCCTTGGCCGCGAGGACGCCCTGCTTGTTCTGGTCGGTTGCCTGCTGGCGCAGGGTCTTCACGGCCACGCCGAACTGCGCGATCGCCGCGTCGTCGGCCACGCGCGCGAACTCCCGCGCGGCAAATCCCTCCAGCAACCCGCGCAGCGCATACAGTTGCCGCGCCTCGTCCGGCGTCAGTTGCGCAACGACCGGGCCCTTGTGCGGGACGTTCTTGACCAGCTTCTCCGCTTCCAGCTTGCGCAGCGCCTCGCGTACCGAGGTGCGGCTGACGCCGAGGCGCTCGCACAGGTCGCGCTCGATCAGGCGCGCGCCCGGCGCGAAAGTGCCGCTGGTGATCGCATCGCGCAGGACGTTCTCTACCTGACTGCGCAGGGTTTCGGCGCGGATCAGCCCGATATCCGTACTCATGGGTGTCTCTTTGGGGGTGTTCGAAATCAGATTGGCAGACAATCCTACAGGATTTCGCGTCCCAAAGATCGGCTATCGGGGCTGGACGTAACGATACATCTCGGTATGGTCGGCACCCTTGCCGAGCGCTTCCGATGCATCGGCGCACATGCCGCTGACATGGGCGCCCAGCTGCATCGACGCATCGACGGCCTTCGCCAGTTCCGCGGCAATGCCGACGTCCTTGGCCATCAACGCCAGCGAAAACCCGGAATTGAACGCGCCCGAGAGCATGAACTGCTTCACCTTGTTCTCGGTCGTGTTGTTCTTGCCCGTCGAGCTGTTGAGCACATCGACCATCACGTTGGGATCGATGCCGAACCGCTGGCCGGCGACGAGGGCCTCGGCCGTGGCGATCAGTCCCGCCGCGGACACGTAATTGTTGAGCGCCTTCATCGCGTGGCCGGCGCCAATCGGGCCGACGGGCGTGATGCTGGAGCCAAGGTGCGCGAGTACCGGGCGCGCGCGCTCGATATCGGCGGCGGCGCCACCGGCCATGATGGCCAGCGTGCCGGCTGTCGCGCGTGTCACGCCGCCCGACACTGGCGCATCGATCAGCGTCTTGCCTTGCGCGTTCAGCGCCTCGGCCAGCGCCCGCGTCCGCACCGGATCGGCGGAGCTCATGTCGATGACGAGCGCGCCCGCGGGCAATGCCGGCGCGAGTTCGTGCACCGTCGCATCGACGATATCGGAGTTCGGCAGCATGGTGATCACCATGTCGCACGTGCCGAGCGAACGCAGGCCGTCCGCCACCGCCGCCCCGGGAAACGCCGCGGCGAAGCGTTTGCGGGTATCGGCCACGACGTCGTAGGCCACCACGCTTACGCCTGCCGAGACCAGTCTGCCGGCCATGGGAAACCCCATCATCCCGAGGCCGATAAATCCAAGCTGTGCCATCGCGGCTCCTTAGGTGTTCCTTAAATGCCCATTTCCTTGAACACTTCGCGCGCCACGCGGAACGAGTCGATCGCCGCCGGTACGCCGCAGTAGATCGCCACCTGCAGCAGCACTTCCTTGATCTCGTCCTTGGTCAGGCCGTTGTTGATGGCGCCCCGCACATGCAGCTTCAGTTCGTGGGGACGGTTGAGGGCGGCCAGCATGGCCAGATTCAGGAAGCTGCGCGTGCGGCGTTCGAGTCCCGGGCGGTTCCAGACGTCGCCCCAGCAGTACTGCGTGACCAGCTCCTGCATGTCACGGTTGAACTCGTCGGCGTTCTTGAGCGACGCGTCGACGTACTCGCTGCCCAGCACTTCACGGCGGGTTTTCAGACCTTTGTCGAACAGTTCCTGATTCATGCGTGTCTCCTCGGAAAGACTTCATCGTAAAGACGCGTAATTCGTAAGTCAATACGACTGTCATACAATCTTCCGAGGAGGCAGGCCGATCAATCGATGTTCGCGCCGCTCTGCGCAATGAGGTCGACGTTGAGCTTGCCCTCGCGCGTGGCAAACGTCCGGAACGCGTCGGGGGACGCCGACGGCGCCGCTTCCTCGCCACGGCTGGCCAGCTGTTTCCGTACCGCCGGCTCGCGCAGGACCTTGACGCTGGCGCTATGGAGCTGCTGAACGATGGGGGCGGGCGTCCCCTTGGCGACGAACAGGCCGTACCAGTTGTTGAGCTCGTAGCCCGGCACGCCGGACTCCGCGATGGTCGGGTAGTTCGGCATCACGGTCGAGCGCCTGGCCGAGGTCACGGCAATCGGTGTGAGCTTGCCCGCATCGATCAGCGGCTGGACGGAAGCGGGCGTCGCAAAGCTGACCTGCGCATCGCCGGCGGCCACGGCCTGGCCGGACTGCGCGCCGCCCTTGTAGGGCACGTGCGTCATGGTGATGTGGGCCATCTTGACGAAGTGCACGCCCGCAAGATGCGTGACCACCCCATTGCCGCTCGACGAGTAGTTGAGCGCGCCCGGCGATTGCTTCGCCTTCTGCAGCAGGTCGGCCGTGGTCTTGATGCCGCTGGCCTTGCCGGCGACGAGCAGCAGCGGCGCCGTCGTCAGCTGTGTCACGGGTGTGAAGTCGCCCGCCGTGTAGCGCAGGTTCTTGTACAGCGCGTTGTCGCCGCCCATCAGGCTCGCGCCGCCGATATAGAGCGTGTAGCCATCGGCGGGGGACTTGGCTACATAGTCCGCCGCGATCGTGGTGCCCGCGCCGGGCCGGTTGTCGACGACCACGGGCTGCTTGAGTTCCTTCGACAGCGCTTCGCCGTAGATGCGCGCGATCGTGTCGGCCGCGCCGCCCGGCGGAAAGCCGATGACGAGCCGGATCGGCTTGCTGGGGTAGGCGTCCTGCGCGATGGCGGGATGGATGGCCAGGAAGGTGCCGGCCCCGATGGCGGCCAATGCGGTGGCCAATGCGGCGGCAGATTGTCGTAGATGCAGTCGTGCGTGCATGATGTCTCCTCGTTGGTGATGCCGGTCTAGACGTGCTGCCGGCTATGTCGATGAATGGCTGCGGCTAGCGGCCGCGAAACACGGGGCGGCGCTTTTCCCCGAACGCCTGGCGGCCCTCCGCATAGTCCTCGCTCAGCGCCGCGCGATCGACGAGCGCCTGAACGGTGTGCTCGGTCAGGTTCGGGTCGCCATTGGCGAGCCCGTTCAGGATCGCCTTGGCGCCACTGATGGACAGCGGGGCGTTATCGGCCAGCACGGCCGCGGCCGCGCGGGTCCTCGCCAGCACGTCGTCGGCGACATCGTCGACGAGGCCGATGCGATAGCCTTCGGCGGAATCGAGCCGTTCGCCCGTGAACAGGATGCGCTTGGCATTGGAGATGCCCACGAGTTCGAACAGCCGGCGCGTGCCCTTCAGGCCATAGACGATGGACAGGCGCGCGGCCGGAATCGACAACTGCGCCTCCGGCACCGCGTAGCGGAAGTCGAAAGCCATCGCGATGTTCACCGCGCCGCCCATGCAGAAGCCGTTGATCGCGGCGATGGTGGGCTTGGAGACGTTCTCGATGGCATCGCAGCAGCCATCGACGGCAGCTTCGTAGACGACCACCTGGCCGGGATTGGACCGTACGGTGGCGAACTCGGTGATATCGGCGCCCGCGCAGAAGCTGGCGCCGCGGCCGGTCAGCGCGATGACGCGGACATCCTCGCGCGCGTCGAGGGCCTGCATCAGCGCGCCCAGCCCTCGCCACATCGCAAGCGTCAGTGCGTTGCGTTTCCCGGGACGTTCGATGGAAACGATGGCGAGCCCATTCTCGACGTGCAGCCCGAGGTCGGGATAAGCCTGCATGCTGGTCTCGCTCATGACACCACCGTTTCGCGAGCGTCGGCCGCTTCGCGCCGACGGCCGGTTTCGGTCTGATACACCGCGCCGCAGGCCACGAGCGCCGCGATCTCGTCGTCCGAAAACTCGAACTCGCGCAGGATATCGGTGCTGTCTTCGCCCACGCGCGGCGGGGCGGCGCGGGCGACGTGCGTGGTGCCGTTGAACAGGATGGGCAGGCCCAGTGCGCGCATCGATCCTCCCTCGGGGCCATCGACATCGACCACCATGCGCACCGCGCGCGCCTGCTCGTGATCCAGCGCCTGCCCCACGTCGTTGACGGGGCCGGCCGGGATACCCGCCGCGTCGAAGCGATCGAGCCAGACCGCCAGCGTGTCCGCCGCGAGCACCCCATCGATCAGTTCCGCCAGCTTCTTGCGGTTGGCATGGCGGACCTCGGGCGTGTCGAAGCGCGGGTCGGTCGTCCATTCCGGGTGGCCGAGCAGGCCGGCGATGCGCTCCCAGTTCGCCTGGTTTGCGCCGCCGATTGCCATGCGGCCGTCCTGGCAGCGGAATACCTGATACGGCGCGACCAGTGGGTGCGCGGTGCCGGACGGCTTCGGGACGATGCCGCGCGAGAAATAACTCGCGGCATACCAGTAAAGCTGCTGCATCGACGCCTGCAGCAGCGACGTATCGACGCGCTGGCCGCGTCCCGTGCGCAGGCGATGGATATAGGCGGCGAGGATGCCTACCGCCGCGAGCACGCCCGCATTGACGTCGGCGATCGAGATGCCGGGCTTGACCGGTTCGCCGCCTTCCTCGCCCGTCACGCTGATCAGGCCGCTGAACGCCTGCAGGATCAGATCGAAGCCGCCCTTGCTCGCGAGCGGACCTTCGCGACCGTAACCGGTCACGGAGCAATAGATCAGCGCGGGATTGACCTCCCTGAGGACGTCGTAGCCCAGCCCCAGCCGTTCCATGACACCGAGGCGGAAGTTCTCCGTCAGCACGTCGGCCTGCGCCACCATCCGCAGTAACGCGGCCTTGCCTTCCGGCGATTTGAAGTTGATGCCGATGGAGCGCTTGCCGCGATTCAGCATCATGAAGGAAGCGGGCAGGCCGCTGTCGCCTTCGCGGCGATAGTTGCGGGCATCGTCGCCGGCGGGAAACTTCTCCACCTTGTAGATGTCGGCGCCCATGTCGGCCAGCATGAGCCCGCATGTGGGTCCCGCCATGATCTGCGACAGCTCGAGCACCTTGACGCCGCGCAGCGGCGCCTCGAACGGCGTGTCTCCTGTGTTCATCCCAATCCTTTTTTATTTCGTCCTGATGCGTGCGCCCAGTATAAGAACGCCGTTCAACGAAAAAAAATATGGAATTGGGATGGCTCGATAGGAAATTACGATGGATCGGTCAGGGGCCCGTCGGGCAATAGCCGCGCGCCGCGCCAGCTGCCGCTGTCCAGCAGCTGTTTGAGGATCGACAGCGTGGTGGCCACGACGACTTCGGCGGCGCGGCTCAGTGGCAGCGTGTCGGACACGCACAGCGAGATCTCGCGATCGAGCCGGTAGCCGGCAATCGGCAGCGCGGTGATGCGGGTCTGGCGCTGGACGTCGTCCGAGAGCGCCGACCACGGTAGTACGGTCCACCCCAGATTGGCCGCCACGAGCCGGATCAGCATGTCCGTGGAGCTCACCTCGCTGACGAGCCGGTACTTGAGCCGCTTGTCGAGCAGGGCGGCCTCCACGCGCTGGCGGATGGTGCTGGGCGCGCTGGGCAGGATCAGCGGACTGTTGGCGAGCTCGCGGAGCTTCAGCGTCTGGCGGCCTTCCACCGCGGTCTGCGGCAGCACCGCGTAGAGCGCCTCCGTGAACAGCGGCGTCACGCGCGCGCCGCGCCGCGGCTGCGCATCGACGGCGATCGCGATATCGAGCTTGCCCGCGGCAACGAGGTCGACGAGCTCCGCGCTGGGCCGCTCGACGATTTCCAGCAGAATGCCGCCGCTCGACAGCAGCTCGCGCACGAGCGGCTCCGCCAGCATCTTGCCGGTACTGCCCGGAATGCCGATCGCGGTCCGGCCGGTCGGATGGGCCACTTCCTCCGACACCGCCTGCCGGACATCCTCGTGCTGGCGCAGCAGCGACTTCGCGTAGCCGTACAGTACCTCGCCGGAACTGGTCAGCCGCGCGCCATAGACGCCGCGGTCGAGCAGCCGCGCACCGAGTTCGGTCTCCAGATTGATGATCTGCTGGCTCAGCGCGGGCTGCGCGATGCGCAGCGCCTCCGACGCGCGCGTCATGTTGCCGAGCTCGGCGATCTTCACGAAATACCTGAGTTGCTTGAATTCCATGCCATAAGCCTACGCGATGGAGTCATTGTTATTCAATATTTTTCCTCGATCGATGGACTGGCTATACTCTTCGGGGCTACGAGCATATCGAGAACAACAATAGAGCGAGACGACACCATGCAGTTTGCGGAATCCAACGGCGTACGGCTTTTCGTCGAGTCCACCGGCACTGGCGCGCCGATCGTCTTTGTCCACGAGTTCGCGGGCGACTACCGCAACTATGACGATCAGGTGCGCTTCTTCGGGCCGCACTTCCGGTGCATCACGTTCAATGCCCGTGGCTATCCGCCTTCCGATGTGCCCAGCGACGTCGAGCAGTACGGCCAGGCGTTCGCGGTGGAGGATATCGCCGGCGTGATGCGCTGGGCGGGTGTCGAGAGCGCCCATATCGTCGGCGTATCGATGGGTGGCTACGCCACGCTCAACTTCGGCCTGACGTATCCGGAGAAAGCCCGCTCGCTGACGATCGTCGGCGCGGGCCACGGCTCGGACCCCGCGCGGCGCGAGCAATTCCTGCGGGACAGCGGCGAGCTCGCGGAGCGTCTCGTCACGCTCGGCATGGAGCAGGGCATCGTCCACTACGCCAACAGCCCGATCCGCCGCCGCTTCAAGGAGAAGAACCCGCGCGGATTCGAGCAGTTCAATCGCCAGTTCGCCGAACACTCGGCGCTGGGCTCCTCGCTGACCACGCGCGGATACCAGATGCGCCGCAAGACCATTTACGAACTGGAGGCCCAGATGCGCGCGTTGCGCGTGCCCGCGCTGATCGTGACCGGCGATGACGACGAACCCTGCATCGAGCCCGCGCTGTTCATGAAGCGCACGATTCCGGACGCACGGCTCTGGGTCGTGCCGCGCACCACGCATGCGGTGAACCTCGAAGAGCCCGAAGCATTCAACCGCGTGGTGTTCGATTTCATCAGCGCGGTGGAGCGAGACGGAGCGTCGCGCCATGCGTGACGCGACGCGCGCGGACTACCCGCATCTGGCCACGGTGCAGACGCGCTGGATGGACAACGACGTGTATGGCCACGTCAACAACGTCACCTATTACAGCTACTTCGACACCGCGGTGAACCAGTACCTGATCGAGCGGGGCGTGCTCGATATCCATGGCGGAAGGGTCGTGGGTCTGGTCGTCGATACCGGCTGCTCGTACTTCCGCTCCGTCGCTTTCCCCGACCGTCTAGAGATCGGCGTGCGCGTGGCGAAGCTCGGCAATTCGAGCGTGCGCTACGAGGTGGCGGTATTCCGCGAGGGGGACGCGGCAATCTGCGCGGCTGGCCACTTCGTGCATGTGTATGTGGATCGGGATTCCGGACGGCCGGTACCGGTGCCCGCGGATACGCGCATTGCGCTGGCGGCACTATGCTTCTGACAGGCAGACGGAGGCGGGCATGCAACGCATCATTGTCGTGGGCGGCGGTTTCGGCGGATTGTGGAGCGCGGTAGGTGCGGCGCGCAGGCTTCGCGAAGCGGGTGCCGCGCAAGCCAGTGTCGAGGTCGTCTTGATCGATCCCCACCCGCATCACAGGATACGGGTGCGCAACTATGAAGCGGACCTGGCCAGCACGCTCGTGCCCTACGCGGAGGTGCTGGACCCGATCGGAGTCCGGCACATCATGGGGGAGGTGACCGGCATCGACGCCGACGCGCAAACCGTCGCGGTGCGAGAGGGCGGCGAGACGCGGCCCTTGCCGTATGCGCGGCTCGTCGTCGCCACCGGTAGCCGGCTGGCGCGGCCCCCCATTCCCGGCCTGCAACATGCGTTCGACATCGACACCTACGATGGCGCCACACGCCTTCGCGATCATGTCGGCCGGCTGTCCGCGCTGCCGCCCGTGGAGGGCCGCTTTACCGCGCTCGTCATCGGCGCGGGGCTGACCGGCATCGAACTGGCACTGGAGCTTCCCCACCGTCTGCGTGAGGCCGCGGGATCGGGCGAGCATGCCGATTGCCGGACCATCCTCGCGGACCGCAACGCACAGATCGGCGCGGCCATGGGAGGTGCCCAGCCCGTGATCGAACGCGCATGCCGCGAACTCGGCATCGAGATGTGGCCCGGTTTCTCCGTCGCGTCCATCGATGCGTCGGGTGCGACGCTGACGGACGGGACCTATGTGCCCGCATCGACGGTCGTATGGTGCGGCGGCATGCGCGCGCATCCGCTCAATGCGTCGCTGCCCGTCACGCTCGATGCCATGGGCAGGCTGCCCGTGGACACGTTTATGCGCGTCCACGGTATTCCCAACGTGTTCGCCGCGGGCGACGCCGCCGAGGCCCTGATCGACGGCGAGCATCCGTCGGTCATGTCCTGCCAGCACGCGCGGCCCATGGGCCGCTTTGCCGGGCATAACGCCGCGGCCGAGTGGCTGGGCGAACCCATGCTTCCGCTCAGCATCGACTGGTACACGACGATCCTCGATCTCGGGCCCTGGGGCGCCGTGTACACGGAAGGGTGGGATCGGCGCCTCGTTGCGGAAGGCGAGGTCGCCAAGAAGACCAAGTTCGTCATCAACCACGCGCGCATCTATCCGCCCAGAACCGGGAACGCCGAGGAGATACTGCTGGCGGGCGCCCCCGTCGTGCAGCGGCCGCCCGCCTATGGCGACGGCGGCGCGCGTCACTGATCCGCGGGCACGTCCGACTTGTCCCGCGGCAGTCCGCGTCCCCGGTCGTGGGTCGCGTTGTCCAGATCCTTCTGCACTTCCTTCGTCGTCGGCAGCGGTTTCGTGCCGCCCGGTCCCGGCGTGTCCCGATGGTCCTTGTCGCGTTGTTCCTGATGCGGATCGCTGGGGCGCGGCGAGGATTGGGCCGGCTTGCTGGAGGTCATCGTCTTCTCCCATTGTGATATCCCTCCAGGTCGGGCAAGAGTCATACCCGGGGCGACACCACGCGGAAATCGACGTTGCGCGGCGGGCGTTGTAGTTTTTGCCCGGGCGTCTTCCCGTTCTTGCACGTCACCGCCCGGCGGGCGCGTTGAATTTCCACGAACACGCGCTTCGAAACTTTCGGATAGGTCTCTCCGGCCCGGAAAAATATACTGGCGTCCACAACGAAAGCGCGCGCCACCTCTTGTGACGACGCGTTCCACGACGCAGGAGACAACGATGATCCGAAGCCTCGCCCGCCGACGCCTGTTGGCGCAGGCCGCTGCCTGCCTGATTCTGGGCAGCGCCGCCTTTCCGTCCGCGCACGCCGAATCCTATCCCTCCAGGCCGGTCACCGTCGTGGTGGCCTTCGCGCCCGGGGGAATGACCGATATCGTGGGCCGCCTGCTGGCTGCGGAACTCGGCGAGGCATTCAAGCAGAGCTTTGTCGTCGAGAACCGGCCCGGCGCCGCGGGTCAGATCGCGACCGAGTACGTCGCCCGGCGGCCCGCGGACGGTTACACGCTGCTGCTCAGCGCCACGGGGCACGTCATCGGACCCGCCGTGCAGAAGTCGGTCCGCTATCGCCCGGTGCTGGACTTCGAACCCATCGCGCTGATCGCCAAGGCGCCGAACATGCTCGTCGTGAACCCCGCCGTGCCGGTCCACACCGTGCCCGAGTTCGTCAAATGGGCGAAGGAGCAGGGGAGCGTGCCCTATGGTTCGGCGGGCGCGGGCGGTTCGACCCATCTGGCCGGCGAACTGTTCCGGCATATGACCGGTGCCCCGCTCGTGCACGTGCCGTACAAGGGCGCATCGCCATCGACCAGCGCGGTGGTGGCGGGACAGATTCCCGTGGTGTTCCAGGACTCCATGAGCGTGTCCGCCTTCGTCGCCGCGGGCAAGCTGCGGCCGATCGCCGTGACCGGCGCCGAGCGCAGCAAGCTGTTCCCCGACGTGCCGACGATCGCCGAGGCCGGCTACAAGAACTTCGATGCCTATACGTGGCTCGGCCTTTATGCACCGGCGGGCACGCCGAAGGACATCGTCGCGCGATTGAATGCCGAAGTGAATCGCATCATGGCGTCGCCCGACATGGTCGCCAAGCTCAAGCGGCAACAGGCGGAAGCGGCTGGTGGCCTGAGTCCGGCCGCGTTTCGCGACTACGTCGGGGAGGAAGTGGCCAAGTGGCGGAACACGGTGAAGCTCACCGGCGTGCAGATCGAGCAATGAGCGCGCCCATGAATCGTACAGAGGAGACCACCACAAGTGCCGACGCACGATATTTCGGCCGGCTTGCCGAGGGCGTCTTCGAGATCCCCCGATGCCGCGCGTGCGACCGGTTTCATTTTTTCCCGCGCGTCGTCTGTCCGTTCTGCGGTGCGGACGATCTGCAGTGGGTGGCGCCATCCGGTTATGGCCGCGTGTACTCGACCACGGTGGTCCGAGGGAAGGAGCGCTCCCACAACGTATCCCTCGTCGACCTCGACGAGGGGCCGCGCCTGATGAGCCGCGTCGTCGATATCGATCCCGGCGAGGTGAAGATTGGCGCCCGGGTGAAGGCGCGTATCGGGCGGGAAGGCGACGAAGCGTTGCTGGAATTCGTACCTGCGGGAGGCGCGCAATGATCAAGGCAACGGATCGCGCCGGCGTGGCGATTCTCGGCACGGGACTGGCGGGCCTCGGCCACGCGGGAGGCCGCACCGAGCAGGAAATCATCGCCGAGGCAGCCCGGACGGCCGTGACCGCGAGCGGGCTGCGCATGGCCGATATCGACGGGCTCGTGACGTCGAGCCTCACGTCGCCGTGGTGGGTCATGCGCATGGCCGAGTACCTCGGCATTCGCCCGCGCTTCTCCGACAGCACGATGTTTGGCGGGTCGTCCTTTATCGCGGATATCCGCATCGCGGCAATGGCGATCGAAGCGGGCGAGTGCGACAACGTGCTGATCTGCTACGGCAGCAATCCGCGCAGCATTCCGAGCAGTTCGCGCATCAACGCCATGCGCGCGGAACTCGACCCCCAGCCCTACGAGCATCCTTACAAGCCGTTCAACCCGGTCACGAGCTATGCGCTGGCCGCCGCGCGGCATATGCACGAGTACGGCACCACGCGCAGGCAACTGGCGGAGGTGGCAGTGGCGGCGCGCCAGTGGGCGCAGCGCAATCCCGATGCGTTCGCGCGCGACCCGCTGACCGTTGACGACGTCATCGGCGCGAAGATGATCTCCGATCCGCTGACGGTGCGCGATTGCTGCCTGGTTACCGACGGCGCGGGCGCATTCGTCGTGGCGCGCGCGGACCGCGCCAGGGCGCTGCACGCGAAGCCGGTCTACGTGCTCGGCGTCGGACATGCGCACTGGCACCGGCAGATTTCGTGCATGGAGGACCTGACGCGTACGCCGGCCATCGACTCCGGGGCAAAGGCGTTTGCGCAGGCGGGGCTCACGCCGAAGGACATCGACGTGGTCGAGCTGTACGACGCGTTCACGATCAACCCGATCCTGTTTCTGGAAGACCTCGGCTTCTGCGCAAAGGGCGAGGGCGGTGCGTTCGTCTCTGGCGGCCGCATCGCCCCTGGTGGCGACTTTCCCATGAACACGAACGGCGGCGGCCTGTCGTGTGTGCACCCGGGGATGTACAGCATCTTTCTGGTAATCGAGGCCGTCACGCAGCTCCGTCGCGAGGCGGGAGACCGGCAGGTGGCCGATGTGGAAACCGCGCTCGTGCACGGCAATGGCGGCGTGCTGTCCAGCCAGGCCACCGCTATACTTTCGGCGCATCGATAGGGGCCTGTGGCGATGATCGACAAGTTCTTCGAGTCCGCCATGGCCGCGGTGGCCGACATCCACGATGGCGCGACCGTGCTGGTCAGCGGATTTGGCACTTCCGGGCAGCCGATCGAGCTGCTCGAGGCACTGGCCGAGCAGGGCGCCCGCGATCTGACCATCGTCTGCAACAACGGCGGTACGGGCGAGACGGGGCTGGCCAGGCTGATCCGGCTCGGGCGCGTGCGGCGCCTGCTGGCCTCGTATCCGCGCGGTGCGGAAGCCATGGCGTTCGAAGATGCCTATGCCGCTGGCCAGATCGAGTTCGAGTGCGTGCCGCAGGGCACGCTGGCGGAGCGCCTGCGCGCGGCCGGCGCCGGCCTGGGCGGATTTCTGACGCCCACGGCCTACGGCACCGCGCTCGCCGAAGGCAAGGAGACCCGTGTCATCGATGGCGTCGGCTACGTGTTCGAGCGGCCGCTGCACGGCGACTTCGCACTGGTCAAGGCGGACCGTGCCGATCGATGGGGCAACCTCACCTACCGGAAAGCCGGCCGCAACTTCGGACCGCCGATGTGCACGGCGGCACGGACCGCCATCGTGCAGGTGCGCGAGCGCGTGCCGCTGGGCACGATCGACCCCGAGCATGTCGTGACGCCCGGCATTTTCGTCAAGCGCGTGGTGCGCATCGATGCCTGAACCACGTATCCGCTGAATCCCATCCCGTCTTCCATCCCGTCTTCCATCGCGACATGTCCCACGCATCCGGCTCCATTCGTCTCTCACCTACGGTCACGCTCGAGCGGCAAGGCGATATCGCCGTCCTCTGGCTCGACAATCCGCCCGTCAATGGGCTTGGCGATACGACGCGCGCCGGCATTCACGCGGGCCTGACGCAGGCATTCGAGGACGCCGCCATCGCCGGGATCGTGATCGCCGGGGCGGGCAAGGTGTTCTGCGGTGGCGCGGACATCCGGCAGTTCAATACGCCGGCCGCCGCCGCGTGGCCGCAGTCGAAGGATATCCAGGCGCTGCTCGCCACGTCGCGCAAACCGGTGGCCGCGGCCATTCACGGCGTGGCGCTGGGCGGCGGGCTGGAGCTCGCGCTGGGTTGCCACTTTCGCGTGGTCGCGGCCGGCGCGCGCCTGGGGCTGCCGGAGGTGAACATCGGGCTCGTGCCCGGCGGTGGCGGAACCCAGCGGTTGCCGCGTCTCGTCGGTGTGGAGCGTGCGCTGGACATGATCCAGACCGGCACACCGGTGACGGGCGCGATAGCCGTGCAGATCGGCCTGGCGGATGCGGTCGTCGAGGGCGAAGCAGATGTGCCGGACGCAGGCCGCGTCGTGGCGTTGGCGGCGGACGTGTGCCGTCGTGCCGCGGCAGATGCCGGCGCGTTCCCGGTGGCCGCGCGGCGCGAGGTTGCGGCATGCCCGATCGACTTCGACGCCCGTCTGGCGGCCATCGGCCGCAAGGCGCGCAATGCCGTCGCGCAACGCGCTTGCGTGCAATGCGTGCAGGCCGCGACGCGTCTGCCGTTCGACGAGGGCGTTGCCTTCGAGCGCGCGCGCTTCGACGAACTGGTCGCGGGACCGGAGTCGAAAGCGCTGCGCCACAGCTTCTTTGCCGAACGCGAAGCGCCGAAGTTCGCCGAAGGCAAGGGCGTACCGCTGCGCCCGCTCGACCGCGTGGCCGTGCTGGGCGCCGGCACCATGGGCGTTGGCATCACCATGGCGTTCGTGAATGCGGGCATCCCGGTCACGCTCGTGGAACGCGAGCAGGCGGCACTGGACAGGGGCCTTGCGCTTATCCGCCGCAATTACGACGTCACCGCCTCCAAGGGCAAGCTCACCTCGGCGCGGATCGCGGAACGCATCGCGCGGATTGCGCCGACGCTCGCGTTCGACGCGATGGCGGACGCGGACCTGATCGTGGAAGCGGTGTTCGAGGACATGGCCGTGAAGCAGGACATATTCCGGCGGCTCGATGCGGTGTGCAAGCCTTCGGCGATTCTTGCCACCAACACCTCGCGCCTCGACGTCGACGTCATCGCGGCATCCACGCGGCGCCCCGCCGACGTGATCGGCCTGCATTTCTTCAGTCCGGCAAACGTCATGACGCTGCTGGAGGTGGTGCGCGGCAGGGCAACGGGCGTCGACGTCATTGCCACCTGCATGGACATGGCGCGGCGCATCGGCAAGGTTCCGGTGCTCGTGGGGGTTTGCGAAGGGTTCGTCGGCAACCGCATGCTGACGCCGTACTGGCGCGAGGCGGGCTTTCTGCTGGAAGAGGGCGCGTCGCCCGAGCAGGTGGATCGCGCGCTGACGGGGTTTGGCATGGCGATGGGCCCCCTCGCGATGGCCGATCTCGCGGGCATGGACATCAACTGGGCCACGCGCAAGCGTCTGGCGCCCACACGGCCCGCGCACCTGCGTTACTCGAAGGTTGCCGATCGCATCTGCGAGCTGGGCCGCTTCGGCCAGAAGACCCAGGGTGGCTACTACCGCTACGAACCGGGCAGCCGCACACCGATTCCCGATCCGCTGGTCGATGCATTGATCGCCGATTGTGCGCGGGAAGCCGGCATCGCGCGCCGGGCGATCTCGGACGAAGAGATCGTCGAGCGCAGCATGCTCGCGCTGATCAACGAGGGCGCCATGATTCTCGACGAGGGGATTGCAAGGCGCGCGTCGGATATCGATGTCGTGTATGTGCACGGCTATGGGTTTCCCGCATGGCGCGGCGGCCCGATGTTCCATGCGGAAACGCTCGGCCTCGCGCACGTACTGGACCGGATTTGCGCGCTGCATGCGCGGCACGGCGCGCACTGGGCGCCGGCGCCGCTGCTCGAGCGACTCGTCGCTAACGGTGCCCGGCGTTTCGACGGCGAGCGCTGATCAAGCTGCCGCGAACGCAGCGTTGAAAACTTTCGAATCGATTTTTGGCGGTGGCGTCCCTACACTCGGCGCCACGTAATACGAGAAGACGGAGCAGTGATGTTGCATCGGGCATTGGAAGGCGTTCGGGTACTGGATCTATCGCGCATTCTGGCGGGGCCATGGTGCACGCAGAATCTCGCGGACCTGGGCGCCGACGTCGTAAAGGTGGAACATCCGCAGCGCGGCGACGACACGCGCGGCTGGGGGCCGCCGTATCAGATTGCGGAAGACGGCAGCGAACAGCGCATGTCGGCCTACTTCATCAGCTGCAATCGCGGCAAGCGTTCCGTCGGCATCGACTACAGCGTGCCGGAGGGCGCGGCGCGGCTGCTCGAACTCGCGCGCGATGCCGACGTGCTGGTCGAGAACTACAAGGTGGGCACGCTCAAGCGCTACGGCCTGGACTATGCATCGCTCAAGGCCGTCAACCCGCGGCTGATCTATCTGTCGATCACGGGCTTCGGCCAGGACGGCCCGATGGCCGACAAGCCCGGCTACGACTACGTGTTTCAGGGCATGGGCGGGTTGATGAGCTATACAGGCCAGCCCGACGGTAGCCCGGGCGCGGGGCCGCTGCGCACGGGCGTGGCCGTGGTGGACGTGAGTACGGGCATGTATGCGACCTCGGCCGTGCTGGCCGCGCTGTACCAGCGCCAGCAAACGGGCGAGGGACAGCACCTCGATATCGCATTGCTGGACGTCGCCGTCGCGCTCAATGCCAATCAGGGCGCCAACTACCTGATCTCCGGCGACAACCCGCAACGCAGCGGCAACGCGCATCCGAACTGTGCGCCGTACGAGGTATTCCGCTGCGCCGATGGCTATCTGATCCTCGCCATCGGCAACGACGCGCAGTTCGCGCGGTTCTGCGAAGTCGCGGGCCGCGGCGATCTGGCGGCGGACCCGCGCTATATCACCAACTCGGACCGCATCGGAAACATCGCGTCGCTCCGGGCCGCCCTGACGGACGTGTTTCCCACCCGCGCGCGCGAGGACTGGACCCGCGCATTCGACGCCGCTGGCGTGCCATGGGGGCCGATCAACACGATGGAAGAGGTATTCGCGCATCCGCAAGTCCGGCACCGCCGGATGCAGCAGACCGCGGAGCACCCGGTCATGGGCACGATTTCCATGGTCCGCAACCCCATGTTGCCGGCCAATCCCCAGCCCTTGCAGCCGCCGCCGCTGCTCGGCGAACACACGGGTGGGGTATAGGCAGCGGCGTGACCGCTTATTTCACAACTGCGGACAACGGCAGACAACAACAGCATCGTACGGAGACAACAATGAAGTTGCAGCATTCCCTCGTCACCCTGGCAGCGCTCGCCGGCATGAGCCCGTTCGGCGCGGTGCAGGCGTCCGCGTGGCCGGACAAGCCCATCAAGCTGATCGTCCCCTACGCGGCCGGTGGCACCACGGACATCATCGCGCGCGTCGTCGGTACGCGACTGGGCGCGGTGCTCAAGCAGCCCGTCGTCGTGGAGAACCGGCCGGGCGCGGGTGGCGCCGTCGGCAGCGCATTCGCGGCCAAGCAGCCCGCGGACGGCTACACACTGGTCATGGAGGTCGAAAGCTCGCACGCGGTCAACCCCAACGTCTACCAGAAGACCGCGTACGACCCCGTGAAGGATTTCGATCCCATCAGCAACCTGGCCGACGTACCGAACGTGCTCGTCGTGAATCCCGCGTTCCCGGCACAGGACCTGGCGGCATTCATCAAGCTGCTGAAAGCGCAGCCGGGCAAGTACTCGTTCGGCTCGTCCGGCAACGGCGGCCTGAGCCATATGAATGGCGAGCTGTTCATGAACGTCACGGGCACGCGCATGCTGCACGTGCCGTACAAGGGGCTGGGGCCCGCGCTCAACGATGCCATGGCCGGGCAGATCCAGGTCGTGTTCGACAACATTCCGTCGTTGTCGGGGCTGATCGAAGGCGGCAAGCTGCGTCCGCTGGCGGTGGCCGCGCCCAGGCGCCTGAAGATGCTGCCGAACGTGCCGACCTACGCGGAGGCCGGCCTGCCGGCCATGAACAATCCGTCGTGGTTCGGGCTCGGCGCGCCGGCAGGCACCCCCGCGCCGATCCTCGACAAGATCAACGCGGCCGTGAAGCAGGTGCTCGCGGAGCCGGAGGTCGTCGCGGCCATCGAGAAGCAGGGCGCCATTCCGGCATGGACGACGCGTCAGGCGTTCGCGGATCTCATCCGCACGCAAAATCAGCATTGGAAGAAGGTTGTCGAAGACATCCGCTTCGAGAAGCTGCAGTAAGGAGAACGATCGATGAGCGAAAACCTTTCCCACCACCACGCTGCGGTCGACATCGATGCGCGTGGCATCGCGACGATCACCATCCGGCAGGCCAAATCGCTGAATATCCTTGGCACGCCCGTCATCGCGGACCTTACCCATGCCGTGCAGGCGCTGGCCGAGCGCAAGGAGGTGCGCGTGCTGGTCGTGCGCGGCACCGGCGACAAGGGCTTTATTGGCGGGGCCGATATCAACGAGATGGCCGTACTGCAGCGCGACACGGCCGAAGCGTTTATCAGCGGCCTGCGCGACCTCTGCGATGCGCTGCGGCATTTCCCGGTCCCGGTCATCGCGCGCATGCCAGGCTGGTGCCTGGGTGGCGGGCTCGAACTGGCCCTTGCCTGCGATCTCCGCATTGCCGCGGACGACGCGAAGCTCGGCATGCCCGAGGTCAAGGTGGGAATTCCCTCTGTGATCCATGCCGCGCTGATGCCCCGCCTCATCGGCAATGCGCGCACGGCGTGGTATCTGCTGACGGGCGAGATCGCCGATGCCGCCGAGTCCCTCGCGGCCGGACTGGTCAGCCGCGTCGTGCCGTTGGCGGAACTGGATGCGGAGGTTGCGCGCGTGGCCGATCTGCTGGCCGGCTTCGGCCCGCAGGTGGTGCGGCAACAGAAGCGGCTGCTGCGCGAATGGGAAGAGGCGCCGCTCGACGATGCGATCGAGAACAGCGTCGCCGAGTTCGGCCGCGCGTTCGAGACCGGCGAACCTCAGCAACACATGGCGAGCTTTATCAACCGGAAGCGGTAGACGACGGTTCGCGCGTGATGGCCACGCGCGGATCGCTCAGCAGAAACTGCACGAATGCCGCCGCGAATCCGGGCAGCTTGCCGTCGGCACGGGTCACGAGGTTCAACTCCCGAACGGCCCACGGTTCGTCGAGCGCCACCGCGACGACGCGGCCGGCCCGAATCGCGTCCGACGCCACGCTGCGCGGCACCAGCGCGATCCCTACGCCGGCTTCCGCGAGCGACAGCACCGCCTCGAACCCATGCGCGTGCAGCCTGACGTTCGGCTGCCTGCCGGCCCGCTGGGCCATATCCTTGAGAAACAGGAAGTTGCTGCTGTTGCGGCTCATGCAGACGAAGTCGAAGCCGAGCGCCGCGCCAAAGCGCACGCTCGACTCGCGCGCCAGCGGGTGGCCCGCCGGTACCGCAAGCACGAGTTCGTCCACCGCATAGCGTACGGCGCGTACCCCTGTGGCGCTGGCTTCGTCCGTGAGTTCGTTGGCAAGGATGCCGATATCGGCCTCGTGCGCGGTCACGGCCGCCACGATCGCCTGGCTCGCCCGCTCTTCGAGGTCGATATTGACCTCGGGGTGCGCCGCAAGAAAGCGGCTCACGCTCGGGATGATGAAGCCGTTGAGCGAGCTGCTGTTGGCCAGCAGGCGGATATGCCCCTTGAGTCCGCTGGCAAACTGGCCGACCTCCGCGTGCATGCGTTCGATGCCCTGCAGCAGTTCGCGCACATGCGACAGCAGCATCTCGCCGGCCGGTGTCAGATCCATGCCGCGCGGGCTGCGTACGAACAGCGGAATGCCGAGCGCGTGCTCGAGGTTCTTCAGCCGATAGCTGGCAGCCGATGCCGTGATATGGGCGGCATTCGCACCGCCCGCCAGGCTGTGGGCTTCGGCGATAGCCTGGAACAGACGCAGGTCCGTCAGTTCATAGCGCATCAGCGGTTCAACCCATTGACCGCATACCGCGCGATCTCCGCCGCGATGGCTTCGCGGTCCTTCTTCGTCTCGGTCTTGCGCGGCTGGTACCAGCGCGAGGTCCAGTTCAATGCGCCAAGCAGCGCCTTGACGACGATCCGCACGTCCATCTCGCGAAACTCGCCGCTGGCGACGCCTTCTTCCAGCACCTGGAGATAGAGGCGCTCGTTGCCGTCGCGCAGCGCGGTAATGCGCTTGATCTCCGCGCGTTCCTCTTCCGTGGTGCGGCCGCCCAGCTGGAGCTCCAGACCCTGCGCGGCAACGCGCAGGTAATCCAGATGCTCCATCATCAGCATGGCATGCGCGAAGGCCATCGCTTCGAGCCGCTGCCGCGCCGGCCCCGCCGATGCCGCGGCGGGTTCGATGGCGGCCCGCGTCAGCTCCATCGCCCGGCGCTGCACGGCGAAGAACAGGATGGTCTTGCTGCGGAAGTGGTAGTAGATGATCCCCTTGGTCGCGCCATAGCTGTCGCTGATATCGTCAAGCGACGTGGCGGCGAAACCCAGCTTCATGAAGATCGAGGCTGCCGCATCGAGGATGGCCAGCTGTTTCTCGTCGCCTTCCGGGGTCCCGATCTGACGTTTGCGTCCCATGCCTTTGTTCTCTTGCTCTGTGCTTTGTGTGCTCTACGCGCCGGAGGGATGCAAAGATAGCAGATTACAGCTTGGGAATATTGAAACGCTCCACGAGCTTCGTCTCCCGTTCGATCTCGGTCTTCTGGAACGCGCGCAACTGCTCCGCCGTCCCGATAAAGGCGCTGAAGTTGTTCTGGTCGAGGTACTGCGCCGTCTCGGCGTCCTTGAAAATCGTCAGCAGCGTGCTTTCGATCCGCGTCACCACGGGCTTCGGCGTTCCCTTCGGCGCGAAGACACCCCACCATGCCACCTGGAAGAACTCCTTGTAGCCGAGTTCCTGCAAGGTCGGCATCTCGGGCTCGGACTTCATGCGGCGGTCGGACGTCAGGGCGAGCATGCGCAGCTTGCCGCCCTTGACCAGCGGCAGGCCGGCGCTGTATTCGGCAATCGCGAAGTCCACCTGCTTGCCGGCGAGGTCCGTGAGCGTGGGGCTGCTGCCCTTGTAGGAGATGGCATTGGCCTTGGCGCCCACCAGCGACATCAGCCATTCGGTCGCGATGTTGTACGTGGCGCTGCCGCTGCCGTAATTCAGCTTGTTGGGCCGCTTCTTCGCATCGGCGAACAGATCCGACGCGGTCTTGTATGGAGAGTCGGCCGGTACGTAGAGGCCCATCGGCGAGTACGCCACGCGCGCGACGGGTTCGAGGTCGGTCAGCGGGTTGTAGGGCAGCTTGTCGTAGAGCGCGACGTTCGTCGTCACGGGGCCGTTGGCTGCCCATAGCAGCGTGTAGCCGTCGGCCGGCGCATTGATGACCGTCTGCGCGGCGATGATCGCGTTGCCGCCCGGCTTGTTCTCGATGACGACGGGCTTGCCGAGCGCCGCTTCCATGCGCCTCGCGGCATAGCGGGCCACGGTGTCGGTGCCCGAGCCCGGCGGGTAGGGCACCACGAGCTTGATCGGCTTGTCGGGGTACTCGGCCTGCGCGGCCGCGTGGCCGGATGCCAGCGCCATGCCGATGCCGAGCAGGGCCGTTGCGGCCACAGGGTGCGTGATGCGGAATGTCATGTCTGTCTCCTCTTCGGGTCGTTGTTATCGCGTATTCAGGCCGCCGGGAACGGGTGCAGCGCGACCCGTCCAATCACCTTGCGCTCGGTAATCGCGTCCAGCGCCTCGCGGAACCGCGCGAGCGGATACGTCGCGTAGGTTTCGGGACGCAGCGTTCCCGCCGCGGCCCAGCCGAGCATGTCGTCGAACGCGTCGCGCACGCGCTGTACGACGGCGGGCGGCGGCAGTTGCTTGCCCCAGCCCATGTAGTAACCCCAGTAGATGCCGATGACCGTGACGTTCTTGACCAGCACGAGGTTCGCGGGAATCTGCGGAATCGTGCCCCCGGCGAAGCCCATCGGAATGATTCGGCCATCGGGCGCGATGCATCGCAGCGATTCGTTGAAGGTGTCGCCACCGACGGGGTCGAAGATGACATCCGCGCCGCGCTGACCGGTTTCCCGCAACACCACGTCGCGAAAATTCTCCTCGCGGTAGTGGATGGCGACGTCGGCACCGTGCCGCCGCGCCGCCTCGAGCTTGGCGGCATCGCCCGCGGTAGCGATCACGCGCGCGCCGAGCCGCTTGCCGATCTCGATGGCCGCCAGCCCGCTGCCGCCCGCGGCGCCGTGGACCAGCAGCGTCTCGCCGGATGCGACCTGCGCACGCCATTTGAGGGCGCCATAGGCCGTGGCATAGATGGTCGGGAATTGCACCGCCGCGTCGTAGTCCACGGCGTCCGGCAGCGCGAACACCGTCGACTCGGGCGCGACGACCTCCTCGGCATAGCCGCCGATGCGGACACCGGCGACCACGCGGTCGCCAGGCTTGAACAGCGACGTACGCTCGCCGCACTCGAGCACCACGCCGGCCACTTCGGTGCCGGGCGTGAACGGCGGCGCCCAGCGGTTCTGATGCTTGCCTTCGAGGACCAGCAGATTGGCAAAGCTCACGCCCGCGGCATGCACCCGAATGCGGATGCCGTCGGGGCCGAGGATGGGGCGATCCACCTCGGCGTATTCGGTATGCGCGAGCCCGAGCTCGCGGCAGACGACGGCCTTCATGCGGCCGCTCCATGCCGGCCCATGCCGGCGGCGAACCGGCTTGCGCCCGCCTGCGCCTCCAGCCGCTTCGCCCGCTCGGCCAGTTCAGCCTCGATCGCGAGCGCATTGGCCATCGGTTCGCCATCCTGCCGGTACACCGATTCGCGATCCGTATTCATCGCGATCTGCGGAAAGGCGGCGATGGTGGCCGCAAGGCTCTCGGCGGCCGATCGCGCGGTCCCGTCGGGCACCACGCGCGTCGCGAGCCCCATGCGCAATGCTTCCTCCGCGGACACGATGCGCGCGGTCAGCAGCATGTCCAGCGCATGGCTCGTGCCGATCAGCCGGGGTAGCCGAACGGTCGTGCCATCGCTCATCGGCACGCCCCAACGGCGCGAGAGCACGGCGAACGCGGCCGATTGCTCGGCAATGCGGATGTCGCACCAGAGCGCCAGCCCGAGGCCGCCCGCGCACGCATGGCCCGCCACCGCCGCGATGACGGGCTTGCGCGCGGGTCGGGAAAGCGGACCGTCGGTGCCGGCCCATGCGTCGTACTCCGCGCCCGCCGCGAGCTCCTTGAGGTCCGCGCCCGCGCAGAACGCGCCGCCGGCCCCCCACAGTACGGCGACGCGCGCTTCATCGTCGTTCTCGAACGCGCGCAGTGCCGCGCCCAGCGCCGCGGTCGCTTCGCGGTCGAGCGCATTGCGTACGGCCGGACGGTTGATGACGATGGTGGTGACTGCGGCGTGCTTCTCGATCAGGATCTTGTCGCTCATGGGGCGTTACCGATAGGGGTTGGCGCGGAGGTCATTGCGTGAACTCGTCGCGGATGGCGGTGCCGTGTTGCCCAAGGCCGGGCACATGGCCCAGTTGCCGCGGCTCGCCGCGGAAGGTTGCCGGGGGTGCCACCAGTCGCGCCTCGCCGTGCACGGTCGGCACGGTGACGCGCCGCAGTTGCGGATGCGTGGACAACTGCGTGACGTCGTTGACCGACGCGAACGCGATGCGCGCGGCTTGCAGCGCCTGCACGACCTCCGCCCTGGTCATCGTCGCCAGCGTCGCCGCGATCTCCCGGTCGAGCACGGCACGGTGCGCGACGCGCGAAAGGTTCGTCGCGAACTCCGGCTTCTCCAGCAGTTCCGGGCGTTTGAGCACGTCCTGCGCGAGGCGGCGCCATTCGCCGTCGTTCTGAATCCCGATCAGCACGGTTTCCTCGTTGCCCACGGCACCGCCCACGGGAAACGCGCCGTAGGGCGCGATGGTCGGATGCGACAGGCCCACACGCGGCCAGATCATTCCCGCGTACTCGTAGTGGAGCAGGGGCACGGTCATCCAGTCGCTCATCGCATCGAACAGCGACACATGGATGGCGCTCCCGGCGCCCGTGCGCTCGCGCTGCAGCAACGCTTCGAGGATGGCGGCGTGCGCGTACATGCCGGTGGCGATATCGCAGGCGGAGATGCCGATCCGGCCCGGCGCCTCGGGCGTGCCCGTCACCGAAGCGATGCCGCTTTCCGCCTGCACGAGCAGGTCGTATGCGCGCATGCCGGCGTAGGGGCCTTCCTCTCCGTAACCGGTGATATCGCATGTCACCAGACGCGGATGGCGGGCCCGCATCGCTTCCCAGCCGAAGCCGGCGCGCTGCGCGGCGCCCGGGCCCAGGTTCTGGATCAGCACATCGGCCTGCGCGATCATGCGCTGCAGCAATGCGGCGTCGTCCGGGTTCGCGAAGTCGAGCACGATCGATTCCTTGCCGCGGTTGAGCCAGACGAAATACGTGCTGTCGCCATGGACGGCGGAGTCGTAGCCGCGCGCAAAATCGCCCCCGGCGCGCTCGATCTTGATCACGCGCGCGCCGGCGTCGGCGAGCCGGGACGAAGCGTAGGGGGCCGCGGCGGCCTGTTCGACCGCCACCACGAGAAGTCCTTCCAGGGGCAATGCCATCATGTCTCCATCTATATTTTTCAGGCGTGCGCGTCGTGCTTGAAAATAATGCTACGCAGTAGTATGTTTTTGGTCAAGCCCGATTCGCGTTGACGCGATCGGTTCTCGACCGTGCGGCGGTTCACGCTTCGCACGCGCCACTTGAGACCCATGACAACAGTTACGCCGCTGGAACATCTCACGCTTCCATTCTTCGACGCGCGGCATCGGGAAGCCGCGGAACGGCTCCTCGACTGGACCACGTCCGCATTCGCCGCCATCGCGGCACCGAAGACGACGCAGGACGTCGACGAGCACTGCCGGTCGCTGGTACGCAGCCTCGGTGAAGCAGGCATCCTCGCATCGTGCGTGCCGCGACGCGATGCATCGGGGAACGCCGTGCTCGACTCCCGCGCGCTATGCCTGGCGCGCGAACTGCTCGCGCAGACCAGCCCGCTTGCCGATTTCAGCTTTGCGATGCAGGGGCTCGGCTCCGGCGCCATCTCGCTGGCGGGCTCGCCCGCGCAGCAGGAGGCCTACCTGGCCGATGTGGCAAAAGGCAGGAAGATCGCGGCGTTCGCGCTATCCGAGCCCGACGCCGGCTCGGACGTTGGCGGCATGCGCTGCGAGGCCGCGCCCGTGCAGGGCGGTTACGTGCTCGATGGCGAGAAGATGTGGATTTCCAACGGCGGTATCGCGGACTTCTACGTCGTCTTTGCGCGCGAGCCCGGCACGACGCGGTCCGCGGGCATCTCCGCCTTTATCGTCGATGCGGACAACCCGGGGCTCGAGATCGCCGAGCGCATCGATGTCATCTCCCCGCATCCGCTGGCGCGGTTACGCTTTCGCGACTGCCGCGTGGATGCGGGCATGCGGCTGGGCGGCGAGGGGGAAGGGTTCAAGCTTGCGATGCGGACGCTCGACATCTTCCGGACGTCGGTCGCGGCGGCGGCGCTCGGGTTTGCCCGCAAGGCATTGCGGCTGGGCGTGGAGCGCGCGCTCTCGCGCGAGATGTTCGGCACCGTGCTCGCCGACATGCAACTGACGCAGGCCACGCTCGCCGATATGGCGACGGCGGTGGAATCGTCCGCCTTGCTCGTGTATCGCGCCGCATGGCTGCGGGATCAGGGCATGCCGACGCCGCGCGAAGCCGCCATGGCCAAGCTCGTCTCCACCGAGTCCGCCCAGCGCGTCGTGGATGCCGCCGTGCAGATCTGGGGTGGGGCGGGCGTGCGCGTGGGCGAGGAGGTGGAGGCGCTCTATCGCGATGTGCGCGCGCTCCGCATCTATGAAGGAGCGAGCGAGGTGCAGCGGCTGATCATCGGCGGCGGCATCGTGAAGGCGTATCGGGGATAACGCCTCAGACAGACAAGATCGAATAAAGGAGACAGACATATGGCCGGCGCTCTGGAAGGCATTCGCGTCATCGACATCACCACGTTCCTGATGGGACCCGTGGCCACGCAGATGCTGGGCGACATGGGAGCGGACGTCATCAAGATCGAGCCGCCCGAAGGCGATCCCACGCGAGGCATCGGGCAGAAGCGGTCGCCCGGCATGGGCTCGTTCTTTCTCAACCTCAACCGCAACAAGCGCAGCGTCGTGCTGGACCTCAAGCAGCCGTCCGGACGCGCGCAGCTGCAATCGCTGATCGCCGGCGCGGACGTGGTCGTGCACAACATGCGCGCGGGCGCGGCCGAGCGCCTCGGCGTCGATTACGCCAGCCTTGCGGGGCGTGTTCCCCGGCTGATTCACGCCACCGCGCAGGGATTCGGCAAGGGGGGCCGCTACTTCGACCGGCCCGCCTACGACGACGTGATCCAGGGGCTGAGCGGCGTGCCCGGATTGAACCAGCGCATGACGGGTCAACCCGGCTACATCCCGATGCTGATGGCCGACAAGCTGTGCGGCGTGTATCTGTACTCGGCCATCGTGACGGCACTGCTGCATCGCGAGCGCGCGGGCATCGGGCAGGAAGTCCAGCTGCCGATGCTGGAGACCATGGCCGGTTTCAACCTGCATGAGCATATGGCGGACCACGTGTTCGTGCCCGAGCCCGGCAAGGCGGCGGCACCGCTCGGCTATGCCCGCGTGTTCAGCGCCGTGCATCGGCCGCTCGGCACGGGCGACAAGCCGCTTTGCATCGTCGCCAATACCGATGCGCAATGGCATCGCCTGTTCGCGCTGATCGGCCGAAGCGACCTGCGCGATGACGCGCGGTTCGCGACCATCGGGCAGCGCATGACCCATGTCGTCGAGCTTTACAACCTCGTGGAAGCCGCACTCGGCACCAGGTCGCGGGAGGCGTGGCTGGAAGCCTTCGCCGCCGCGGAGATTCCCGCCGGCCCCGCGAACGAACTCGAGGACGTCCGCGCGGATCCGCATCTGGCGGAGACCGGTTTCTTCGAGGTGTTCGATCACGCGTCGGAAGGGCAACTGCTGATGCCGCGCAGCGCGATGATGCTCTCGGCCACGCCCGCCGAGATCCGCTACGGCCCGCCGAGGCTCGGCCAGCATACGGACGAGGTGCTGGGCGCCGGAGCCCGGGATTGAACCCGCCCGACCTGCGGGCGCTGGTCGATGTCGAGATTCCGGATATCCGGCAGCGATATGGCCCGAAGGACTGCATCCTCTATGCGCTGGGACTCGGATTCGGCAACCAGCCCGACGACGCGTCGAGTCTCCGCTACGTCTATGAACAGGACCTGATCGCGCTGCCGACGCAGCTGGCGGTACTGGCGTCCTCGTCGGACTGGATGCGCGATCCGCGGACCGGCATCCGATGGGAACACCTCGTGGCGTTGTCGCACGACCTCTCGCTCCCGAAACCGCTCGCGACATCGGGTCATGTGCGTGCGCGCACGGCGGTGGAGGCGGTCTACGACAGGGGGCCCGGCCGAGGCGCGATCATCGCATGGCGCCGCGTCGTCACGGACGACGACAGCGGGGAAGAAATCGGCATCGTCAGGGGACAGGCCCTGGCTCGCGCGAACGGCGGCTTCGGCGGCGAGCCGCCCCCCCGCCGGCCACATCCGGGCTTCCCCGCGCGGGCGCCAGACCACGTCGCGGCATGGCGGACGCAGCCGAATCAGGCGCTGCTGTACCGCTTGTGTGGCGACACAAACCCGCTGCACGCGGACCCCGACGTCGCGCGCGCGGCGGGTCTCGATGCACCGATCCTGCACGGCCTCTGCAACCTCGGTATCGCGGCATCCGCCGCCGCGCCGCTGGCGCCCGGAGGACTCACCGCACTCAGAGAGATCGGCGCGCGCTACGCGGGTGTCTTCTATCCCGGCGATACGCTGAGGACGGAAGCCTGGCGCGAAGCAGGTGTGATCCTGTTTCGCAGCACCTCCGTCCGGACCGGACAATGCATCATCGACGATGGCGCGGCCAGGCTGGCCGACGGTCTTGCAACCTGCTAGCGCTTGGCTTCCGCGAACAGCCCCAGCGGCTTCTCCGCGTGCGATGACGCCGCGGGTTCGGCGGCCGGCTTTCCCCGCTGCGAAGCATGCCACGGCAGCAGCCGCTCTTCCGCCAGTTCCAGCGCCTTGAACAGGATCACGCCGAGCACGCACAGCAGTGCCAGCGCCACGAATACGGTTGGCGTATTGAAGCTGCCCTGCGCCACGAGGATGACGTGGCCGAGTCCGGTCTCGCCTGCCACGAACTCGCCCACGATCGTCCCGACCAGCGCGAACGAGATACCGACCTTCATGCCCGCGAAGATGCTCGGCAGCGCGTTGGGGAAGCGGATTTTCCACAGCACCTTGCTGCGCGAGGCCTGGTTGGCGCGCGCCATGTTGAGCATCTCCGGATCGATCGACTTCAGGCCCAGGACCGTATCGATCAGGATCGGGAAGATCGCGATCAGCATCGCGATGGCGATCTTCGGGGCCGAACCCGTGCCGAGCCAGATCACGAACAGCGGCGCGAGCGCGACTTTCGGTACCGCGTTCAGCGCGACCATGAGCGCGTAGAGCGTGCGGTCGAGAAAGCGCGAGTAGACGATGCCGATCGCCGCGCCCACGCCGAGCACGACGGCCAGCACAAAGCCGGCCAGCGTGGTCTGGAGCGTGTCCAGGCTCTGCAGCAGCAGGAAGCCCGGCTGCTCCATGAAGTCCGCGATGATCTTGCTTGGCGCCGGCAGCAGGAACTCGCGCACGCCGAAGAAGCGGACCGCGCCTTCCCACGCAAGCAGCAGTATCACCATCGTCAGGATCGCCAGACGGCTGTTTTCGGAACGTTTCCACAGGAATTTCATCGCATTACCCCTTGTAGATGCCGAGGTCGCGAAAGATCCCGCGAATCTGCGACACGTAATCGGCAAACGCCTTCGTTTCCCGCACGGCAAGACCGCGTGGCCGATCCAGCTCGATCGGAATGACGTCCGCGACGCCGCCGGGATTGCGCGACATCACGACGACGCGGTCGCTGAGAAAAACCGCCTCCGAGATCGAATGCGTGATGAACAGCACGGTCTTGCCCGTATCCATCCACGTACGCTGGAGTTCCACGTTCAGTTCGTCGCGCGTGAACGGATCCAGCGCGCCGAACGGTTCGTCCATCAGCAGCAGCTGTGGATCGACGAGTAGTGCGCGGCAGATCGACGCGCGCTGCCGCATGCCACCCGACAGCTCCCATGGATAGCGGTTGGCGAACGATCCCAGGCCGAAGAGATTCAGCACCGCTCGCGCGCGCTCCTCGTAGTCGCCGCGGCTCAGGTCATGGAACTCGGCGGCGATCAGCACATTGTCGAGGATCGTGCGCCAGTCGAGCAGCAGGTCGCGCTGGAAGACCACGCCCATATTGGAGGGCGGGCCCGAGATCGGGTCGCCCTGAAGCGCGAGATGGCCGCTGGAGATCGGCTCCAGTCCGGCCACGCACTTCAGCAGGGTGCTCTTGCCGCAGCCGCTGGGGCCGACAATGCTCACGAACTCGCCTTCCTCGATATCGAGGCTCACATCCTTGAGCGCATAGAGGGGGTCGCGCTGCGAGCGATAGATCTTGTTGAGTTGGCCAATCTGCAGGAATGCCGACATGTTCGTCCTCCGTCGCGCTAGTTCGCCAGCATGGCGTTGGTGTAATAGTCGGACGGCTTGCGGCCGGGCTTGATGGCGCCCACGCGCTCCATCGACTGGATCGCGGCGACCCAGTCGGCGTCGTTCTGCCTGCCGATCGGGGCCGCCTTCTGGCTCGGGCTCTCGAAGAACTGACGATAGGCGACGACCTGCGCCTTCAGCACCTGCGGATCGAGCTTCGCGTTGGGCCGTTGCGCCACGATGGCGGCCACCCCTTCGTCCTCGTGGCCGGCATAGATGTACTCCCACGCCTTTACCTGTATCTGCGTCAGCTTGCGAATCGCCTCGCCGCGCTCGGCGAGCTTCTTCGGCGTCGTGACGAGGCCGTAGCTCGGAAAGTTGATGCCGCTGTCCGCGAGCAGGAACACCTTGGCGGGCCGCACCTTGGCAACCATCGGCTGGCCGAACGGCGCCTGCGAGAGGAAGCCATCGCTATTGCCCGATGCATAGGTCGAGATCATCGCGCTCGGCGACACCATCACGACATTGGTCTTCGACTTCGGCACGTTGATCGCCTTCAGATACGGATCGATGAACGGCGCCCATGGGCTGGTGGTGAAGCACACGAGCTTCTTGCCCACGAGATCGGCGGCCGACTTGACGTCGAGCTTCTCGTCGACGAGCACCGCGAGGTCGCCCTTGCGCGCGAAACCGGCGATGGACACGAGGTCCAGCCCGTTCTCCCTGGCGATGGCCATCGTGCCGAGTTGCACCTGACCGACATCGGCCTGCCCGGCCGCCAGAAGCTGCAGCGTGTTGATGGTGCCGGTGCCGTCCTGGATCTCGACGTCGAGGCCGGCTTCCTGAAACCATCCCTTCTGCTTGGCCAGATGCATGGCGGCATGCATGCCCCACGCTGAATAGTCCATCCGTACCAGCAGCTTTTCAGCGGCTGCCTGCGCGCTCGTCGCCGCAAAGGCGGCGAGGGCGGAGGCGGCGACGATCGCGCGGCGGAGCTGAATGACGAACGAAGAACGCATCTTGTAATCCTCGTGGGGCATGTGTGGGGAGATCTGTGGGTACCTGTGTGGCGGCGGGATGTCCGGGCGGCTAGGCGGCTTGCGCCAGTGCGCCGCGGCGAAGCGCCTCGCTGGCGGCGCGGTCCACCTCGCCGGTGTGCGGATCGACCACGACCTTGTAGTGCTCGCGCACGTATTCGGCGGACAGCTTGTGGTTCCACACGTCCTCGCGAATCCGGTCGAGATCGCGCGCCATGGGATCGCCAAAGCCACCGCCGCCGGGCTGGATATGCGTCACCACGTCGTTGCGCGCGATCGTCATGCCGACCTTGCTCGGCAGGTCGGTCACCGTGTCGCCGTGCTGGAGCAGATTGCGGGCCGGGCTCGACGGTTCGCCGCCGGCAAGGCCATACGGCGAGAACTTCATGCGGTCCGCACGCAGCTGGAGCTGTGCGTCCGGCGCGAGCACGCGATAGCTGCGGCGAATGCCGAGCCCGCCGCGGTACTGGCCGGCGCCGCACGAGTCTTCGACCAGCTCGTATGCCTCCACGCGCACGGGATGCTGAGCTTCCAGCGTCTCCACGGGCGTATTCGACAGGTTCTGCGATGCGTTGGTGATGGCCTCGATGCCATCGCTCGCGGGGCGGCCGCCCCATGCGCCGCAGATCATATCGACGATGATGTAGGGCTTGCCTTCGTCGCTCTTGCCGGACAGGCAGACGACCGTATTCCCACCTTCGCCCGCGGCCGGAATGCGGTGCGGTACCACTTGCGCGAGCGCGCCAAGCATCGCATCGAACACGCGGTAGCCGGTCAGGGCGCGCGCCGCCACGGCGCTCGGGGGCAGGGGATTGAGCACCGAGCCTTCGGGCACGTGCACGTCGATGCAGCGGAACACGCCCGCATTGTTCGGCACGTCGCCGAGCAGCGCGCAGCGCACGCTGAGGTACGTGCAGGACTTGGTGTAAGACAGCGTCGAGTTGATCGCCGCGCGCACCTGCGGTGCGGAGCCCGTGTAGTCCGCCGACACGTGATCGTCGTGCACGGTCAGGGCCACTTCGATGCGGATCGGCTCGGGCGAGATGCCGTCGTCGTCGATGTAGTCGACGAAGCGGAACGTGCCCTTCGGCCATTTGCGAATCTCCTCGCGCGTGAGGCGCTCCGCGTAGTCGAGCAGTTCGTTGAGGTAGGCGCGGGAATCGTCGCGGCCATAGCGGTCGAACAGCGCGGTGAGCTCGCGCACGCCGATCTGCGAGGCCGCGTATTGCGCCTTGAGGTCGCCGAGCACGCGGTCGGGCACGCGGACGTTCTGCGCGATGATGCGCTCGAGCGTCTCGTTGACCTTGCCCGCTTCATAAAGCTTGAGCACGGGGATGCGCAGGCCTTCCTGGTAGATTTCCGTGGAATCGCTCGCGTTCGATCCCGGCACGCGGCCGCCGACGTCGGTGTGGTGACAGATCACCACGCAATAGCCCTCGAGCTCGCCACGATAGAAGAACGGCACGAACATGAAGATGTCCGGCAGATGCATGCCACCCTCGTAAGGATCGTTCACGACGATCGCATCGCCGGGCTGCAGCGTATCGCCGTAGCGTTGCCGCACGGCGGCCATCGCTTCGGGAATCGCGCCAAGGTGCAACGCGATGGTCTTGGCCTGCGCGACCATGCGGCCATGGCGGTCGCAGATCGCGGCGGAGTAATCCATCACGTCCTTGACGATCTCCGAGCGCGCGGTCCGGATCACCGTGTAGGCGACCTCGTCCACGATGGCATCCATCGCGTTCTTGACGACCGCGAAGGTCACGGGGTCGAACTGGGTCGGGGGATTCATGCTTGCTCCTGGGCGATGTCGATGATGATGTTGCCGATCTTGTCCGCGCGAGCGGAGGCGCCGGGCGGGACGACGATCGTGGTGTCGTAGGACTCGATGATCAGCGGGCCGTGGCGCGGCACCTCGGAGATGGCCGCGCGCGGCACCAGTTGCGTTTCGCACGGCGGCTGGTCGCGCTCGAAGCTGACCTGGCGCGTACCCGTGACACCCTGCAGCGCACTGGCATCGACGCGGATATCGTTGAACTTCAGTCGCTGGTCGCTGCGGCCGTACGCGCTCAGGCGCACGTTGACGAGTTCCAGCGGTTCGTCGTTGCTGTAGCCGAACGTCTGCCGGTACTGGCTGGCGAAGTCCTCGATCAGCGCGGCCATGGCGGTGGCGTCGATCGTCTGGCCGGCGCCCACGCGCAGCGGGATGGTCAGCTCCGAACTCTGGCCCAGGTAGCGCAGGTCCAGCCCCACGGCGATCTCCACGGCATCCGCCGGATAGCCCTCCTGCGCGAGCACCGATAGCCCCTGCACGCGCAGTGCTTCGATGGCCGTGCCGATGATGGTCGCGTCGCAGTCCGCGAGCGGGCGCAGCACGGCCTTGACGAAGTTGTGCTCCGCGTCGGCGCCGAGCATACCGGCCGAGCAGAATACGCCGGCCATCACGGGCGCGATCACGCGGCGGATGCCCAGCAGTCGGGCCACATCCACCGCATGGAGCGGACCGCCGCCGCCGAAGGCGATCATCGTCATATCGCGCGGGTCGCGGCCGCGTTCGACCGTGACGGCGCGCAGCGCGCGCGCCATGCTGACGTTGGCCACATGGCGGATGCCGTGCGCGGCGGCCAGCGTGTCCAGGCCGAGCGGCTCGCCGATATGCGTATCGATCGCGCGCCGCGACTGTTCCGGATCGACCTGCAGGCTGCCGCCCGCGAGCGCGACGGGGTTCAGAAAGCCCAGTGCCATGTTCGCGTCGGTCACGGTCGGTCGGCCGTTGCCGCGCCCATAGCACGCGGGTCCCGGATTCGCGCCGGCCGATTCGGGACCGACACAGAGCAGGCCGCCCGCGTCGATGCCGGCCAGCGACCCGCCACCCGCGCCGACTTCCGCGATATCGATGGCCGGCACCTTGAGCACATAGCCACCGCCCTTGACGAAGCGGCTCGGCGCGCTGATCCCGTCGCGGAATTCGTATTCGTTCGTCAGCGACGGCACGCCGCCGGTAATGATCGATGCCTTGGCGGTCGTGCCGCCCATGTCGAATACGATCAGATCGCTGCCGCCGCTGAGCGCGCCGATCTGGGCCGCGCCGGCCACGCCACCCGCCGGGCCGGAGGCCACCGCGAACACGGGCTTGTCGCTGGCGCTATCGACGCCCATCATGCCGCCGTTGGAGGCCATGACCTGCAGGGATGCGGTCACGCCCATGCGGCCGAGATCGGCTTTCAGGCGGCGCAGATACGTGCGCATGGCCGGAAGGATGTAGGCGTTGACCACCGTGGTGCTCGTGCGCTCGTACTCCTTGATCTCGGGCAGCACGTCGCACGACGCGGTGACGAGCAGGCCCGGAAACTCCCGTTCGAGGCGCGCCTTCGTCTCCAGCTCGTGCACCGGGTTGATATAGCTGTTGAGGAAACAGACCGCGAGCGCTTCCACGCCTTCCTCGACGAGGCCGCGCGCAATGGTGAGCACTTCGTCGATATTCAGCGGCACGACGATATTGCCGCGCGCATCGATGCGCTCCGTGACGCCGCGGCGATATCGCCGCGCGGCGAGGGGCTGCGGCTTCTGCCAGCCGAGGTCGAACATCGTGGGGGTACGGATGCGGCCGATCTCGAGAATGTCGCGGAAGCCGGCCGTGGTCAGCACGCCGGTGCGCGCGCCGACCTTCTGCAGGATCGTATTGGAGGCGGTAGTGGTGCCGTGGACGATCTCGGTGATGTCGCCCGGCGCGATGCCCGACTGCTCGATCAACGCCTTGAGCCCGGTGACGATCGCCTCGCCGAGGTCGTGCGGGGTGGTGGACGTCTTGTTCACGAAGAGCCGGCCGTCCGGCAATGCCAGAACGATGTCCGTAAAGGTCCCGCCGATGTCGCACCCGACCCGGGCGCCAGCGCTGCTGCCTGATTGCATTGTCCAACTCCAAGGGAAAGGAGATCCCGACGACCGGTGCCGGCACCCCGTTATTAACTAACTAGTCAGTACAATAGAGGGCGAAATGCGAGATGCCAACCCGGGTTTCTACGGAGCACCACGATGGCGCGGAAACCGGCTCCAGTGGCGGGTTACTGGCATCCTTGCAGTGCAGCCAAAGCCGTGTAAACTAACTAACTGGTTAGGTTTGCACCAGCATGGCGACCGGCACTACAACGAGCGAAGGGAAAGGCAAGGCATATGCCAGCAACGAGAACTAGCGGACAGGCAGGCGGAAAACCCAAACCGCGCGACGCGGCGGCCACGCGGGAGAAGATCCTGCAGATGGCGGCAAAGGAGTTCGCGTCGAAGGGCTACGACGGCGCGCGCGTGGACAGCATCGTGGCGCGCAGCAAGATCAGCAAAAACCTCGTCTATCACTACTTCGAAAGCAAGGAGGCGCTCTTTATCGAGGTCATGGAGCGCGCGTATTCGGCGATGCGCGAGCGGCAGAATCAGTTCGGCGAGCTCGGCGACCATCCCGTGGAAGACATGCGGACGCTGATCGTCCAGACGATCCGCCATTTCATCGACCATCCCGAGTTTATCCAGCTGCTGAGTACGGAGAACCTGTACAAGGCCGAGCACATCCGCAAGTCGAAGGTGATACCGGCGATGTTCAATCCGCTGCGGAGCGCGCTCGCGCAGATCCTCGAGCGCGGCAAGGCGCAGGGCTTGTTTCGTCCCGATGCGGACTGGGTCGATCTCTACGTGTCGATCTCGGGCCTCGGCTCGTATTCCATCTCGAACCGCTACACGCTGTCGTTCGTGCTCGACGTGGACCTCGGCGCCAAAGAGCGCGTCGAGGCCCGGCTGCGGCACGTGTGCGATATGGTGATGACCTATCTCTGCAATTTCGAGGGGTCGAAGTTCGATCGCCATGCCCCGGCCGATCGCGCGTTGGCGGTTACGCGCCGATGACGGTCTTGGCGTAGATCGCGCGCGCCATCTCGACCACGTTCACGCTGACCTGCACGCTCTGGCCATCGCCCGTGCGGATCGCTTCGGCGATGGCGTCGCAGACGATCTGGCCCAGTTGCCGGCGCGTGGCCTGGTCGCGGCCGTCGAGGACGGAGAGGGTGGCATGCACGAACGCGCGATCGGCCACATCGGTGCCCTGGCGGTACACGTCCAGCGTGATGCAGCGCGACTTGATGTCCGGTTCCTCGAATTGGCCACTGGCGAGCAGCGCCGCGTTGGCTTCGTCGAGCAGCTCTTCCTGCGAGCAGTTGAGGCGGGTGTTCTCGGTGAGTTCGATAACGAGGTGCGGCATGATAGCGTCCGTGGCGCAGAGGTTTGCAGTAGGGGATGATACCCGGCCCTGTCGCGTCCCGATCGGGTCCCTATCGCGTCCCGAGCGCGGCCTCGATCCGGCCGATGCGATCGTGCAGATGCGGCCGCACCGCGTCCAGCAGATGCGCGGGCGGCACGATCGCATTCGGGCCGCTGCAGCTCAGCGTCATCGGCGGCAGCGACGGCCCCGGCCGGAAGGCCAGTGCGATTGAGTTGATATCGGGCAGCCATTCGCCGAACGACGTCGTGCACCCGAGCCGCTGTTTCTCTTCCCGCGCGCGCACGAGCACGTCGTCGGCCTGCGCGGCGCTCGCGCGATCGTCCGCGCGGAACGCGGCCAGCGCCTGCCGCTGCTCGACCGGCGTGAGCGCCATCAGATAGGCGCGGCCCGCGGCCGTGGTCAGGCCCGACACGCGGCTCCCCACGTTCACGCGCAGCGTCAGATAGGACTCCGCATGGCAGTTCTCGTAGATCAGCATGCGGCCGCGATCGCGCACGATCAGCGACGCCACGCCCTGCGACAGATCCGCCAGCTCCTGCATGAACGGACGCACCACGGACAGCACATCGGTGCCTTCGCGCGCGACCGGCGCCATGCCCAGCGCGGAACTGCCAAGCCGGTAGCGCACGGGATCGGTCAGCGCCTGCAGATAGCCAAGCTCGGTGAGCGTATGCGTGAGGCGCGAGATCGTGGACTTGGGCAGCCCGCAGCGCTGCGCGAGCTCCGCATTGCCAAGCTCCACGTCGAACGCGCGAAAGCACGCGAGCACGTCGAGCCCACGCGCGAGTGCGGTGACAAAGTGCCGGTCTTCCTTGCGCGTGCCCTCGCGGGGCCGGTCCGCATTGCTGTCGATGGCGTTCATGCTGTCGTCCTCGTGGTGGTATCGCCAAGCGCCTCGCGCAGCTTCGCCTTCAGGATCTTGCCCGACGGCGCGGCCGGCAATTGCGCCATCACGCGAATTTCCGCGGGCAGCTTGTACGGCGACAGCCGTTCGCGCAGGAACGTGCGCAGCTCTGCCTGATCGAGGGTCATGCCCGCGCGCACCTCGATAAAGGCGATGACCTCCTCGTTGCCTTCCACGGCGCGCCCCACCACGGCCGACTGGAGCACGGCCGGATGCGCGTTGATCGACTGCTCGACTTCTTCGGGATACACGTTGAAGCCCGAATGGATGATGATCTCTTTCGCGCGGCCGACGATCGACACCGCGCCGTCGGGGTCGATGCGCGCGAGGTCGCCCGTATGCAGCCAGCCGTCCGCATCGATGGCGGCGGCGGTCAGGTCGGGGCGGCGATAGTAGCCTTTCATCACGTTGGGGCCGCGCACCAGCAGTTCGCCGCTGCCATCGGCCTGCACGTTGCCGAGGCGCAGTTCCACGTGCGGTACCGCGGGGCCCACCGAGCAGTCGTTGCGCGGGGACTCCACGCGCGTCTGGCACACGGTGGGCGAGGTTTCGGTCATGCCGTAGCCGTTCTGCAGCGGAATACCGAACGTTTCCTCGAAGCCGGCCTTGAGCGTGGCCGTCAGCGGCGCGCCGCCGCACTGGGCGATGCGCAGCGACGGCGTGCGAAGGGACTGGCCGTTCGCGCGGCTCCATTCGATCGTCTTGGCATACATCGCGGGCACGCCGTGCAGCACGGTCAGCGACGCTTCGCGCAGCATGCGCGCGAGTTGCTCCGGGCGGAAACGCGGTTCGTAGTAGACCGAGGCGCCGTTCGATATCGGTCCCACCAGCAGCACGGACAGTCCATAGACGTGCGAGATCGGCAGCACGCCATAGACGCGGTCGCCCGCCTGCACGCGCGCCTGCATGCGGTTGGAATAGCCGATGAACATCAGGTTCGCGTGCGTGAGCATCACGGCCTTGGACGCGCCGGTCGTGCCGGTCGTGTAGATCAGTGCGGCCACCTGGTCGGCCGCGGCTTCCGACACCGGCTCTCGCGCGGCGCCCGCGTTGAGCGGGCCGATCAGCAGCCGGCCCACGTGGGGCCATTCGGCCCATTGCGCGTTGCGCGAGAGGCCGTGTTCGCGCGCTTCGGGGAAGTCGCTATCGAGATAGAGCGTCAGCCGCGCATCGGCGTGCTCGACGATATTGCCGACCTCGCGCGGCGAGAGCCGGGCATTGACGGGCACCGACCACGCGTCGAGCTGGCTCAGCGCCAGCAGGATGACCGCGCAGCCGACGCTGTTCTCGGTCACGACGACAACACGGTCGCCGCCCTGCACGCCGAGGCTCGCGAGCGTGCGCGCGGTTTGCTGCACTGCGGCACCGAGCTCGCCAAAGCGCAGGGCGCGGTGTGCGTCCATGATCGCGATACGGTCGGGGTCGCTGGCGGCCCACGGCGCAATGGCTTCGTGCAGACGATTGAACGGGGGAACGAACGATGATGGCGAGGCCGCGTCCGGGGCGGCGGCAGGGGATGCGTGGCTGCGCATGCAGGTCTCCGATTGCTGTGCGCGGCGTGTGTCCGCCGGGCATCGATGGCGGGAATGGTCCCATCAACCGCGCGGTCCTGTCAACTGCACCGTGGAATCGGAATTCTGCTATGCAGAACTTGCGCGGCAGCGCATGAACGCCCAAATGCAAACGGGCGACGAAGAATCGTCGCCCGTTTGCGGGGTACAGCGCGATGCGGCCCGCCGGAGGCGGACCGCCGACAGCCCGTCGGATCAGTGCGCGACGGCGGTGCGCGCCTCGTCGTTCGTGGCCGGGGTGAAGCGCGACGGCGCCACGCGCGCCAGTTGCTGCAGATGACGCAGCTTGGCGCGCAGATCCGCATCGACGCGCGAATCGGGGGTGACCGTGGACGGGCAGGCGACGCCGAGGATGTCCAGCGCCTGGCGGAAGTTCTCGACGGTCAGGCCTTCGGACGGATCGACGCTGACCAGATGCTCGCGTTGCGCCGCGGACATCGACTCCGGTGCGGCGGTCGAGAGGATGACCCATGCCGAGGGGACGGCGCGCTCGCCGGTCTCGGCGTCGAAGTAGGCATCGATCTCGGCGCCATGGCCGCCTTCCACACGCGGAGTCATGCCTTCGATCTGCAGGTCCAGCTGCTGCAGGATCGCGGCGGGCGTGCCCCGGCGCCAGGCATCGGAGACGACCACACGGGCGCCGGCGATACCGAACAGTCGGCGCAGGAAGCCAAGCGCGATGGGGTCGAAGTACCTCACGTCGCGCAGCGTCCCGGTGTTGGGCATGCCGCCCAGGCGTGCCGCCGAGCGGGCCGAGTACAGGACGCCGGGGACGTCCAGCATGATGAGGCGTTCAGACATGATTTCCCTGTGTGGTCTTTCGTGTTGCGATGAGTCAAGCGTAACCGGCATTCCCGCATCCGGCGCGCCGTGGCGCGCGTCCAAGTGCAACAGTTCTGTAACTTGGTAATGGAAGACGTAAATCCCGGTTACCCCGCAATGTCATTTGTTTCGCCCCGACACAACTGCGATATCAGGCGCCCTTCGACTTGCGGGTGGGGGTGCGGATGCCCACCCAATGTCACCCGAAACGGCCCGGCCGCGCCATCGGTTGACGCGACGTGCTCAGGGTCTTTACTAATAATGCGATCCGCCATGCGGCGCATATCGATATACGCGGAAGATGTCCGCAGCAACGCTTGTGTTTGTATTCCTGCGTTTGTCATACCGGGGTCATGTCGCGGTCATGAAATGGCGTGCCAGATTTTTCGATAAATGCCGGACTGCCATGCCACGCAATACCGCAGGTTTTCCACCGCTCCATGCGGTGTTCCAGCCGATCGTCCGGCTCCATGGAGATGCCATCCTCGGCTACGAGGCGCTGATCCGCGGCCCCGCCGGCTCGCCGCTCGCCCAGCCTGACGCCCTGTTCTGCCATGCGCGCGAAATCGGCGCGGCGTTCGCGCTCGAATGCGAGGCGGCGCGCGTGGCGCTGGCCACCTGGAGCGCGCTCGCGCTGCCGGGCAAGCTGTTTCTCAACTTCAGCGCGCAGACATTACGGACATTGTTGTGCGGTGCGGGAGAGGGCATGACCGATCTGCTGACCGTCTGCGGAGAGCCCGTCGCGCCCGAGCGCATCGTGATCGAGATCACGGAGCAGACCGCGACGGGCGATATGGCGTCGTTCGCGCGCGCGATGGCATCGCTGACCGAGCGCGGCCTGCAATACGCGCTCGACGATTTCGGCACGGGCCACGCGAACCTCGACCTGCTCGTGGCGCTGAGCCCGCAGTTCGTCAAGATCGACAAGTCGCTGGTGCGTGGGATCGATGGATGCCCGCGGCGCAAGGAGATCCTGCGCGCGATGCTGAGGATGATGCGGGCCATCGGCGGCGAGGTCATCGCGGAGGGCATCGAGGATGCCGCCGCGCTGGCTGCCGTGCGCAAGCTCGGTGTCGCGGCCGCGCAGGGCTATTACATCGGTGGGCCCGATGCCACGGGAGGCAAGGGCGCCCTTCGGTCCGGTCAGGCCGACATCAACTGCTGCACGTGGCGCGCCATGACCTGCGACGGATCGCGCGGCGCGGCGGGCACGACCGGCACGGCCACGTCTTCGGTCCGCGCGTTGTCGAGCACGTCCAGCCGGTAACCCTGCGCGTAGACCACGCTGACGGTCACGCCGTTCTCGGGCCCCAGCGCCAGCGTGCGGCGCATCCGCGAAACCAGTTGCGCCAGTGCGCGCGACAGCGGGGACAACTCCCGTCCCCAGACCACGCGCTCGATCCGGTTATTGCTGAGCATGCAGCCCGCGTTCGCGAACATCAGCGTGGCGAGGTCGGATTCCTTCGGCGTCATCGCGATGCGCTTGCCGCGCAGCAGTGCGTAGCGGCCAGCGCTGTTCAGTTCGTACGGACCCGCGCGCACGCTCATGCCAATGCGTCCGCTCGCGGTCATCACGCGGCGGCGTAACGCCGCGATGCGGGCCAGCAGCACACGCTCGGAAGCCGGTTGCACGAGGAAGTCGTCCGCGCCGGCATCGAGCGCTTCGACCAGCGCATCGTCGCTGGAGACTTCGGACAGCATCATGATGGGAACGTCCCGCGCGCGGGCGGCGCGCACCGCGCGAATGACGTCGATGGCGGGAATGTCCGGCAGCTCTCGGTCGATCAGCAGCATGTCATAGGTGTCGTGGCTGATGCCGTGAATCAGATCGCGGCCCGTCTGGAAGACGCTGCAGCGGAAACCGGCCATCGACAGCGGGGCCTCGATTGCTTCCGGGTGGAATGCACCGCTGGTGAGCAATGCGATATTGGGGGAGGCGGTCATGCGGAAATCTCTTGAAAGACGACGAGAACTGGGGCGCGGGTGAGAAGATTCCGAGGCAGACTATCGACCGCACGGGATGCCAGCAATCAGGTAAATCTGAAATTTCCGAGATCAGACTCGGAACGTCGTACTTCTTTGAATTCGCAGGATTCGATGCGGGCTGATGCGTGGCGTGTGGGAATCGGCGCTTTTCCTATGCCAGAATAGCGATCATCGAATCCCGGCCAGTCATGGCGATTGCCGACTATGTTCCGCCTATGTTGAGTCCAAGCATCGTTGCAGCGATCGTCGCGGGCTTCCACGTCGTGGGCGTGGTTGCGGCGCTGCATGCAGTCATGACGGTGCGCACCGCGCCGGGCGCGATCGCGTGGGCGGGGTCGCTCGTGATGATGCCGTACTTCACGCTGATTCCTTACCTGATCTTCGGGCGCAGCCAGTTCGCGGGCTACGTCAACGCCCGGCGGTTCAACAACGACCGGCTGCGCGAGATCCGCCATGGCATGAGCGTGCGCGAGCGCGACGCGTTCGGCGCGCGCATCGTGCAGGAGCCCGAGCCGCTGTGCCTGCGCGCGCTGCCGCGGCTGACCGGCATGCCGTGCGTGTCCGGCAATGCGGTCCGGCTGCTCGTGAATGGCGCCGATACCTTCGCGGCGATCTTCGCGGCCATCGATGCCGCGCGCGAGGTCGTACTGGTGCAGTTCTTCATCGTGCATGACGACGCGCTCGGGCGCGAACTCCATCGTCGCCTGTGCGCGCGCGCCGCCGCGGGCGTCAAGGTCTATTTCCTCTACGACAGCATCGGCTGCCATGCGCTGGGCCGGCCGTACGTGCGCGAGTTGCAGCAGGCCGGCGTGGAAGCGCGGGCGTTCTCCACGCATCCCGGTTTCGTCAACCGGTTCCAGCTCAACTTCCGCAATCATCGCAAGCTCGTGGTCGTCGATGGCGCGTGCGCGTACGTGGGCGGCCATAACGTCGGCAACGAATACCTCGGCACGCGTCCGCCCCTCGCGCCGTGGCGCGATACCCATATCGAGATCCGCGGCGCGGCGGTGCTCGGCCTGCAGATGGCCTTCGCTGAGGACTGGTACTGGGCCGCGCGCGAGGTTCCGCATCTGCTGCAGCCGCCGGCGGCGGCCGCGGGCAACATGCTGTGCCAGATCGTGCCGAGCGGTCCGGCCGACAATCAGGAAACGTGCTCGCTGTTCTTCGTCGAGGCCATCCAGTCCGCGCGCAAGCGGGTGTGGATCACGTCGCCGTACTTCGTGCCCGACGAGGCCGTGTTCGCGATGCTGCGGCTCGCGGTGCTGCGCGGCGTGGACGTGCGCATCCTCATTCCGGCGCGGCCCGACCACCTCGTGGTGTTTGCCGCCTCCACCATCTACGCGTACCAGGCCATCTGCGCCGGCGTGAAGATCTTCCGTTATCAGCCGGGCTTCCTGCATCAGAAGGTGATCCTCGTCGATGACGAGGCCGCGGCGGTCGGTACGGCCAACCTCGACAACCGCTCGTTCCGGCTCAACTTCGAAATGATGGTGATGACCGCGGACCATGGGTTTGCCGCCGACGTCGCGCGCATGCTCGAAGCCGATTTCGCGCAGGCCAGGCCCGTGGGGCGCGACGAATTTCTCGGCTCGCCCGCGCTGCTGCGCGTCGCCATGCACGTCGCCAAGCTGTTTGCACCGATCCTCTGACGCCCTCTTTGACGCCCTCCCTGACGCCGTCCATCCGCCCCGATGGAGCGTCCCATCCGACGCTTCTGGCGTCCCTTGTGTACACTGTCTACTATTAACCTGATTGTCACAAATGGCGCTCGCATGGGAGGCGACATGACCCGCAACACCCCGACGGTGGCCGAAGCCCCGCCGGTGCCCACGACCCGAAGCACCTACCGGCACGGCGATCTGCGCCGCGCGCTGCTCGAGGCCGGTATCGATCTCGCCCAGGCGGGCGGACCCGATGCCATCGTGCTGCGCGAGGCCACACGGCGCGCGGGGGTCGTACCCAATGCCGCGTATCGCCACTTCGCGAACCGGCAGGACCTGCTGGAGGCCGTGCGCGCGGCCGCGCTGTCGCGGCTGGCGATGGAGATGGAAGCGGCCATGGCGGCCGATCTGGCCGCGGTGCCGGCCGATGCCGATGCGGCCACGCGCGCCCGCGCGACACTGCGTGCCGTGGGACGCGGCTATCTGCGCTATGCATTGCGGGAGACCGGATTGTTCCGCACGGCATTCTCGGTGCGGGAGCAGGTGCAGCAGGTCGAGCACGAGGCCGACCCGGCGAAGGCGGGCAACAGCGGGCTGAACCCGTTCCAGCTGCTATCGGCTGCGCTCGATGGCCTTGTCACGGCGGGACTGCTGGCCAGCGATCGTCGCCCCGGGGCCGAATACCTGGCGTGGGCGGCCGTGCATGGGCTGGCCATGCTCGCGCTCGACGGTCCGCTGCACGGCCGGCCGGCCAGTCAGATCGATGCGCTGTCCCAGCGGCTGCTGGAGATGGTGGAGCAGGGGCTCTGAGATAAATCATCCGAACATCGGATATCTACGAAACTTACTTGTCTAACGTTTGTTGGTGCGCGGCACCGGCGCTCCCACTGGACCCCCTTTGGGGAGCGTTCATCAGTGGGAGGCGACGATGCGAAACATGCGTGGATGGTGGCGGGTCACGGCTGCCGGCGGCGCGTTGATGCTGAGCGGTTGCGTCGCCTATCCGGACTACTACGGCTACAACAGCTATTACGGAAGCTATCCGGGGTACGTGTCTTCCGGCACGGTGGACGCCGCGGGCTATCCATCGGGGTATTACGGCAGCTACGGCACGACCTACACCTACTACGGTGGATACCCTTACGCGTCCTATCCCGTGTATCCGGCCTATTACCCGTACTGGTACGGGCCGCGCTACGGCTATGGCGCGTACTACGGCAGCGTGCGGTTCGGGTGGGGCGGCGGCTACCACGGGTACTACGGCGGCTATCGCGGGTACTACGGCGGGTATGGGCGCGGGTACTACGGCGGCTATCACGGCGGATACCGTGGCGGCTATGGCGGCGGGTATCGCGGTGGCTACCGGGGCGGGTACGGCGCGTCGCGCGGCGGCGGCGGTCGCGGACGGTGACGCTTCAATGGCAGACTTTTCGCGTCGGCACTACCATCGGCATTACGGACGCCCGTCCGCCGGAGATCGTTCGCCATGACCCAAGCCAGAAAGCCCGCCAAGTCGACTGACAAGCCCGACAAGCGCGATCAGGACGCAAAGCTCGAGGACGAGCTCGACGAAGCGCTGGAAGACACGTTTCCCGCGAGCGATCCGATTGCGGTCGATCCGAAGCCGGACCGTGCGCCCCCCAAACCGGAGAAGCGCAAGCCCGGCCAGGCGCATTGATCAGGGCAACTGCCGCAGCTGCCCGATCACGGACATCAGGCGTCCGTGTGCCACGGTCACCGCGGTCTCGTCCTGCAGCGCTTCCTGATAGCGTTTGCGAAAGCCCGCGTCGCCACGTTCGCTGAAGAGCTTCTGCGCCGCGCCGGCTACCGCGCGGCACGTGTCGTCGTGATGCTCCACGCCCTCGAGTTCTTCGTCGATCTCGATGATCAGCCGCGACAACGGATCGAGCCAGCGGAAGAACGACTCTTCCGTGACGAGTTGCACGAACTGGCCGGCTGGTATCGGACCGTGCACGCGTTCATATTGGCCACGATCGTAGCCGATGACTTCCTTATGCACCTGGAGCAATGCCGCGCGCAGGGCGCGCAAGCCCAGTTTGCGGGTTTCCTGGGTGGCAAGGAACTGTTCACTGGTCATCCCGTCTCCACTTTCCTTTGTCGAGGGCAGGCACGTCTCGATGTGTTACCTCCCGACAGCGCGCAAACCGCACACGCTGCCACCTGTCCCCTATCTTTTTCGAAATGGCTATTCTGACGCGCGCGTCAGGCCACTCGCGACGCGCACGTTGCGTAAGGCAGTATAGGCAGCGGGCCATGGACGGACAAAGCGTGACCGCCTAGCGAAATACCCGTATTGCGGCGCGCAGCGCGGCAATGCAGGCGACGTAGGACGCATCGAGGGATGCATCGACGGGGCATCGCAACGGGCCGGCTACAGGGTTGCACTAGTTGCGCGGCGCGGCGATCAGGTGCAGCACTGCGCGCAGCGGCAGGTGATCGGAGGCCACGCGGGCAAGCGGCGTGGCATGACGATTCACGGAGACGAGATGCGCGCGGGGCGAGGTCCAGATGCGATCGAGCGCGAGCATCGGCCAGCGCGACGGGAACGTCGACACATGCGGCGTGCGCTGAAAGTACGCATGGAGCCAGCGCAACGGGCGGCCCCACAGAAACCATTCGTTGACGTCGCCGAGCAGCAGCGTCGGTTGCGCGGGCATTTCCGCGAGCGCGGTGAGCAAGCGCTGCACCTGCCAGCGGCGTTCGCTTGGACGCAGGCCGAGGTGGGTGGCAATCACGCGCAGCGTGAAGCGTTCGTCCTCGCCGGGGTCTTCCGTGTGGCACGACAGCAGTGCATCGATGGCGCCGCGCGGTTCGCGGCCCTTTACGCTGAGGTCGATATGGCGCACGCGCAGTGGCGGATAGCGCGTGAGCAGGGCATTGCCGTAATCGCCGTCCGCGCGTACGAGCGTGGGGCCGGGAATCGCGTGATGGCCGCTGTGCTTCGACAGAAACTGCAACATGTCGAAGCCCGTGGCGCGCGTCTCCACTTCCTGCAGCGCGACGATATCGGCGGACAGTTCCTGCAGCACGTCGGCAATGCGGTTCGGCACGAAGTGACCGTCGGTGCCGACACCGCCGTGGATGTTGTAGCTGGCTACCGTCGTATGCGCATGAGGGGTGTGAGGGGCATGGGGTGCCGCGTTCATGTCATGCGCGGCCCATGCGTTGTCGGGCCGAGGGGGCGGGGGGCCGGTGACGCGTGGACGAATCGCCGGAGCCCGTCGCCTGCGCCTGGGCTTCGCGGCGGCGCTTCCGCCGGCGCAACAACAGCATGACCGAGGCCGGAACCAGCAGCACCGCGAGTACGAGCGCGAACGTGAGCGGGCCGGGATTGCGCGCGGCCGCCGCGATGCGATCGACGAGCGAGGCGGAGATGACGATGCCCGGCGTCATGCCGATCATCGTGCCGAGCAGGCAGTCGCGCAAGCGGATGCGCGACGCGCCGACGACGAGGTTGACCAGCGTGAACGGCGCCACGGGAACGAGCCGCATGACGACCATCGCGAGAATGCCATGTTCGCCCACCTGCTCGCTCAGACGATTCAAACGGTTGCCGCCGAAGCGGCGCACCGCGTTGCGGCCGAGCATCCGCCCGATGCCATAGCCGGTGGCAGCGCTCAGCACGGTGCCGCATAGCGCGAGCGCACCCCCGTAGAGCGGACCGAAAACGACGACCGTCACCACGATCAGCACCGTGACGGGCATCAGCACGAGGCCGCCGAGCACGTAGGCGGCCATCATCGCGAGCGGGGCGAACGGCATGTCGTCGACGCGCTGGACCAGTGAGAGCACCGCGCGGAAGTCCGCCCATTCGCGCAGCGGCGTATAGCGCCACGCGAACGCGAGGCCGGCCAGCACGACGAGCAACAGCACGAGCATGCCAACGCGGCCGACCACGCGTGGGCGCGCCTCGTGGCTCACGAACTGCTCGACCAGTTGCTCGCTGTCGATCGGCTCCATGGGATCGAGCAGATCGGCGGAGGGCGAGACCGCGTCGAGGTCGTCGGGCACCTCGGGCGAGAATGGTTCCAGCGTGCGGCCTTCGCGACGATGCAGCAGCGCGCAGGTCGCGAGCAATCGTCCCGTCTGGCGATAGGCGAGGTCGAACTCGCGCGGCGTGACGGCGAGGTGTTCGCAAAGCAGGCGGTCGCGCATCGCGCGGATGGCGGTGGCAATGCGCGCGTCGCCGGCCGCTTCGAGCACGATGTTGCATTCGGTGTCGAGACCGAACGAGCGGTTGCTGAGGTTCGCGGAGCCGATGGTCAGCAGCGTGTCATCGACGACCATGACCTTGCTGTGCACGTTCACGCAGTCTTCGCCAAGGCCCGGTACCTGCGGGCAGAACAACGCAAAGCGATTCTCGCGGTCCGCGGCGCGCAGCTTGCGGTGCAGCCGCGCACGCAGCACGCCCATGCTGTGTTCCTCGAGCCAGCCGCTCTCCACGCGGCGCGAGACCAGCGCGATATCGGGGCCGCCTTCCTCTTCCAGCCGCTCGCCTAGCGCGTCGGCGATCAGGCCCGAGCTGAAGTACTGGTTCTCCAGATAGAGGTTGTCGCGCGCGGCGGCGATGGCATCCAGATGCAGCGCGCGGATTTCCGCGATGCCGGGGTGGTCTTCCGTCGGCGGCTCGGTGCGGCTGATGCCGAGGTCGATGTCCGTGACGTCGGGCGTCACGCTGAGCGGCCACGCGTCCTCGAGCTGGCGGTCCGCCGGGCCCGGCGTGCGGGGCTGGCGGCCCGTGGCCCTGCGCCAGCGTTCGGCCGCGAGGTCGCCCATCGCGGCGGCGGCGGCGCCGTCGAACACGCACTGCACATCGTGGAATGGCGCATAGGGCTTGCCGTCGGGATCCTTCCGCAGCGGGTCGTCCGCCATATGGTGATGGCGGTCCCAGCGGCGGATGGTGAGGTCGAGGCCGCCCGCGAAGGCGACCTGATGGTCGATCACGACCACCTTCTGGTGATGCGAGGCGCCGGGCGGATGATTGCCGTCGAGCTGGAACGACAGGCGGCGATGCGCCTGCCAGTGGGCCTGCGCGGCGGGTAGCCACTCGCGCTCCAGCGCGAACACCATCGAGAAGTCCCAGCTCAGGACGTAGACGCGAAGGCCGGGACGGCGGCGCGCAAGCTCGTTGAGGAAATCCCTGAGGGCGGCCGGATAGCCGTCGCTGCTGCCGCCCGGCTCGAGCACCATGCGGCTGTCGATGTCCCAGCCGAGGATAAAGACGGTATGGCGGGCGTGGAGCAGCGCTTCCCGCAGCGCCGAGAAGTACGCTTCGCCATCGACGAGCATGGCGAAGCGATCACTGTGTTCGCGGCGCCAGCAGTTGTGGCCGGGCTTGAGGATGGGGGCAGGGGCGGTTGTCATGGCAACCGCACGCAGCGCAATATCCGGACCCGGGTTGGAACCCGCATGCCTGTGTGGCGCGAACGGTTCCCGGGTTGTGCGCTTTACCGTCCTTTGTAAAAGTTGCTGCCTCCTAGCTGGCCGCGCGTTCGATCGGTTCGTTGCCCGGCACCGGGAAATTCTCCACGCGCAGCGTCTGCGGCATCGACAGCGAGATATTGGCCGCGCGCAGGCGCTTGAGGATCTCGAACAGCAGGTCGCTCTTGGTATTCCCCGTCACCCGCGGACTGCTCACATACCCGGTCACGCTCAGCGTGATCCCGTTTGGTGCAAGCTGATTGAACGTGACCGACGGCGGCGGCATGTCGAGAATGCTCTCGTTGTCGCGATACGCTTCCAGCAGCAGGTCGCGTACTTCTTCGGGGTCCGTATTGAGCGGGAAGGTCAGCTGCAGCGTGGCCACGCCCTGCGTGCTGTTGCTCATGGTGACGTTGCGCACGTTCTGCGAAATCAGCTGCGAGTTGGGCACGATCATCGTCGAGCGGTCGCCGAGCTGGATCTCCGTGGCGCGCACGTTGATCCGGCGGATATCGCCTTCCACACCGCCGATGCTGACCATGTCGCCCACCTTGACCGGCCGCTCCGTCAGCAGGATCAAACCCGACACGAAGTTCTTGACGATCTCCTGCAGGCCGAAGCCGATGCCCACCGACAGCGCGCTGACGATCCACGCCAGGTTTTCCCATCGCACGCCGAGCAGCGAGAGGACCAGCAGCACCAGCAGCACGTAGCCGACGTTGCTGAACAGCGTGATGAGCGACGCCCGCAGCCCCGGGTCCATGCCGAGCTTCGGCAGCATCTCGGCATCGAGCCACCGCCGTACCGAGCGCAGCAGCCACACGCCGACCGTCATCGCGATGATGGCGTTGAGAATGCGGTCCGGCATGATGTTGAGGCTGCGCAGCCGCTCGCCGCCCAGCACGCGCAGCACGCTGTCGACGAGCTCGGCCGGCGTGGTGCCGAAACCGCCGGTCATCAGCGCGATGGCGGCGACGATCAGCAGCAGGCTGACCCCGATACCGGACAGCACGGTAGACGTCTGCTCGAGGTGATGGTCGCCCACGCCGAACAGCTGCTTGATCAGGCGCCCGCTCGCATACTGCGGCGAGAACAGGCTCTCGCAGATATCGCGCGTGAGCTGCGTGAGCAGATAGAAGCTGCACAGCACGATATCGAACCAGACCAGTTCGTACGTGAGAAAGCGCGCCACGGTGATATAGCCGACGAGCAGCGCGCCGAGCGAGATCACCGTGGCGAGCGTGACGGCCGCATGGATCAGCCCGGCCAGCGTCGCGCGCGCCTCGGGTTGTTCGCCCGCCGCGGCGAGTTCCGTGCGCACGCGGTTGGCGCGCAGCAGCGCGGCACCGATGACCACGACCACGACCAGCGACACGAGGCCGCGGCCCAGCAGCGTGAACGGCACGCTGGTATCGACGGTGCGGTTGAGCTGCTCGAGCGTGCCGGCCACCAGCAGCAGGCCGGCGAGGATGGACGGGAACGGGCGCATCGCGATGGCCACGCCGTCGGCCAGCGCGGGCAGCCGCCATGACGGATGCCGCGTGCACAGCAACGCGCGGCCCAGCCCCGCGATCAGCGCGCTGGTCATCATGAGCTTGGCCATCTCGCTGAGCAGCCCCTCGAGATCGGGCGGCGGCTCGTAGAGGCGCGTAAACGCGATATAGACCAGATGCACGGCGATCGCCGTGGTGACCACGGTCGTCAGCGCCGTGCCGAGGGCGAGCGCGCTGCGCCGCAGACGCGTCGCGGGCAGGAACGTCAGGCAGTACCACGCGACGCCGCGTTCCAGCAGGCGGCGGCCGAGCGTCCACAGCAGGCCCGCGAACACGAGCAGCAGCACGGTGCCCGTGCGCGCGCCCGGTTGCCAGGCGAGCTGGCCCATCGGCACGACCTGATCGAGGAACGCGTCGAAGCGGCGGCGGTCCTCGTCGGCCGGATCGAACAGCGGTGCCCAGAAATGCGGGTTGAGAATGCTCTCCGAGCGCAGCGCGAGCTGGTCCTTGAGGCGGCTGCGCTTGAGCTTGTCCAACTGGTCGTTGAGGTGCGCGATGTTGTCGCGCGACTCGGCGGCCTGCTTGAGGGCGGCGTCCAGCTGGGCCTTGCGCGCATTGAGATCGGCGCGCTTGCGCACCACCGCGGCGGCTTCCGGTGTGGTGCCGGCTGCAGGCGGCGGGCCCAGCACGTCGAGCTGCGCCTGGAGTTCGGCGACGCGTGGGGTCAGCGCGGCGGTCAGCTTGTCGACGTCCGCATTGAGGTCCTGCAGCGCGTCGTCGAGTCCCCCGAGCTTGGTCTTGCCATCGGGGGCCGAGGCCTGTTGCTTGATGCGGTCCTGCGCGGTCTGCAGGCGTTTGAGTTCGGCGACGATGTCGCCTTGGGACAGCACTTGCGCTTGCGGCGCACTGGCATCCGTTCCACCTTCGGCCGCGATCGCAATCGGGGGCGCGAGATGACACAGAGCAATCAGCACGAGGTTCAGCGCAAATTTCGAGAATTTGCTCATTGCGGAATCGCGTGGATGTCTGGGCGGAGAGCAGGGTGCTCCCCACGAACGGGGGGATTATACGCAATGCGGTTGCATCACTCGGGCCGAACGGGCTTCGGCGCGATCTTTTCCGCCATGAACTTGCGTGTGAGCACGGCCACGTCGTCGAGGCGGGTGTCCATGAGGAAGTGTCCGCCGTCGAGAATGCGGATGGACGCATTGGGCAGATCGCGGCGGAACGCGCGCGCGCCGGCCTCGGTGAAGGTCGTATCGTAGCGGCCCCACAACACCAGCGTGGGCGGCTGCCGCTGGCGCAGCCACGTCTGCCACTGCGGGTAGCGGTAGAGGTTGTCGCGATAGTCGAACGCGAGGTCGGTCTGGATATCGATGGCGCCCGGCCGGCGCAGAAAGGCGAGCTCGTCGATCCACAGGTCGGGGTTGTAGGCTTCCGCGTCGGGATCGGCGCCGACGTGCCGGCCACGGACGGCCGCAAACGACAGCAGCGCCGCGCGCACGTCCTGTTCGTATGCGCCGCGGTTGGTCCAGTAGCGCTGCCGCGCCTCCCATGCGGGCGCGAGCCCTTCCGCGTAGACGTTGCCGTTCTGGAAGATCGTGCCGAGCACCGCGTTGGGGCGCGCGAGCGCCATGCGCATGCCGACCGGCGCGCCGTCTCCCTGCATGAACAGCACGTAGCGGTTCAGCTTCAGCGCATCGGTAAAGCCGAGCATGACGCTGGCCAGCCGGTCGTACGAGTAGCGGAGCTGGTTCGCCGGCGGCGCGGCGCTGTTGCCGAAGCCGGGGTAGTCGGGTGCGATCAGGTGATAGGCGTCGCCCAGCGCGCGCAGCAGACCGTCGTACATGCGCGACGACGACGGCAGGCCATGAAGCAGCAACAGGGTGGGGCGGTCGGGCGAACCGGCCTCGCGGTAGGCGATGCTGATGCCATCGACGGTAATGGACCGGTAGGCCACCGGCGCGCCGACGGCGCTGCCGGCGCACCACAGGAGCGCGCACAGGACGATGAAACGAAGATGTGCGCGCATAAGCGGGCGATGGGACGGATATCGAAGTAATACCCCCGCCGGGGTCGGGCAGGACCCCGGCACGGGCAGGCGCTATCGTAATGGCGGCCTTATGGGCCACACATGACGTCGTCATGCTTACAACACCAACGGTCGTTCGATTTGATCAGGAATCGTGCTGCGGAAGAATGGACGGCGATGGCCGATGAATGCCATCCTTCGGCGGGGTGGCTGATTCGGCGCATTTCTGTTAGAAACACGCCGCGATGGTCGAATTCCGTGTTGGGTGTTTATGCAAACGTTGCAAGTCAGGGACTGTCTCGATCCCTCCGCCCGTCGGGTACGCGTCGATGAGCGATATCGAGACCTGGCAGAAGCCGATGTCGAAGGCATGCGGGCGTTTGCGGTATTCGCGGAGAACGGTGGCTTTGCCGGTCTGGTGACCGACCGCCAGGCCACGCTGTTTCCGTCGCGCCGCTTTGGCGACCTGCTCGCCCGCAGGCAAGGCGAGGCGTTGCGTCCCGACGACGATGCCGTGCGCGCGCTGCATCGCATGCGCGTGGCCGTGCAGGCCCACCTGCCCGTGATCGAGCCCGATGGTACCTATCTGGGCGTGATCTCCGTGCAAAGCGTGCTCGCGGAGCTCGTGCGCCGCGCCGAGATCTACCGGCAGGAGCGCGAGGTCCTCGTGGAGCAGCTGGAAGCCGAGCGCGAGAGCCTGCGCGCCCAGTACCTGCATCTGGCGTACTACGACAGCCTGACGGGCCTGCCGAACCGGCAGCTGTTCCAGGAGCGGCTCAACCATGCGATTGTCCAGTCTTCGCGGCGCGGCACCGAGTTCTCGCTGCTGTTTCTCGACCTGAACCGCTTCAAGGACGTCAACGACACGCTGGGCCATTCCTTTGGCGACCGGCTGCTTAAGGTCGTGGCCGAACGTTTCAGCAAGCTCGTGAGCGAGACCGATCTCGTGGCACGGCTCGGCGGCGACGAATTCACGTTCATCCTTCACGACACCGGCGATGTGGACACCGTCAATGCCACCGCGCGGCGCATTTTCGACGAGCTGGCCGAACCCATCGCGCTCGATGGCATCCAGAGCTATGTATCCGCGAGCATCGGTGTCAGCCGCTATCCGGCCGATGGCGTGACCGCCGAAGCGCTGGTGATGAACGCGGACGCCGCCATGTATCGCGCGAAGGAAGACGGCATCGGTGCCTGCCATTTCTTCTCGCCGAAGCTGCACGACCGCATGCTGAACCGCCTCGATATCTCCAACGCGCTGCACCGCGCGCTCGAGCGCGAGGAGTTCTCGCTGGTGTGGCAGCCGCAGGTCTCGCTGACCTCGGGCGTGATCGTCGGCGCGGAAGTGCTGCTGCGCTGGAATCGCGACGGCGTCAAGGCCGTGTCGCCTGCCGAATTCGTGCCCATCGCCGAGGAAACCGGCATGATCGGCGCCATCGGCGACTGGGTCCTGCACGAGACGTGCCGCCACGCGTCGCGGCTCGAAGGACTGCCGCTGGCGTGCGATTTCCGCATTGCCGTGAACTTCTCGCCCATGCAGCTGCGCTGGCACAAGGAGAAGTCCGTGCTCCGCACGATCCACGAGCACGGGCTGGATTGCAGGCGCTTCAAGATCGAACTGACCGAGAACTCGCTGTTCCTCAACAAGGAAGGCATGGCCGAGTTCGTGCGCGAGCTCGGCGCTGCCGGCGTGGCGATTTCGGTCGATGACTTCGGCACGGGTTACAGCAACCTGTCGTCGCTCAAGCATCTGCCTGTGAGCGAGCTCAAGATCGACCGCTCGTTCATCCACGACATGCAGGCGTCGCATAGCGACAAACAGCTGGTGCTCGCGATGATCGGCATGGCGCAGATGCTGGGCCTGCGCGTCGTGGCGGAAGGTGTGGAGCACCCATGGCAGGTGGCGGTGCTCAAGGACTTCGGCTGCGATATCGGGCAGGGCTATCTGTTCAGCCGCCCGGTGGCGTTCGACGAACTGGTGCGTCGCCTGGAGGCCCCGCCGTTCGATGTGCGCGCGATGCTGTCGGCGCCCTATCCGCCGCCCGGCCAGACCGCGCTGGCCGGGGCGGCCTGAGCCCCCCTGGGTTAGCTCCCTTTCTGGGTTAGCTCCCTTGCTGGGTTAGCCCCTTACAGGGTTAGCTCGCCAGCAGCGTCACGGCCGGTGCCACATCGGCCAGCACCTGGACCGACTGCGTGCTTGCGGTCGCCGTGGCCGGCGCGGCGCCGTTGACCAGCTTGGCCATCTTGTGAAAGGTGCAGGTCAGCGCGGCGGGCGTCAGCACGACGACGGCGTAGCCCTGCGCGTCGGTGTCCGCGTACTTCAGCGTGGTGGCGTTGTTGGTCTTCAGCGTGTCGTTGAGCGTGTTGATCACGGCGCTGATCGGCGTCGTGTACACGAGCGGACGTACCGCGGCGAATGCCGGGTTGAAGTCCACCACCTGCTTCAGGAAGCTCCAGAACGAGTTGCTCGAGATGCCGGCGGACACGAGGTCGACCATGACCGGTGCCGGCGTGCCGGCATCGTGGTCGTCCATCACCACGCCCGCGAAGAACGCGTGGATGTCGCCGGTCAGCGCTACGACGTTGCCGATGGCATTCGTCTTCAGATGCGACATCAAATTGTTGCGCTCGGCATTGTAGCCATCCCACATGTCGGCGTTCAGGATGAACTGGTCGAGCAGGTTGCGCGGGGGCAGGCCCTGGTTCAGCGAGGGCGCCCATTCGGTGTCGAACTCGTTCTGGTCCAGCAGGCCCAGCGTGTTGACGAGCAGATTGCCAAGCGTGGTCCACGGCAGCGTCGGGTAGGACGCATTGCTCTTGCCGGCCGTGAGGTCGGCGGTGACGGCCGCCTTGACCGCGGCTTCCAGCGCGGTATTGCCGGTCTGGCCGCCCGCGGCGAGCAGCGAGGCGGTGATGGAGGCGATGATGCTCGCGGTGCCATCCACCTTCATGCGCAGTAGCGACACTTCATTGCCCCACAGCTTCCACTTGGTGGTGGCGCCGCTCATGGCGCTCTTCCACCAGTCGCGCTGCTTGTCGCCGAGCATCGATACCGGCGTCAGCGCGCCGCCGGCCGCGCTTTGCTTCTGCGCCGAGGCCGCGTCGAGCGCGGTCTTGGGCACGAAGTAGCGGCTGCCGATCTCGCTGCCCGCGGCCGCTTCCGGAATGATGTGGTCGGCGCGATAGAGGCGCTCGTCGGTCATCACCAGCGTGGCGAGGTCGCCGAACTGGAACTGCCGGTAGATCTGGATGTTCTGGAACGACGGGTTGGCGAGGTCGAGCGTCACGTCGGCCGGCATGAACTCGAACCATGCCTGATTGGCGCTGCGGCGCCGCGGAAGCTGCTCGGTCTGGTCGTCGCTGACCGTGTAGGTCTGGTGGTCCTGCCAGCAGTCGTCGGAGAACTCGTGGTCGTCCCAGATGGAGATGATTGGATGCGCGGCGTGCAGGGCCTGCAGGCGCGGGTCCGTGCGGTACGTCTTGTACAGATAGCGATAGTCGGCGAGCGTGGTGGCATACACCGAGTTGTCCTCGGCCAGCCTGGTGCCGTTGGGCAGCGTCAGCGCGGTGTGGGCGGGCTCGGCCTTGCCGGACTGGAAATCGGCGCCGATGCTCTCGTAGATGTAGTCGCCCATATGGACCACGAAGTCGAGATCCATGGCGGCGATCTCCGCCATGCCGGCCCAGTGGTTGACGCTCCAGTCCTGGCAGGTCATGAACGCGAACTTGAGCTGCGACACGGGCGTGCCGGCCGCGGGGGCGGTGCGCGTGCGGCCCGTCATGCTGGTCACGCCATTGACGAGGTAGCGGTAGTAGTACGTCGTGGACGCCGCGAGGTTGGAAACCTTGGTGCGCAGCGTGTAGTCGAAGTCGGGCGTGGCGGGATGGACGTCGTTGACGATCAGCGTGGCGAAGTCCTGCGTGGCCGAGACCTGCAGCGTGACGTTGACGGTATCGGTACCGTTGGCACCGTTCACGCGCGTCCACAGCATGACGCTGTCGGGCTTCGGATCGCCGGATGCCACGCCGTGCGCGAAGCTCAGTGTTTGCGGCGTGGTGACGGGGCCGGTGGCCGGGGGCGTGGAAGGGGTGTTGTCGTTGTCGGAACCACCGCACGCGGCAAGGCCGGTGGTGGCGACGGAGACGGTGATGAAGCTACCCCATTTGAGAAACTGACGGCGATCCATGTTCTGATCCGAGTGGGCAATGTCGTGGTTATATTTCTGACTTGTCGTGCTGGCATTGCACGACGGCGCCCATTATTTGGATCGTCTGTGACCGATTCGTGTCCGCTTTCCCCTAATATTCTGTAATGACAATGCGTGACCACCGTTCATGACGAAGACATCTGACGTGCAGGCAACACTGATTCGCGAACTGGGTTTGACGCCGCACCCCGAAGGCGGCTTCTATCGTGAAACATGGCGCGACGCTTTACGCGTGACGCGCCCCGATGGCGCGGAGCGTTCGGCGTCGACGGGCATTTACTACATGCTGTCCGGCAACGCATTTTCCGCATGGCACCGCATCCGCGCGGACGAGGCCTGGCACTTCTATGCGGGCACACCCATTCACGTCCACGTGCTCGAGGACGATGGCGTCATGACGACGCATCGGCTCGGCAATCCGCTGACGCATGCGTCCGAATACGCGTTCCAGGCCGTGGTGCCGGCAGGACGCTGGTTTGCCGCGGAGCGTGTCGGCGACGCGGAGGGGTTTGCGCTCGTGGGGTGCACGGTAGCGCCGGGGTTCGAGTTCTCGGAGTTCGAGATGGCGGGGGCGGAGGATATCGCGGCGTTGGTCCAGGCGTATCCGAAGCATGCGGAGGATATCGCGCGGCTGACGTCCGAGGTTCGCGGATAAGGGGACGCCGCCAACGATTGGCAATGCAATGTTGGGCGGCGCGTTCTGCGGGCTGTCGAAAGTTTTACAAACGGGCGCGTTCCGAAACCAGTGGGCCTGGCCTACTGACTGGCGGCGTCCTCGTCGCCCTCTTTTCCGTTGATCTCGTTAGCCGTCTTGCGGTCGTCGGGCGGGGTGTCGGGCTGAAGAATCGCAGCGCCGCCCGAGGTTTCGTCATCGACGAGGCCGTTGCCTTCGCCTGAGACCTTGATCTCCGTGGTGGCAAGATCGGTGTCGCGATCGTCCGGATCGGGGGTCTTTGTCGTCGTCATGCTTTGCTCCTCTGGTGTCATGATCGACCTCAAGCCGCAAGATCCACACCAGGGTCATGTGCCGACGCTGGATCGGATCACCCGGACCGGTGCGGATTTGTAAGAGGGCGTGCCGCACTCCTTGTCTATGTAATCGAGTGGCACCAGGGCGTTGGCCTCCGGGTAATAGGCGCCCACCGAGCCCGGGGAGATGTCATAGGCGATCGCGGTCATCTTCTCCATCCGGAGTGGCCGACCGGGTACCGCTGTCTCGACATCCACCAGATCGCCATGCTCGATGCCTAGCCGGGCAAGGTCTGCTTCGTTCATGAACAGCACGTCTCGCCGGCCGAATACGCCGCGGTAGCGGTCGTCCATGGCGTAGATGGTCGTGTTGTACTGGTCGTGGCTGCGCAGCGTGATAAGGCGGAGTATGTCGTCGCCTGCCACTTGCGCGTTTTCCTGTACGCCGCGATACACCGAGAAGATGGCCTTGCCGGTGGCGGTCGGGAAGACACGTTCCGTTGGCGGGAGTGGCATGCGGAAGCCGCCCGGTACGCGGATACGCGCGTTGTAGTTCTCGAAACCCGGGATAGTCCGTTCGATCAGATCCCGAATCTTGTCGTAATCCGCGATCAGCCCCATCCAGGCGACTTTGCTGTTCGGAATGGTCGCGCGGGCCATGCCGGCCACGATCGCCGGTTCGGAGCGAAGGAACTCGGAGGCAGGCGGCAGCTTCCCTGCCGAGGCGTGGACCATCGACATCGAATCTTCGACCGTGATCGATTGCTGCAGTCCGTTCTGGAGATCGAGCTCCGTGCGTCCCAGTACGGGCAGGATGTAGGTTTCTTTCGCAACCAGCAAATGCGAGCGATTGAGCTTTGTGCCAAGGTGCACGCTCAGGTCGAGGTTCTTCATTGCCGGAAAGCACTGCGCCGGGTCTGGCAGCGCGACGACGAAATTCCCTCCCAGGCAGATGAGCGCCCTGGATGCACCGGTAATGATCGATTGCATGCCAGCGACCGCGTCATGGCCGTGCTCCGCTGACGGCTTGAAGCCGAAGACCTCTTCGAGCTTCGAGAGAAACTCGGCCGATGGCTTCTCGGTGATGCCGACCGTACGGTTGCCCTGCACGTTCGAGTGCCCGCGCAGCGGGCAAATGCCAGCCCCTTCCTTGCCAATATTGCCACGCAGCAGCAGCAGGTCGCAGATCAACCTGACATTGGCGGTCCCCTTGTTATGCTGCGTGACGCCCATCCCATAGGTGACGATCGTGGCGTTCGCACGGGCATACGCCTCGGCCACCTCCGCGAGCGCCTCGCGCCCCAGGCCACTCTCGCGCTCGATATCTTCCCAGGAGGTCGCCTCGATATCCGCCTGGAATGCGTCGATGCCTTGGGTGTGGGCCTGGATGAAGTCGTGATCGAGCACGTTGCCGCGCTGGGCGTCCAGCGCCAGCAGCGCCTTGATGATGCCCTTGAGCGCCGCCGCATCGCCACCCGCTCTCACCAGGTGGTAAGTTGACGCAATCCTGTTCGATCCGAATGTCGCCATCTGGAGCATGGCCTGCGGATCCTGAAAGCGCTCGAGCGCGCGCTCTCGCAATGGGTTGAACACGATGATCGGTACGCCACGACGCGACGCCTCCCACAGTGTTCCCATCATGCGCGGATGATTGGTACCGGGATTGTGTCCGATCGAAATGATCAGGTCCGCATGGTCGAAGTCCTCGAGCGAGACCGTGCCCTTGCCGATGCCGATCGATTGCGGCAAGCCCACGCTCGTGGCTTCGTGGCACATATTCGAGCAATCCGGAAAGTTGTTCGAGCCATATTCGCGTGCGAACAACTGAAACAGATATGCGGCCTCGTTCGACGCGCGGCCCGACGTGTAGAACTCGACTTGTTCCGCGGGCAGCGCGCGCAGGACTTCACCGATCCGGTCGAAAGCCTGTTCCCACTCGACGGCCTTGAACGTGTCGGTCGCGGCGTCATACACCATCGGATGCGTCAGGCGCCCCATACCCTCGAGCTCGAAGTCCGATCGCTCGAGCAACGACGTCACGGTATTGGCGGCGAAGAATTCCGGCGGAACTCGCTTGGTCGTTGCCTCCCACGTCACCGCCTTGGCGCCGTTCTCGCAGAACTGGAAGGTGGATCGGTGTTCCTTGTCCGGCCAGGCGCAGCCGGGGCAATCGAATCCGTCCGGCTGGTTGGTCCGTAGCAGTGTGAGGGGAGCCTTGACACTCTCCATTTGCGTCACGATAGCCTGCGCGGTAGCTCTAAGGGCGCCCCAGCCGCCGGCGGGGCTATCGTACTGGCGAATACCTGGAATTTCACGTCGCTCTGACATCGCAAACTCCACTTATGTTGGCGGAGCCTCGGCGGCTCCCGCAGACCGATCACATGTGGCGCGAAATCACCCACGCCGCGCGTCGCTCCATCCTAGGAAACAAAGCGGCAAATGGGGTGTTAATGGTTGTGAAAAAAAGCGGCCTTGAAATGACGCGTCCTTTCGAACCAGCGGAAAGGTGAGTCGCAGCTAGTGTGTGGCGACCGCGTCCGTCGCGTACACCTCCTCTCGCGAGGTCAGGGACTTCACTACCAGGGCCGCCGCCGCAACGAGGGCCGGAACCGCCAGCAGGGCGAAGATGGTGTCGAACGCAAGGTGCATGCGTAGCAGTTCGCCACCGAGCAGCGCACCCGTGATGCCGCCAAAGCGGCCAATGCCCAGCATCCACGCCACCCCGGTGGCCCGGCCCTGGGTCGGATAGAACCCGGCGGCCAGCGTCGGCATCGATGCCTGCGCGCCGTTCATCACGGTGCCGGCCAGAAAGATCAGCACGCCCAGCAACACCTGTTCCGTAGCGCCATGGCCCACGGCGTAGATCAACAGGCCGGCGAATGCATACATGGCCGCTACGACCTTGTTGGGATTCATCCGATCCATCAACCAGCCAGCCGCAATGGTGCCGATGCCGCCACCCAACGGAAACAGCGCGGTGAGCAACGAGGCGCGCTGAATGGAGAAACCCGCATCCTTCATCAGCGTGGGCAGCCAGCTCGTGAGGAGGTAGAAGATGACCAGCCCCATGAAATACGTCAGCCACAGCATGGCCGAGCCAAGCCGGTAGCGCGGTGCCAGCACGGTGCCGATCGCGGATTGGGCGACGGCCGCGGTCTCGTGAATCGTGAAGCGTTCCGCGGCGGCAACGTTGGCGCCCGTTACGCGTTTGAGGGCGGCGGCAATGCGGGCGGCGGGGTAACGGCGCACCACCATGAAACGGACCGATTCGGGCAGCGCGAAGATGAGGACGACCCCAAGCACCAGCGGCGCCACGCCACCGAACAAGAGGACGCTCTGCCAGCCAAAGTGAGGAATGACGGCAGCCGCAAAGAATCCTCCCGCGGCGGCGCCCAGCGGAAAGCCGCAAAACATGGTGTTCACGAGTACCGCGCGGCGCTTGGCGGGCGCGAACTCGGACATCAGCGTGACCGCATTGGGCATGGCGGCGCCAAGGCCCAGTCCGGTGAGGAATCGCAGCGCCGTCAGCCACCAGAGCGTGGGCGAGAACGCCGTGGCAAGGCTGCAGGCACCGAAGAAGAATACCGACAACACCAGCACCTTCTTGCGCCCGACGCGGTCGGCGGCCGGTCCGGCCACGATTGCGCCGAATGCCAGCCCGAACAGCGCCGCGCTCATCACGGGGCCGAGCGTCGATTTGTCGATGCCCCAGTCCTGGACCAGGGCCGGCGCGACGTAGCCCATGGCTGCCGTATCGAATCCATCGATCGCAACGATCAGGAAGCAAAGCACGAGGATCGCCCATTGATATGCGGAAAACGGGCGATTGTCGATCAGGGTCTGTACATCGACCGTACCGATCGCGGGTGGGCTGGATGGCTGCATGTCTCTCTCCGTGGGCAGATATTGGGTAACAGCGCTCCCACTCAGCGCTGTCCGGCCGAGTTGGCGTAATGGCGACAGGCGTCGCCGAAGCGGGTGAACAGGCTCTGCGACAGCGAATCGACCGCCGCGGTGACTTCGGGGTGCCATTGCACGCCGACTGCAAAAGGCTGGCCGTCCAGACGAATTGCCTCGATCAGGCCGTCACCATGACGTGCCTCGATGGAGCAGCCTCGCCCGAGCGTGCGGATGCCCTGCATATGCAAGGAGTTGACGACGGCGGTGTCCGCGCGGGTCCAGTCCCTCAGGAGGCCGTCCGGTGCCAGCGTGACGCTGTGCTTGTAGCGGTAGCGCTCGGCCATGGACTCGTTCGGATCTTCGCGATGTTCGGTGTCATGGCCCGCATCGTAGATGTTGGGGTGGAGGGTGCCGCCGAACGCGACGTTCATTTCCTGAAAGCCGCGGCAGATGGCAAGCATCGGCATGCCGCGCGCCGCGCCGCCGCGGAGCAGTTGCAGGGCGACATGGTCGCGGGCGGGATCGATCAGAAAGGCGGCGGGCTCGTCGCCGCCATACTGCGCCGGTGCCACGTTGGAGGCGCCGCCTGGAAAAAGTAGTCCCGATACTGCGTCGAGATAGGGCGCCACATCGTCGATATCCTCGGCTGCCGGGATCAGGATCGGCGTGACGAGCGAGACCGCGGCCAACGCGCGGCGGTAGCTCTCCTTGACGCTGTGAAGATCGTGATCGCCGACGAAGAACCGGTCGCTGACGACGCCGACCAACGGTCGATCAACGGTGCGGGGCGAGGTAGCTAATGGCGGCATGGCAGGGCCTTTGATCTGGGGGGATCGTTGATTGCATGCCGATAATAGATTACTGCATACATAAAGCGCAATATTTATCTTATAAATGGCTATTAAAGCGCTTTATATATTATAAATGAGCTTCGATGTATGCACTGGTCTTGTGCCGGAGGGGCTGGGCGCATGTCGGGCCCGTGGCGCGTTGCGCGGGTGCCACGGGTCCCCCACGGTCAGAAGCGGTGTCGCATGCCGATGGCCGCGCCAAACTGCGAGCTGCCGCCGTTAGCCATGACGTAGGACGCCGCCGGGCCGTTGTAGGTGTCGAAGTTCAATGCCGAGTCGCGAGCGTAGGCCGTCGATAGGTAGACGTCGGTGCGCTTGGACAGGTTGTAGTCGACTACGAACAGCCATTGACGCGGATTGGCGGGATTGGAGGTGGTGGTGGCCGTGGGTCGGAACGTGCGCAGGTCGTCGTAGTAGTAGGCCAGCGTCAGCGACAGGGCGCCCACGCTGTAGACGCCGCCCACCCACCAAAGGTTGTCGCGGGCAACCGTGCGTGCCGCCGTGGCGTCGCTCTTGCCGAAGCGGTAGCCGGCGAACACCGCCGCCGGGCCCCACTCGTAGCGCCCGGCGGCGGCCACCTTTTGCGTCTTGGGCGTGCTGCCCGCCGTGCGCGTGCCATCGACCTGGTCATACGAAAGCTGCACGCCGAAACCGTTGGCGCTGTAACTGGCGCCGCCGCCCCACCCGGCGCTGTTGGTAATGTTTCCCACCTGCTCGCCGAATGCCCAATGCGTTTCCAGCGTGACCGGGCCGAAATTGCCCGTGTACTTCATCATGTTGTCTTCGCGCAGCGACGTGCCGAGCATGAAGACCACGGGTTCGAACTGCGTCGCGTACGCGGTAGGGGAGAAGCTCGCGTTCAGGTCGAACATCGACGTGTACTGCCGCCCAAGCGTGACCTTGCCGTAAGGCGCGGAAAGTCCCACGTACGCCTGGCGACCCCACAGTCGGCCACCTTGCTGCAGCGTGCCGTTGTCGATGGCGATGGCGCTCTCGAGGACGAACAGCGCCCGCAGTCCTCCGCCGAGTTCTTCGGTGCCCCGGAAGCCAAAGCGGGAGCCGGCCAGCCCCCCGGACTGCATGGCGACTCGGGATCCGCTGCCACCGGTGCTCATCGCGTTATGCGTCGTGTATTCAATGTTCGCGTCCGCGACCCCGTAGAGAATCACGTTCGACTGGGCCTGAACGGTTCCCCCCAGCGCAACCCCAAATACAGCAGCCATCCACCTTTTCATGTCGTTCTCCGTATCAGAGGGGCTTGTGGTTTGCGGAATTGCCCCTGCCGACACGCTATGCGATGGGGATTCACGCCCAGAAGGTCCAATCGGAGCGGGCTCGCCATGCCAATTCGGACATGCCTTGTGTTGGTGCTGGAGTTGGGTAAAATACTTGGGGACAATGACCAAAGACAGTGCATCATGCCCTCTTCCGGGAACAACGAATCCGACCTGCAGACTCTGGAGCGCCGCACGCAGCTGGCGCCGCGCCGCAAGCCATACTGGGAGATCGTGGCGCCTGGCCGCCATATCGGCTATTACCGCGGCGCGCGCTCGGCGACCTGGCACGCGCGCAAGTTCGTCGGAGACGGGCGCTACGAGGAAATGCGGCTGGGTCCGTGCAACGATGTGAGCGCGATGCCGATGACGGGCGCCTTGACCTATCGAGAGGCGCTCGCCGCCGCCGATGCATGGTTTGGCGGGCCCGAGCCGCAGCGCGCGCGGACGGCCAGGGCGAAGGCGGAGGGCCCCCTCGAACGCCTCGATCCCGACCGGCTCGATGCCATTTCCGATGCCTGGGCCAAGGAACGTCCTGACATCGACTTTCGCCTTGCCGGATTCTTCCTGCGCATCGAGCACGCGCACTACCTGCACGAGCAGCGCCTGTCAGCGATTTCCCGCGCCAAGGGCGTGAACATCGGCGATCTGCACGTGCTGCTGGCATTGCGCCGCAGTGGACCTGCCTACGCATTGCGGCCCACCGATCTGTTTCGCACGCTGCTGGTAACGTCCGGCGCCATCACCAAGCGCATCGACCGGCTGGCGCAGCGAGAGCTCGTGGAGCGCGTGGCCGACCCTGAAGATCGGCGCTCTGAACTGGTGCGGCTTACGCGCCGCGGTGCGGCCATCGCCGATGGCGCGATTTCCCGGATCAACAAGAACCTTGCAGCCATCGTGGACGCGAGCGGCATCACCGCCGCGGAGCTCGCGACGGTCGACGCCTGCTTCCGCAAGCTCATCGCGAGCATGTAGCGCTGGGGTGCGGCGGGTCTGCCGCACTGATCCCCCCACGTCTCGGCGTTTTCCCTGATGCGGTCGCGTCGGATAGCGGCTAGCATTAAATCTTACGTGGAAGATACTTATGGGGAAGAAGATGGGACGTGGCACCTCGTTCAATCGACGGGACATGCTTCGTATCGGCGCCGCGCTGCTCGCGTCGCCGGTGATCGAAGCAACGGCGCAGCAAGGCGGCGCATTTCGCGGACAGATCAAGCTCGGGCAGACGATGCCCTACAGCGGTCCGGCGTCGGCGCTGAGCGCGGTTGGCAAGGTCCAGTCGCGCTACTTCCGCATGGTCAACGAGCGTGGCGGTATCAACGGACGCGAGGTGGTGCTGCTGTCGCTCGACGATGGCTACAACCCGGCCAAGGCCGTCGAGCAGACGCGCCGCCTGGTGGAGCGGGACCGTGTGCTGGCGATGTTCGGCAGCATGGGCACGGCGCAAAACGCCGCGGTACAGAAGTATCTGAACACGCGCACGGTACCGCAGCTGTTCGTGTACGCCGGCAGCGCGCGCTTTGCCGACCCGAAACAGTATCCGTGGACGGTGCCCGGCCTCACCACGTTCCCCACCGAGGCCGCGATCTATGCGGAGTACCTCAATCGCGTCAAGCCCGGTGCCAGGGTTGCCGTCCTCTATCAGAACGACGAGTTCGGCAAGGAGTACCTGGCCGCGTTTCGGCAGCGGCTGCAGGAGATCGGCAGCGCGATGACCGTCTCCATGGCACTGACCTACGAAATCACCGCGCCCACCGTCGATTCGCAAGTGATCTCGCTGGCGGCGTCCCAGGCCGATGTGTTCCTCAACATCACGTCCCCCAAGTTCACGAGTCAGGCGATCCGCAAGGCATCGGACCTCGGCTGGAAGCCGTTGCAGGTGGTACCCATTACCAGCAATTTCGTCGCCACCGTGTTGCGCGCGGCCGGGCTCGAGAAATGCGTGGGCTTGATCTCTGCCACGCCGACGAAGTCGGCGGGCGATCCCGAGTGGGCCAGCGATGCCGGTTATGTCGAATGGCTGGCTTTCATGAAGCGCTACTACCCGGAAGGCGATGTCACCGAGCAGCTGAATCTGAGCGGATACAACATCGCGGTGCTGATGGAGAAAGTCCTGCGCGACTGCGGCGACGATCTTACGGCGGCGCGCGTGCTGCGCCAGGCCACCTCGCTGCGTGACGTGGCGCTGCCGGGATTGATTCCCGGCATCACCGTCAATACGTCGGCCGACGACTACCGCATCCTCCGCCAACTGCGGCTGCAGCGGTTTGACGGTACCCGCTGGGTCCGCATGACCTGAGCGGCTCGTGCCTGCCCCACGCCACTATCCATGGATTCAGCATGTCGATTTCCCACAAACACGACGCCGCAGCACTACTGCGCGTCAACGGCCTGTCGGTGCAGTTCGGCGGCACGCGCGCGCTGGACGCCGTGAGCTTCGCCATGAAGCCGCGCACCGTGTGCGGCATCATCGGCCCGAACGGCGCCGGCAAGACCACGCTGTTCAATTGCCTGAGCCGGCTTTGCAATCCCGACACCGGCACCATTCATTTCGCCGAGCGGGACATCACGACGCTCGCTCCCGAAGGCATTGCCGCAGCGGGCATCGCCAGAACGTTTCAGAACGTCGCGCTGTTCGATCGGCAGACGGTGCGGGCCAACGTGGAAGCCGGATGCTATCGGCATGTCCACGGCGGCACGCTCTCCCATCTGTTCGGATTGCGCCGGGCGAGCGACGCGATGGGCGACATCAGGGCGCGCGTTGGCGCACTGCTCGACATGACGCGACTGGCGGACATCGCCGATCGCCTCGTGGCGGATCTGTCCTTCGGTACGCGCAAACGCGTGGAGCTTGCCCGCGCGTTGGCGATGGAGCCACGCCTGCTCTTGCTCGACGAACCCGCGGCAGGCCTCAACTTCGAAGAGGTGGGCGAACTCGAGGCGTGGATTCGCCATATCAGCCGCGAGCTGGGCATTGCAGTGCTGCTCATCGAGCACCACATGAACCTTGTGATGCGCGTCTCCGACCAGGTGATCGGTCTGGAGTTCGGCCGCGTGATGGCGGATGGCACGCCGCACGAAGTGGCCAACCATCCGGAGGTCATCCGGGCTTACCTCGGGGATCACGCATGACATCCATACTTGCGGTGCGGAACCTGAATGCCGCCTACCGTTCGCTGGCGGTGCTCAGCGACGTGTCGATCGATGTGCCAGAGGGCGGCATGACGGCACTGCTCGGTGCCAATGGGGCGGGCAAGACCACGCTGCTTCGGTCCATCAGCAATGTGCTGGTGCGGGCCACGGGAGAGATCACGTTCGATGGCCGGCGCATCGACGGTCAGTCCTGCGATGCCATCGCACGCGCGGGCATCGCCCATGTGCCCGACGGACGCGGCACCTTCAGCCAGCTATCGGTCGAGGAGAACCTGTGCCTCGGCGCGATCTCGCGCCGCGACAAGGCCGCATGGCAGCGCGACATGGCACGTATGTACGAGTACTTTCCGCGCCTGCACGAGTACCGGCGCAAGCCCGCCGGCCTGATGAGCGGCGGCGAGCAGCAGATGCTGGCCATTGCGCGCGCGCTCATGCTGGCGCCGAAGCTGCTGATGCTCGACGAGCCGTCTTTCGGCCTCGCGCCGATGATCGTGCGGCAGATCTTCGACATCCTCCGCCAGATCAACAGCCAGCGCCAGTTGAGCATCCTGCTGGTGGAGCAGAACGCAAGCCTTGCGCTCGATCTCGCCACCAATGCATACGTGCTGGAAGGAGGGCGCGTGACGATCAGCGGTCCGTCGAGCGTGTTGCGCGGCGACGAGCGCGTGCGTCGCGCCTATCTCGGCCATCCGGAGGAGTCCGCTCATGCATGAACTGTTGCACCAGATCTCCACCGGTATCGTCAACGGCTGCATCTACGCGATGCTGGCGCTCGCACTGGTCGTGGTTTATCGGTCGACCCATCACGTGAATTTCGCGCAAGGCGAGATGGCGATGTTCAGCACATACATTGCCGCCATCCTGATCGGCGCCGACGTGCCGTATCCCCTGGCGTTTCTGGCGTGCGTGCTGTTTGCGTTCGCCTCCGGCGCGCTGGTGGAGCGCGTGGTGATGCGGCCGCTGCATCATGCGCCCGTGCTGTCCGTCGTTACCGTGTTCGTGGCGCTGTACGTCATCGTGCAGAGTGCCGCGGGTTTGGTCTTCGGCTATGAAACCCGCAGCTTCCCCTCGCCATTCGAGGCATTGGGTACCGATGGCCTGCTCTCCGGGCACGAGGTCGGCATCCTGCTCACCACAGTGGCCGTGCTTGGCGCGATGACCGCGTTCTTTCGCTATACCCGGCTGGGTCTGGCGATGCGTGCGGTCGCTGTGCAGCCGCTGTCGAGCCAGCTCGTTGGCATTCGCGTGAGTCGCCTGCTGATGCTGAGCTGGGGGATCGCGGGCGCGGTGGGTGCCGTGGCTGGCATGCTGGCCGCGCCGATCGTCTTCCTCGACCCGCACATGATGAGCGGCATCATGATCTACGCGTTCGCGGCCGCGATCGTGGGCGGCATCGATAGTCCCGTGGGCGCCGTGGTCGGCGGCATTCTGCTCGGCATCTTCGAGAACCTCGCCGGCGCTTACCTCGTTGGCACCGAGCTGAAACTGACGCTCGCGCTGGTCGCGATGATCGCGGTACTGATCGTCAAGCCGCAGGGGCTCTTCGGCAGCCGCTCGGCGCAGCGGCTCTAGTCCACTCCACCGCGTTTCCACCGCTCCACACTCGTTTTTACCGGAACCATGTCTGACTTTTTCTCGCAAGTCTTGCGCCGCCGGGGCTCGCCCGGCAGCCTTGCCCACACGCCCCACATGCCATGGCGTGGCGTCCTGCTGGCGCTATTGCTGCTCGGCGCGGCGTGGGTCGTGCTGTCCTGCGCCACCGGATATGTGGCATTCCAGTTCGCCCTCGTGGTCACCTATGCGGTGGCGCTGATGGGTGTGCAGTTCCTGATCGGCAGCAGCGGGCAGATCTCGCTCGGCCACGGCGCTTTCCTTGCGCTGGGCGCGTACACGGCCGCGATGCTGCTCGACAGCGGCTGGGCACCTTATTGGCTGACCATTCCCGCGGCCGGCGTAGTGGGCTACGCCGCGGGCTGGTTGTTCGGCATGCCTGCGGTGAGGCTGTCCGGCCCGTATCTGGCGCTGGCAACCTTTGCTCTGGCGCTTGCGTTGCCGCAGGTGCTCAAGCATCCGGCGCTCGAAGGCGTGACCGGCGGCGTCGCGGGCATCGGCATCGATACGCCGGCCGCTCCATACGGCCTGCCCCTCGACGCCGATCAATGGATGCTGCTGGTGGTATCGGCCTGTGCGCTGGCGGTCTATGCGATGTTGCGCCGTCTGTCGCGCGGCCCCGCGGGCATTGCGTTGCGCGCGTTGCGCGACCACCCGGCCGCCGCGCTGGCCGCCGGCGTGCCGGTGCGGCAATGGCGCGCCCGCGCATTCGCCACCAGCGCGGGCATCGTCGGCATGGCCGGCGCCATGCATGCGCTGCTGACGCATTTCGTCTCGCCGGATGCCTTCACCGTACTGCTCTCGCTCGGACTGGTGGCGGGCGTGGTGGTCGGTGGCACCGGCCACGCCCTCGGGCCGGTGATCGGTGCGCTGTTCCTGGTGTACGTCCCGAATATCGCGGAGGAGGTATCGAAGGCCGCCACCGGGCTGATATATGGCGTGCTGATGCTTGCCTGCGTGTTTCTGGCGCCCAATGGGCTGGCGGGTCTGCTGCCCTGGTGCCTCGGCAAGCTGCGCGCCAAACGGTAAACATTTCTTTCGTCGAACAAGGAGGCACGATGGATCATAAGAAACCCCTCGCGGGCAAGATTGCGGTGGTGACCGGCGGTACGCGAGGCGTGGGCAAGGGCATGGCGCTAGGGCTGGGCGAGGCCGGTGCCACGGTGTACGTCACCGGACGTACGCTACGGCAGGGCGGATCGATATGGCCGGGCAGTCTCGAAGAGACGGCCGCGGAAGTGACGCGCCTGGGCGGCGTGGGCATTCCGGTGGCCTGCGACCATGCCGACGACGATAGCGTGGCCGCACTGTTTCGGCGCGTGGCCGACGAGGCGGGCCAGCTTGACATCCTCGTCAATAACGTCTTTGCCGCGCCGGACCGCATGCCGACCAACGTGCCGTTCTGGGAACTGCCGGCGGATCTGTGGGAGATGCTGATGCGCGTGGGACTGCGCTCGCACTTCATCGCGAGCCGCCACGCGGCGCCGCTGATGGTGGCGCGCAAGCAGGGCCTGATCGTCAATACGTCGTCGGGCGGTGCCGTGCGCTATACGTTCAACGTACCGTTCGGTGTGCAGAAAGCGGGCGTCGACAAGATGGCCAAGGACATGGCCCACGATCTGCGCGAGCACAACGTCGCGGCGGTCGTGATCTGGCCTGGGTTCATCAAGAGCGAGAAGGTCATGGCGCAGCCGGACCGGCTGCCGCCCGCGCTTACCAAGCGCATTCTCGAACACGGCGAGACGGCACAGTTCGCCGGGCGCGCCGTGGCGGCGCTGGCGGCCGATCCGAAGGTCATGGAAAAGTCCGGCAAGCTGCTGCTCGCTGCCGAGCTGGCAGCCGAGTACGGCTTCACCGATATCGACGGGCGCATGCCCGAAGCGCCCTCGCGCGTCTGAGGGTTCAGACCGTTGCGATGCTGCCGGTCGGCGCGTCGCAGCGTGCCGCGTTTGCCAGCAACGCAGCCAGGCGGGCGACGCCTGGCTCTATCTGTTCCAGCGTGGTATTGGCAAATCCGATCATCAGGCCCTTGCGGCCGCCGGGGGCGTGCGCATGCTGGCTCAGTGCCTGCACCCCGAGTCCGAGCTGGGCCGCCTGTGCGGCAATGCCCGCGTCGTCGCTGCCCTGGGGGAGCGGGAGCACGAGATGCATGCCTCCCTCGGGCGCGACGAAATCCGCGGTCACGACACCACGGCGACGCAGCGCCGCAACCAATGCCGTTTGCCGCGCCGCGTAGATGGTTCGCATGCGGCCGATATGGCGGGCGAGGTGGCCTTCAAGGATAAAGTCCGCCGTGGCGGCCTGCTCGAGCAGCGGCACCTGAAGCTGGGTGAAACGCAAGGCGGCGCGGAATGCCGCCGCGTGCGCACCGGGTACGACCAGATAGCCAAGCCGCAGCCCTGGAAACATGATCTTGCTGAAGCTGCCGACGTAGACCACCTGCGCGGCACCGGTATCGAGTCCGCGCAGCGCGCGCAACGTGTGGCCCGCGTAGTGGAACTCGCTGTCGTAATCGTCCTCGATGATCCATGCGCCGGCACCGCGCGCCCAGGCGAGCAGATCGAGCCGACGCGACAGGCTCATGGTGATCCCGAGCGGAAACTGGTGCGACGGCGTGACGCACGCGAGGCGCGCGTCGGGCGCGAGCCGGAGGCCCGCGGCCACGTCGAGCCCTTCGTGATCGATCGGTACTGCTCGAGGATGCACGCCAGCGCCGAGCAGCGCGCCGAGCGCGTTGCGATAGCCGGGGTCCTCCACCCATGCCACGTCGCCGGGGTCCAGCAGTACCTGCGCCGCGAGCGACATGCCGCCTTGCGCGCCAGCGACGATAAGCACATCGTCCGGGTCGCACACGATGCCGCGCGACACGCCCAGGTACGACGCAATGGCGCGCCGTAGCGGCGGGTAGCCCGCCGCGCCCTTGTGGTCGAGGCTGTCGGTACCGAGCCGGTGCGCGCGGCGCGACACGATGCGGCTCCAGGTGTGCATGGGGAACTCTTCCAGCGCTGGCACACCGACGCGGAACGGTGTGTCGACCCGGGCAGCCGCCGCGGCACTCGAGGCGGCGCGCCCCGCGAGCTGCAGCATGCTGCCGGCGCGGGCCGACAACCGCGCCGAAGCCGGCCCCTGGCCAGTGGGTGGGGGCGACTGGATGCGGTTGGACAGGCGGCGCGACACCACGGTGCCGTGGCCCACGAGCGCGCTCAGGAAGCCTTCGGCATGGAGCTGCTCGTAAGCCACCACCACGGTGTTGCGCGAGACGTTGAGCTCGTCGGCCAGGTCGCGCGTGGAGGGCAGGCGTACGCCGGGTTCGATGCGGCCGGCGAGAATCGACGTGCGGATGCTGTCGCAAAGCTGCTGGTACAGCGGCGTCGTCGATGTCCGATCGAGTTCGCTGCACCACGCGGTGGTGTCGAGCATGGAGGTCATGGTGGGATCCGGGACATCGGCATGGCGGTTATAACAGTTCGCGTAGATTTCCCAGGCAATCGGTCACTCGTTGAAACGTCAACTGCGGATCGCGTTCGACGGCGCGCTTGAGGACACGGATGTCGCGCGCCCGGTTGATGCCGATGGCCCCGATCAGGCGCCGCTCCCGTGCGTACAGATGCAGGGCTCCGCCTTCCGCATCTGTCGACACCAGCGAGCCGTCCGCGACCAGAGGTGCACCAAGGACCTGCAGATTGAAATCGAATTGATCGGACCAGAACCAGGGCACAGCGTCGCCGGCGAGTTGCGGCCCGCCGGCCTGTGGAAGCATCGCCGAGACGGCGCGTACCGCCTGGACATTGGCGTTGTTCCAGGTCTCCATGCGCACGGCGCAACCGTGCCACATACAGGGGAACTCGGCCACGTCGCCAATCGCGTAGACGTGCGGGTTGGAGGTCCGGCCGCTGGCATCCACACAGATACCGTTGCCGACCGCGAGCCCGGCGTCCACGGCCAGTTGCGCGTTGGGAATCAGCCCGATCCCGACAACGACCATGCCGACCGGGATCGTGCCGCCATCGGATAGCGTCGCGGCCGTTACGCGGCCGTCGCCATGCAGCGTCTCGATCGAGCAGCCAAGCCGGATATCGACGCCGCGGTCCCGATGCGCCATCAGAAGTTCCGTGGCAATGGGAGCGGGCAGCGAGCGGCCGCAGAGCTGCGGTCCACCCTCGATCAGCGTGGTCGCCAGGCCAGCCTGCCGCGCGGCGGCCGCAATTTCGAGTCCGATCCAGCCGCCCCCGATCACCAGCACCGGCGCTTGCGCGGCCTGGCAGTCGGCAAGCGCGGCGCGCAGGCGGCGGGCATCGTGCACCGTGCGCAGATAGTGGACGTTCGCGCTGTCCGCGCCCGCGAGCGCGAGTCTGCGCGCTTCGCCGCCCGTGGCCAGCAGCAGTTTGTCGTAGGCCATCGATGTGCCGCTACGCAGCACGACCCGTTTTTCCGCAACGTCGATACGCGATGCCATATCGGCGAGGTAGAACCGCTCGCGCGGATGCTCGGGCGTGCACAGCGTCAGCGCCTCGAGCGAGGCGGTGCCGTTGAGAAACGCCTTGGAGAGCGGCGGGCGCTCGTAGGGGTACTGGTCTTCGGCGCAGATGACTGAAGTGAAGCCGTCGTAGCCGCGTGCGCGCAGGTGGCGGAGCGACGCGCCGGCACCTTGCCCGCCGCCGACGATGACGATGCGTTGCGGGGCGGCGGAAATCATGCGGACGTGACCTCGCTCGGTACCGCCACGTAGACGGCGTCGTCCTCGATGCGGACCGGGTAGGTCTTGACGTCGCATTCGGCCACGGCGAGGCACTTGCCATTGCGAACGTCGTACTTGGCGCCGTGCAGCGGGCATTCCACCACGTGGTCCTCGATAAAGCCCTCGGACAGCAGGGCGTAGGCGTGCGTGCAGACGTCATGGGTGGCAAAGACACCTTCGGGTAGCCGATACAGTGCAATCGGGATGTCGCGGAGCTTCAGCCCCTTGGGATTGCCGGGGCGCACGTCGGCAACCTGGCAGGCGCGCACCCATTCCTCGTGTTTCGTTTCGTGGTCCATTTGCTGCGTATTCCGATATGACAGATGCCGGTAAGGCGAACGGCGGGCGCGGGGCGGCACCCGCCAGAGCCGGCAGGTTGATGACGGGCCGCTCAGCGCGGGAGCGCACGCCAGTCTTGCTCGGCCGATTCCATGCGGCCGCCCGTGGCACGAATCGCGGCATGATCGCGGCCCTGCGGCGTGGCGCTCGCGGGCAACACGCCGCCGGTGTAACGGCGTACGGCGTCGAGCAGCTGGCGGCGAACGCGGATGATGGCCTGGTCGGCCGAGCACAGGTATTCCTTCGTGCGATCGACGATCGGCCCCATGCTGACCTGCGTAACGAAGTCTTCGATGACGATCTCGTGGAAGCCCGTGTGGTTGCCATGCTGCATGAGCGTGCGGTTCTGGCCCCAGTTCTGCTCCGGGCCGCCCGGCATGCCTCCCGCCATCGGCCAGGTATTGGCGCGCTGGGTCCGCTTCATCGAATCCACCGGCCGTTCGGTGTTGTAGTAGATGTACCACTGGATCAGGTGCGTATCGTCGATAGGCACCGCGATGATCACGGTGCGATCCTGGGCCGCGCCAATGCCGATCGGCGGGATCAGCCCGTAATACGGCATCACGAACTCGGTCACGCGCGCCACGCAGGAGCCGTCCGGCGCTTCACGCAGCGCCGCCGCCCGAATACCGTAGTCGGTGTTCTCGAACTGGTAGCGCACCGCGGAGTTGACGCGCGTGGCCGCCATGTCGGTCGGCGAGCTTTCCAGCCAGCTCTGATGCAAGAGCGCGATGTGCGAGGAGTCGATGGTCGCTTCCACGCCCTGTAGCCAGTTGGCGTTCAGCTCGATGCCGCATGCGTAGGCCTGGGTGGCGGGAAGATTCATCCATTCGAAGTTCGGCGGCGGTGGCGCCTCGCCTTCTTCACCCAGCCAGACCCATACGATGCCGGCGCCTTCCACGGTGGGGAAATGGCGGACTTTGACCGTATCGCGGAAACAATCCGGGTTCGACGCTTCGTTGGGGACTTCCAGCACATCGCCCGTCACGCTGATCTTCCAGCCATGGAAGATACATCGGATGGCGCAATCTTCGTTGCGTCCCAGTGCCAGCGACACGCCACGGTGCGGGCAAGCTTCGTCCAGAAAGCCGATGCGGCCATCGGTGGCGCGGAACGCGACGAAGTTCTCGCCGAACAGCCGCACGCGCACGGGGGCACCGTCCGCTTCCAGCCGGGACGACAGCACGGCCGGCATCCAGTAGAGCTGGCGCAGCATGCGCCCCATGGGCGCGCCGTTCTCGACGCGGGTCAGCAGTTCGTTCTCATCAGCAGTGGTCATCTTCGGTATCCGTCGTGGGTAGTAGCCAGCCGGCGCGCCGGCGTGTAGTCTGTCGCAATATCTTCCATAGAAGATAATGGCATGGGTAAGTTAGACCGAAGCCTTTACGGTGTCCATTCTTCGGTTGCCCAGTCCCGGGTTATCCCTAGTGAGTTGGGTAAAAGATGGTTGGGGGATTGGACTGGTCGAGGCGCATGGATTGGTCCTTTCGCCAGGACCAATCGTGCCGGAGCATGGCAATACCAGTGGCATGCGGTATCAGGACCGCAAAAGGAAACAGACATGAATGACACCAGCTACCCCGTGACGGATCGCTCGCGGGTGCGCCTGTTCGGTGGGCGGGGCTCGAATGACAAGCAGGCCATCCACGAGATCATCGACGCGGCGTTGTATGGCGTCGTGTCCTATCAGATCGAGGACCAGCCGTTCGCCACGCCGACCATGGTCTGGCGCCACGGCGATTACGTGTACTGGCATGGCTCCGCGGGCAGCCGCATGCTGAAGCATGTCTCGCAGGGCGTGAACGTTTGCGTGAATTTCACCCTGCTGGATGGCTACGTGCTGTCGCGGCTGGCCTCGGCGCACACGCTGAACTATCGCTCGGTCATGATCTTCGGGCGGCCGGAAGCCGTGGCCGAGCCCGCCGCGCGCCGTGAACAGCTCGAGTATTTCCTCACGCGCTATTTCCCGGGGCGCTGGGACGAAGTCAGGCAACCCACCGAAGCCGAACTGCACAGCATCATCATGGTGCGCATGCGGATCGAAGAGGGCTCGGCGAAGCGCCGTGCGGGGCCGCCGGCCGACGGTCTCGCCATTTTCGGTGGCGAGGCGCTGTACGAGCAGCAATGCTGGGCCGGAGAAATTCCGCTGGCGACGGTGGCGCTGCCGGGGCGCCCGGCCAAGCGGCTGCACGAGTCGGTGGCGACTCCCGACTACGTGACCGGCTTTGCCCGGCGCGCCGGCTATCGGACGCCCGCCGAGGTGAACGCGCACGACGGCCGCTACCCGGTGACCGTCAGCGAGACCGAGATGGTGGGCCGCGACATCAAGCGCTTCCGGCTGGCCGTTGCCGCGGGGCCGGCACTCCCGACGATTGCCGCTGGCGGCCATGTGCGCATCGGCACGGTGCTGGACGACCGCACGCGCGAGGCGCGGCAGTACACCGTTGTGGACGTGGCGCCGGACGGCAACTGGTGCGATATCGCGGTGCTGCGCGAAGCCGCGGGGCGTGGCGGCTCACGCTATCTCCACGACGAGGTGGAGGTGGGCCGTATGCTGGAGATCGAGGTACCCGAGAACGAGTTTCCGCTGGATCCGGCCACGCGGCACGCCATCCTGATCGCGGGCGGGATCGGCGTGACGCCCATCGTGGCGATGGCGCGCGCGCTGCGGCGCGCGGGCACGTCGTTCGAAGTCCACTACAGTGCGCGCGGCATGGACGATGCGGCATTCGTCGACACATTGCGCGAGATCTGCGGCGATGCGCTGCATCTCTATGACACCGCGGCGGACCACGGCGCGCGCATGCGTTTGCCCGAACTTCTGGCCGGCCGCCCCGCCGGCACGCACAGCTACACCTGCGGACCGGCAGCACTGATCGATGCGGTGGTGGATGCGGCTGCCGCGGTGGGCTTCCCGGCGGCATGCGTGCATCACGAACTGTTCAAGGCACCGGCGCCGCTGAGCAGCGACAAGCCCGTGACCGTGTCGTTCGTCCGGTCCCGGCGCGAGTTGCGTGTGGAGCCCGGTACCTCGATCCTCGATGCCGCGCTGTCCATCGGTATCCCTGTGCCGCACAGCTGCAAGCGCGGCGAATGCGGGTTGTGCGCGACGAAGGTACTGGGCGGTTCGAAGGTTTCCTATCGCGACCGCTTCCTGACCGATGCGCAACGAAGTAACGAAGCGCTGGCCTGCGTTTGCGTGTGCTGGGCCGAGGGTGAATCCCTGGCGGTGGATCTCTGATCGGCTGGGCAATCGCGTGAAAGGCGCGGCAGCCCGGTGAAAAACAACCGATGATCGTGCGCGCTAGATCGCGCCATCATCGGTGCAACAAGCAAAGGATTCAACGTGACCAAGATTCTTCATATCGTCGGCTCGCCGCGCGAGAACAGCCAGTCGGCAATGGTGGCGCAGGCGCTGCTCGATACGTATGCCGCCAAGCATGCGAACCCGCGCATCGATACGCTCAACCTCTGGGAGCTCGATCTGCCCGAGATGCGCGAAGACGTACTCAACGCGAAATACGCGGTGTTCGCCCGGCGCGAGCATACGGCCGAGCAAGCCGCCGCATGGGCCACCGTGCAAAAGGAGGTGGCACGCCTTCTCGAGTACGACGTATTGCTGTTCAGCGTTCCGATGTGGAACTGGGGGCTGCCGTATCGGATCAAGCATTACATCGACGTGATCACGCAGCCGGGGCTGACCTTCAAGTGGACGCCGGAGCGTGGCTACGAAGGGCTGGTGCTTGGCCGGCGCGCGGTGGTGATCTATGCGAGTTCGTTCGACTACGCGGCCGGCACCCCGCTCGCGCCGTTCGATCATCAGAAGCCCTATCTCGAGGATTGGCTGCGCATGATTGGCGTGGATGCCATCGAGACCATCGCCTTCGGTCCGACACACCCCGACGCTCCGGCCATGCCGGCTGCGCGTGAACAGGCACTCGCGCGTGCGGCCGCCATCGCGGTGTCGCTGTAATGCCATCACGCTCAGGCACGCTCGCGCCGCAGCGCTGCCGCACGACAATGGTGCGCGCTGCATGCAATGTGCACGCAAAAATGTACAGCAGGCTCGAAATCGGCATGCAATCGTGACGTTCTCCTGCGTTTAAGGGTAAACACCTACGACGCGTTTCCGATCCGATTATTCCGCAATTTATTCAATTAAAACATATGGTTAGAGCGGAATTTCGGGGTTGCGACTGGTATCGGGTGCTAAGGCGGCTGATGTTCGCTCGTTCTGCCTCTTGTTTTGTCTGTATGCAGTGAATAGTATTGCTGCATACAACAGGCCGATATGGCGTCGGCCAACTCATCCACAAACCGCCTTTCGAGCAGGAGATCCCCCATCATGATGTCCAGGGAACAGAACGATTTCATTACCCGCGTGGGTGCCGATGCGCCGGCTGGCCGTCTGCTGCGCCAGTACTGGCAGCCGGTTGCGCTGATCGACGAATTCGAGGGGGAGCGTCCCGTCCGCGCCGTGCGCCTGATGGGCCAGGACTTCGTGGTGTTTCGCGACGAGCAGGGCCAGTACGGGATGCTCGATCGCGACTGCCCGCATCGGGGTGCGGACCTGAGCTTCGGGCGTCTCGAGGACGGTGGATTGCGTTGCCCGTTCCATGGCTGGCTGTTCGATCGCAACGGTACCTGCCTGCAGACCCCCGCCGAGCCGGCCGGCAGCAAGCTGTGCACCCGCATCAAGCAGAAGGCCTACCCGGTGGTCGAACGCAGCGGCATGCTGTTTGCCTTCATTGGCGAAGGCGAGCCGCCCGCGTTCCCGGCGTTCGACTGCTTTATCGCGCCGAACCAGTACACGTTTGCATTCAAGGGGCTGCTCGAATGCAACTGGCTCCAGGCACTCGAAGTCGGTATCGATCCCGCACATGCCTCGTTCCTGCATCGCTTCTTCGAGGACGAGGACACTTCCGAGAGCTATGGCAAGCAGTTCCGTGGCGCGTCGGCCGACTCGGCCATGCCGATCACCAAGGTGCTGCGCGAGTTCGAATGCCCGCAGATCAACCTTGCTTCGACCGACTACGGCATGCGCCTGACGGCACTGCGCGACCTGGGCGAAGGCGAGCAGCACGTGCGCGTGACCAATGTCGTGTTCCCGCAGGCATTCATCATCCCGATGAGCGCCGAGATGACCATCGCGCAATGGCATGTGCCCATCGACGACACCAGCTGCTACTGGTACGCGATCTTCACGAGCTTCACCGAGCCCGTGAACAAGCAACAGATGCGCGACCAGCGCCTTGCACTGTACGAGCTGCCCGACTATCGCCCGCGCCAGAACAAGGCCAACCAGTACGGCTTCAATCCGTATGAGCAGCAGACCAAGACGTACACCGGGATGGGCAACGATATCAACGTGCACGACCAGTGGGCCGTCGAGTCGCAGGGGCCGATCCAGGACCGTACCCGCGAGCATCTGGGTACCACCGACAAGGGGATCATTGCCTACCGAAAGCTGCTGGTGGAAGCCATCGAGGCGAACGAGCGCGGCGAGAAGGCATTGATGATGGTCGACGTCGATGAGGCCAGCACGCTGACCGGCCCGCCGTCGATCGATGGCGTCAGCGTCGGCAACGTGGAGCACGAAGTCTACTGGCGCGGTGCCGACGCAAAGCGGCGCGCCGACTCGGAGTGGGCGTCGCGCACCTGACGTCATCGGACTGCATACCTCATCAACTACCTAGGCGGCCCTTCCGCGCGCGCGACGCGGGGCGGAGGGCCGGACCCATATGGCATTCGTAGACAAATTCGGCCTCTGGACCGAGGCGCAGTCGCGCGCGGCGGACGAGATGGCGCGGCGGATCGGCGCGGGCGATATCGACGTCGTTCGCTTTTCCTTCCCAGACCAGCACGGCGTGCTGCGCGGCAAGGCCCTGGTCGCATCGGAGGCGGTGCGTGTATTGCGCAGCGGTCTGAACGTCACCACCACGCTGTTTGCGAAGGACACCTCGCACCGCACGGTGTTTCCGGTATTCCAGGCAGGCGGTGGCTTCGATATTCCGGGCATGCAGGGCGGGGCGGACGTCACGCTGATACCTGACCCGACCACGTTCAAGGT